>JAUWNY010000017.1 GCA_030612405.1 Candidatus Methanophagales archaeon | reverse complement strand
GTGTCCATAATTTATTTTCTGTTTTCTTGTTGGTTTTGATATTTGGCTTTTATTTTAGTTTTCCTTTCCTTTCTTTTATCTCTTATTACTTATATTCATTAAGTGCGAATTTCAGCGTCTTTTTTGCTAAACACGTGCAGTGAATTTTCTGTTGCGGGATACCGCCAAGCCAGTCTATTACGTCTTCTTCTTCTATCTTTTTCGCTTGCTCTATCGTTTTTCCCTTTATCATCTCGGTAATGGCAGACCCGGAGCTAAAAGCCCCTGCGCACCCTATCGCCTGAAATTTCGCTTCCTTTATCACTTTCGACTCCGGCTCGATTGCGAGGGAAATCTCCATTGTGTCTCCGCACGGACCGGTATGTACAAAATAAGCATCGGGGTCCTCTATTTTTCCTACGTTCACTTTCTTGAGAAAGTATTCTATCGCTATGTCTGAATATCCCGATATCTTCAGTAAATTTTTTATATCTTCTTTGCCTGACATATCCATCACCTTTTGATAATTTGCATCTTCATATTATATAAAACTTAATGGTTTTTAACGAATATAGAAATTTCAGCATAGGTTTTTAAACAAACATGGAATAAAATAACATAGGCAAATTGCAGGCACTTTTACCTCTATTTCAATAATTCCCCGATTACCGCATCTTCTAACAAAAGAAAACCTTTTGTGAGTTTCGCAATGCCCTTGTAGAAATCCGATTGTTTGTATTCGTATAGCGCATCGCAGAAATCAGGCACCCATTTCAATAAATGGTCGTTTAGAAATTTCTTCTGCTGCTTTAAGCACTCCCTCCGCTTTTCTTCGTTTTCAGCACTGAATCCCAGCTCGCATAGATGATGCATAAACTTGAGTTCAAATGCGATATGGTCTTCTGGCTCTGCATAATCCTTCGATTTAGCGACACCTGCTTCCCTACACGCTCTCTTCACTTCTAATAGCGATTTTCCCATTAGCTTTCCATCTATCCACCACGACTCGTATGGCTGCACCGGAGGTCTATGAGGCCCGATGAATAAAAGGGTGTATTCATCTACCAGGTCTCCATACAATTCATCCACCGTTTTGCGTTTGCCTTTGCGTTTCTCCATAAATTCGTTTAATAAACGAAAACCTTCGGATAGCTCTTCGTCTAACGCTATCGAATCAGAGAAAGAGATTCTTCCGTTCGCCAGGTCATCCGCAAACGCCCTCGGTGGCTCCTCTAAATACATTCGATACAAAAACGCATAAAAATTTTTTCTCGTTTCCAAAATTTCTTCTGTTTCCGCCATCGTATTCGTTTAGCTCCTTTTATAACCAACCACAGATTACACTGATTTACACAGATTTATTTATTTATTTTCTGTTTTCTTATGCCTCTGCGTTCTCTGTGTGCTCTGCGGTGAAATTTAACTTTTTTCCCCTCAACCAACTCCTTCTACACCCATCTTTCTATACGTCCACTCAACCGCTTTTGAAGCTCTGCAGTCCTCGCAATATCTGAGCAATTCTGTTTTTTTATCTACGCTGAGTTCTCCTCCGCCTACTACTTTGCCTTCATTTTCACCTTCATTTTCCCTTAATAGCTCTGATATTCGCTCAAATGCCGATTTGCTCATAAATAATTTT
The DNA here is from genome assembly GCA_030612405.1 of Candidatus Methanophagales archaeon. GTDB lineage: Archaea > Halobacteriota > Syntropharchaeia > Alkanophagales > Methanospirareceae > QEXZ01. The sequence continues at coordinate 22,366 of JAUWNY010000017.1, read as the reverse complement.
CCGCATCCCGCACATGCAATGAACTCAGATTCAACGAGTTTTTTTCCTTCTTTTTCTACCAGTCGCGAGAAATCAAGCACTTTCTCTATGATTATCGCTTCTTCTGGACATGCTTGCGCACACAAGCCACAGGCAATACAACGCCCATAGACAAAATTAATCGTGTTCTCTTCCTTACTCAAGGCGTTTGTCCTGCACATGTTCACGCAGGCATTGCACATCGTGCATGCGGAGTTAGAACCAATAGAGACATCAGCGAATGGAAACTGCGTGTTTTTTTCTATTAACGTTGGATGCACATTGGTTTTCACGGAAAAGCTTCGCATTAATTCCAACAGCACATCCCTCTTGGGTTTACCAAAATCAATCGTTTCCCGCTTCTTGTTTCTAATAGGAGAAGGGTTTAAGTCGTTGGCAAAATTCGCCATCTTATTCATGGCATCGCCCGGCGTATCACTTACCAGTAGCACTCTTTCCGCACCTAAATCGAATGCAGATAAAGCCATATTTGCAAACTTTACCGTAGGTTCAATCTGTTCGAGATGGCTATTACCGTTTTCGCATCCCCACAGGACGACACCATCCGCACCGAGTTCAAATGCACTAAGTATGTGCGTCTCAGATACCAGATCAATAGAAGGCACGAAGAGGGGTAGCACCGCAGGATATTTTAGTTTCTTCCTGCCAACCACGTTTAAATCTTCAATGCGTTCTGAAGAGGCAAATAAGAGAATCTTTTGCGTTAAATCCGCCGACAACAGATTTTCTATTTGAGCATATATTAGATGGTTGGGGTATTCCTCTAATTGCGGGACTGACAGAGGGCATAAGGCGCAACAAAGCCCGCATCCTTGACATCTGACCTCGTTGAACACCATCTTCGCACCTTCCCGCGTTATCGCCTCGTAGGGACAGGGTAAACATGACTCACACCCTATTAATTCGCTCTTACCGCTTGCGCATCTTTCCAAATCCAAATCCAGAAATTTCGTATGCTCTATTTCTCCTAAATTCGTAATCACGTCAACTGCTTTCCTCATTGCTTCTTCGTAATCCGCTGCAGTGTAAATCCCGAATCGGGCTGGCCCGTTCCAGCCGCAGCCCTCCGCAATCGCCAGAATTTGACCCGTATGGATAACTTCACGGTTGTGGAACTCAATGGCGCCTGTTGGACACACATCAATACAATCGCCACATTCATCGCATCCCTCTTCAATTGTGTACACAGCATCATATCGTATCGCATTTTTCGGGCACGCATCCACACAAAGACCACAGGATATGCACTTCGCTACGTCTATATTTCTCTCTATTTTCACCTCAAATCCGCCGATATCACCGCTTATGCCTTTAACTTCGCCAATATGTATCTCCAACTCATCACACCATTCTTGAATATTGTTTGTCAATAGATGGACGTTAGCCAGATGGGAAAGACTTTTTGCAACTTTTACGGCTCCTCTGTCTTCCTCACCGACTACCAACACATCGTATCCAACATCCACCACGGTTTTTTTAGGTTCTGGAAGCGTGGTTTTTATTGTAATGTAACTGATAGCGGCCTTTATCATAGCCTTCGCCTTTTCTGTCGCTTCTTTTCTGCCGTGCACCCAACCACAGTGTTCGCGGATGTTTAAGAAGAAGATGTCACGGCCGAATCCAGCGGTTACCCGCTCAAACAGTCGTTTTTTTTCACTACAGCCCGCTATTAATATGCCGTCAAGCTCCAATCTTCTGAGGTCGTCTATGATATAATCCAACCCTGCCTGACATAATTGGTCATGGAGTTCAACGATTTCAACTTCTTTATTCTTCTTCAGACTCCTTTTGACGTTTTTAAAATCTATACCTATTGTACCGTTACAGGCGCAAAGAAAGATACCCAGTCGCATAAATACTACTTTTTATTACTGCAATAAATAACTTGTTGTTTTTTTATTAGATAATTATAGAACATAGCAAACAACCAAAAAGTAGGAGCAACATGATTCGCATAACACAGCTTGTTCATGGAAAGGGAACGGTTAGTGAAGCACTAAAACACAGGAAAAAATCGCCGCATCAGGTTCCAAGCAGGTTACTCGCATTTGCTGAAACTCGCAGACCCGTGGTTTTCTGGAACATTACGAACAAATGCAACTTAGCCTGTACGCACTGCTACATTAATGCTCGACCAGAACTGAACATAGAAGAGGAATTATCATTAGAGGAGGCAAAGGCGTTCATTGACGACCTCGCAGAGATGCAAGTGCCTTTGCTTTTGTTCAGCGGTGGCGAGCCGTTGGTACGAAAAGATTTCTGGGAACTCGCGGCTTACACAACTGCGAAGGGGCTGAAAACTGCTCTGAGCACCAATGGCACGCTGATAACAAAGGAGGTTGCAGCAAGGATAAAGGCACACGGAATCGAGTATGTCGGTGTGTCGCTGGACGGTGCGAAAGAGGAAACGCACGATGCCATCAGGAACCAACGAGGGTGCTTCAGAAAAGCAGTGCAAGCGTTGAAGAACTGCGCAGAAGTCGGGCTCAAAGCGGGTATCCGGATTACCATTACGAGAGATAATTATCAAGAAATAGAAGACCTGCTTGACTTTGCCCATGTTTTAAAAGTGCCGCGGTTCTGTGTTTACTGGCTCGTTCCAAGCGGAAGGGGAAAAGAGATTTACGAGAAGCAATTAAAGCCCGAAGAAGTTGCACATATCTTTGACCTGCTGTACCAGCGGGCACGGGATTTGGACCCCGAGGAAATGGAGATTCTTACGGTAGATGCACCTCAGGACGGCATTTACCTGCTGAATAAATTAAGAGAGGACAATAACCCCGAATACGAAAACGCGCTTAAATTGCTTCAATATACGGGCGATTCTTGTAGTGCTGGCGACCGCGTTGCGAACGTTGACCCAGCGGGGAACGTGTATCCATGTCAATTCGCGCAGTTAGAAGAATTTAAAATCGGGAACATTCGCGAGAGAAAGTTCAGCGAACTGTGGAATGATGCAGAAAATCCTGTGCTCGCTGCGTTCCGCGAAAAGACGAAGTTCTTGAAGGGGAAGTGCAGTTCCTGCTCACAGAAGGATTTATGCGGCGGGGGATGCCGAATAAGGGCATACGCAGAAGAAGGAGATATATGGGCTGAAGATCCGTTGTGCCCTATTAAACCCAATCTCAACCACGAGATTACACATAAGCCCTTACAGGGCTTGCGGGGTCGTGGGGCAGAGCCCCACAATTACCACGATAGAAGAGAGGAAACAAATTAAAATCCTGCTGGACCGCCCGCCTGATGAAAGTGACCAAAAAAAACATTGTGATTCTCATTTCTTGCCTGCTGGTAGCGGCAGCGACAGCAGCAGTGTCGTATTTCGGCTACATTGAGTTCCTGACTGAACCACATGCTGCTACACCGTCACATGAAGTGAACCTGAACGTAAATGTGAATGCTTCTGCAATCGCTCCCGATGAACTCCTTGGCATGAAGAAGGTAGTAGTATCCTGCGGTGATGATGCACTGCAGCGTGTAAAACAGTCGCATACAGGCAGTGTTGAGCATGTTGAAGACGTGGCAATCGTGCACTATATGAATATGGAAGAAGGTAAATTCCTGACCCTGTGGACGACGCTGTATCCAAACGAGACGATTGCAAACGACGAGACGGAGAAGATGGTGGCAGGTATGCAAAAATGGGGAGGCAGTTGGGCATCCGATCTGAAGGAACTTACAATCGCTGAGAAACAGGTATATCAAACTTCGTCAGATGGTGTTACTTACCAGTACTTCTGGGCAGACCGCGAGTGGTCGTTTTATATCATACCACACGACTTCACGGAAGACGAGATTTTAGAGATTATCGGGGCTATCTCCAGCCGGTGAAGCAAGATTAGATAAAAATCCCTGAATGAAGAGGATGCTTTTTGTGTTTGATATAGGAGTCTTGATAGTTGTTTACCACTGATAACGGGGGCGCGGTGATGGTGGGGAAGAATCTCCGCGTTCTCTGCGGTAAAAAAAAAAATAAATAGATGAGAAGGTTTATATATCAATGTGAGTAATATTGTTTTAATCTCGAGAAATGGGAGGTAAAGATTATGGCAACTAAATTTGAACGGGTAGAGGTAGAGCTCCCTCAAGATATAATATTCGCGATGAGAGGGTTGCCAAAAGCGGAAGATATAAAAAGGAAGCTAAAAATAGCTCTTGCTATTGTTCTATTTCAGGAGAAGACGATATCACTCGGAAAAGCAACAGAATTAGCAGAGATGAGTAGAGTAAGGTTTATAGAACTTTTAAAGAAACATGGTATACCAGCTTATGAATATAGGGAGAAAGATTTTGAAAAAGACCAACAAATGATAGCAAAGATAGGGAGATGAAAAATCTTCGGGTAGTGGCGGACAGCAGTTGTCTTATCGGGCTGGCACAAATTAAACAATTTGACTTGCTGAAGGAATTATTTTTAGAAGTATATATCTCAGAAGCTGTTTTTAATGAAGTTATAGTCAAGGGGAGGGGTGAAGTCGGCTCAGAAGAAACAAAAACCGCAATTGAAGATAGGTGGATCATAAAGAAATCCGTTATGGACGAAGTAGCGGTCAGAGCCCTATCATCAATATTGGGGGAGGGGGAATCCGAAGTTATTGCCCTTTGCAAAGAATTAGGGGCGGATTACGCATTAATAGATGAGGCGACGGCACGAGATATAGCAGATTTGATGGATGTAAATACAAAGGGGATCATAGGAATTATGGATTTGGCAATTGAGATGGGCTTTGACATTGATAAAAAGGAATTGATTGACAAACTAAGAGAGATGGGCTTCAGAATAAGTGATGAACTTTATAAGACAATGTTTCCTGATTCGGGCTAATAGCACCAGCACCGCAACGGTAGTTAATAATTTTCGGAATTGACTATAATTCTATACAACAAGTACGAATTACTCTTCAAGCACGAACTCAAAAGTAAGAACCATTATCGCAGTTATCAGGAGAAGAAAAGCGATTAACAGTCTCAATTCCGGTATTACTTCGGCTATACCCGAACCACTGACGATTTTCTTTGTTGCCATGACCGATAGGATAAGCACCGGCATACAAACGGGAATGAGGAGAAAAGAAAGAAGCAGGGTCTTGCCTTCCGAGAACATTACAAGCCCGGAAACAAAGGAACCTGCAAACGAAAGTCCAATCGCACCTAAGAAACATACGAGCAATAGAGCAGGAAATCGTGTGCCCAACTCGAGATTTAAAAAGATGATGGAAAACGGAATTAACACGCATTCAACGAAAAATAGCAGTGCCGTTCCATAGATGATTTTCCCGGACAGGATTGCCAGCGATGAGCAAGGCAGTGTTTTCAAACCGCCAAGCGTTCCCCGGTCTGCTTCACGCGTGAACGAAGTGGTAAACACAAGGATACTTGAAAAGAAAAGGATAACCCATAGTGCCGCACCTGCCACTTCGGGGTCTGTCGCACCGCCGCCGCCGCCACCGCTCCACGCAAAGCTGCAAATCAGAATGGAACCCAGCGAAAAAATAAGGATAGAGAGAATCTCATAAGAGCGCCGGAATTCTGTCCTCAGGTCTTTCTCCGCTATTCCCAATGCTGCTCTTTGGAATTCTCCACTCCGGATATTTTTCATTGTAGCACCCCTCTCTATCTCTAAAATGTCATTTCTCCAACTATTTTACCTTTATCGAGCAAAATCCCTTTATCGCAAATCTTCTTCGACCACTCCAGGGAATGGGACGATATTAATAGCGTCTTGCCTTTGCCTTCGTGACTTTTGAAGTAATCTACAAGCACGTCACAGGTGTTCGTGTCCAGCCCCGAGAAAGGTTCGTCAAGCAGAATTAAATCAGGATTGTGGATTAACGCCCTCACGATGTCCGCCCTTTTTCTTAGTCCATGTGAGAGCTGCTTTACATAGACGTTATACCAGCGTTTCAAACCCAAAAATTCCACCGTGGCGAGGAAGTCCTCTTCCACGGCACCGAACTGTTTCGCATAGAATAGCAGGTTCTCCCTGATGGTCAGTTCATCATAAAGAAAGCTTTCATGCGTTACAAATCCAATTCTTCTCCTTGTTTCACCCCCGTTTTTGAGTGCATCTGTACCAAATATTTTCAGCGTTCCCGAAGATGGCGAGATATGCGTGGCGATTATTTTCAGCAATGTCGTCTTCCCCGCTCCGTTGGGACCCGAAAAAACCAAAAATTCGGATGCTCCAATTTCCAACGACACGGATTTTAACGCCTGCAAGTAGCCGTATCGCTTCGACACTTCAGTGATTTCCACTGCTATGCTGTTGTTAGACATTTGTCACCACCCGTATTTATGCATTCTATCTCCATATCTCCATATTTTTTTGACGTTTTTATATAAGGTAAGGCGTTATAAAGAATTAGGATAGTAAAAGAAATGAAACGAGATATTCTTCTTTGTGCTGCCGCAGCATTGGGCGTGGTCGCTTCTTATATGGCTTACGTTGCCGTCCAACCTGTAAGGGAAGACCTTTACTTCTCATATACGCACGTACCCGTCGCCCTGATTTGTTTTCTCGCTTTTTTCGTCTCACTCGTTGCGAGCATAATGTACCTGTGGAAGAGGAATATGGAATACGACCGGGCTGCGGAAGTATCAACGATTTTAGGATTGGTTTATGGCGCGGTAGCGCTGATTTCCGGTTCGATCTGGGCAAATGCCACCTGGGGTGCGTACTGGAACTGGGACCCGAAACAAGCAACCATGCTTATACTCTGGATTGCGTACATGGGCTATCTCTCCCTAAAACTTTCCATCGGAGGTCTCGAGAAACGAGCTTTGGTGGGTGCGGTGTACAATATCCTGGCTTTTTCCACCATACCCCTGACTTTTCTTTCGGTAACCCTGTGGGGCTCACTCCATCCGAAAGCATCAGAAATTTCTATGGCTTTGCCGGTAAAGCAGACGTTGTCGCTGAACCTTATAGCAGCTTTACTCTTTTTCGTTTATCTTTTGATAACTGCATTCGCAGTCTGGTCTTTAGAAGACCGTGTAAATAGATTAACGTACGAAAAAGGAGGAGAAGAAGGAGGAGGAGGTGATTAAAAAGAGATGGATGTATATGGGATATTCGTCGTTTCTGTCATTTACTGGACGACGCTGTTAGTACTCTTTGTATGGCTTAACCGACGACTGTCTGCGCTTAAAGAGAGGATAGCGGAATTGGAAGGAGAAAAACAAGAAAAATGAAAATCAAAGCGGTTCACATCATCGTTTTCGCGCTGGTCGCTCTAAGTGCCATTTTCGCATACGATGCCTTTTCGTCTTTTATCAATCCGTATTTAGCGGTCTCGGATGTCGCAGGGAATGAGGAATACATTGGCAAAGAAATTCAGATTTTGGACACGGTTGCCAATGGGTCATTACATTTGGCTGAGGACGGCACGCTGCTTTTCGACCTCACTGACGGCAAAGCCACGATCGAGGTAACATATTCGGGAGTGCACCCTCAGGGACTCAAAGAGGGGCAAAAAGCCGTTGCCATCGGAAAGCTGACTGCACCGTATCACATGAATGCGACACAGCTATTGGTTAAATGCCCATCAAAGTATGAGTAAAGGGGAATATAAACATTCCAATAATAAATTGCAAATAATGAACCACGAGATTTCACGAGATTAACACAACACTTTTTCTTTTTAGAAAAAAGAAAACATGGGCTAAAAGAAAAAAAAGACCTGTTTCTTTAGTCAAGCTTTCTTTTTAAGAAAGGTTGTTAGTCAAGGTTTTTACCGAAGGTAAAAAAGTTGTTGGTAACGCTTTTCTTTCTAAGAAAATGTTTCTCGTGGAAATCTGTGTGATCTTGTGGTTAATTATTTACGTGGTTATGTGCTTAACAAATATTCAAACGTAGAGATATGAGGATAAACATCAGAGAAAAGAGAGGTAGAAGATATGGAACTGGAAAAAGAAGAGATACTTAGTGCAATTCACCACTGTGTAAAATGTAAGCTGTGCAGCATTGCGAGTTTCCATCCGAATGAGGAATGGCTGCCATTATGTCCCAGCGGGGAATATTACGGCTATCAAGCATTTTACGCACCGGGCAAGATGGAGATTTTCCGGGCGATATTAGAAGGCGAGATAACCGAACCTTCGGAGGGGCTATTGAAATCGGTCTATGCCTGTACAGTATGCGGGGCGTGTTACGAGAAGTGTAAGCAGATAACAAGCGTGGAGCTGGGAGCACCGGAACTGTTTGAAGAGATGCGGCGCGAGATGGCAAGTAAAGGCTGGATTCTCGATGTGCATACGTCTATTGCAGATAAGATAAAAGAAACCAAGAATGCGTATGGCGAGAAATATGAATACAAAGTCAATGCGGAAACGACCGACGGGAATGCGGACGTTCTCTATTACATTGGTTGTACTGCCCGGTATAGAGTGCCGGAGATTGCAGATGCCATGCTTGGAATCTTCGATAAATTAGGGCTGAAATACCAGGTGATGGGCGAGGAATGGTGCTGTGGCTCGGTATTATTCAGAACAGGACAGGTAGAAGCGGCGAAGGAGCTCGTGGCACACAACGTTGAAGAGATAAAGAGGAGTGGCGCAAAGACCGTTGTTTTTACATGTCCCGGCTGTCTGAAGACGTTCGAGAAGAACTATCCCGATATGGGTGTCGAACTGTTGCATTCCACGCAGTTTTTAACGCGACAGGGGAATATGAACCTGAAGAAGGAAGGTCTGAAAGCGGCTTATCACGACCCATGCCATTTAGGCAGGGATTTGGGCATATATGAAGAGCCAAGAGCGGTTTTGAGCGAAGTAGCAGACATAAAGAAGATGAAGCGCGAAAGGGAGCAAGCATGGTGCTGCGGCTCGGGAGGTGGCGTGAAATCGGCATTCGATGACTTCGCACTGTGGAGTGCTGCCGAACGGCTGAAAGAAGCGAAAGAAGCAGGTGCAGAAGCACTTGTGAGTGCGTGCCCGTTCTGTAAACGCAATTTAAAGGAAGCTGCGGAGAAAGAACAACAAGGAGAATTGGAAGTGTATGACATTGTGGAGCTTGTAAATAGGTGTTTAGAGGGGTGATTAAGATGAATGAAACCTTTTCAACGTTAGTAAAGGAACTGCAAGCGATAGTAGGGGAGCGGAATGCGACTGACGACCGTGCAATATGCACGTCGTATTCGAGAGACCAGCACTGGCATTTTGTACCCGCGAAGAACCCGGCTTGTATCGTGCGACCCGGGAACAAAGAAGAAGTGCGAACGGTTTTGATGCTTGCAAATACGCATAAAATACCGGTGATTCCGTATAGCACGGGAATAAACGTGCGTGGGTTGACTATCCCGGTTCATGACGGCAGCATTTTATTAGACCTGTCGAGGATGAACCGCATCCTGGAGATAAATCCCGATATGAAGACTGCGACCGTAGAGCCGGGAGTGACGTTTGGGATGTTACAGGAGCAGACACGAAAGTACAAGTTACGACCTGCATTTCCTGATGCGCCGCTTACCGTGAGCGTACTGGCGAATTATTACCTGCGTGGGATATACCAAACTTCGGCTACGGACGGGCATGACCACACGATTTCGTATGAGATGATCCTGCCGAACGGCGAGACGTTAAAAACGGGTTCAAGAGCGCTTTCGGAGATGCCTTATTTCAGGTACGGCGTGGGTCCGGACTTTGCGGGTATGTTCTGCGCACATCCCGGTACGTGCGGTGTGGTGACCGAATTAACGGCGAAGCTGTACCGGCTGTATGACAACAGGAAAGAGTACTTCATTGGCTTTGACGACGTGGGCACGCCGACGAAGTTCATTTACAATTTGATGCACGATGAATTAGCAGCGAGCATCAGGTTAGTGGACAACCAGAGCTGGTTGAAAGGCATCTTCGGCACTTTTGATTATCCTTACGAGGAGCTGCCGAAGTTCGTGTTGTGCGTGCTGGTAGAAGGCGTGGACGGTATATTCGATGCGAAGGATACGCTGGTGCGTGCGTACATGAAAGAATGCGGCGGGCAGGTACTGGAATTACCGGCTGAGTTCGCAAGCACATTCGAGCACGAGAGCCTGAGCGGTGCGGAGAAGAGCTGTATGGTGTTCGGCATAAAAGGGAGAGGGAATTACCATTGCATCGGGCTGTACGGACCGTTGACGCTGGCTGCGAAGTATTATGAAATGCACGAGAAGACGGCGCTGGAAGTTGGGATACCTCAGGACCACGTTCATTTCTATATTGACCCGATATACCGTTTCCACGGGCAGCTCTGCTATTTCGAGCTTGACGTGTTTTATGACGGCAGTGACGAGGAATTTGGCGATAAGCTGAGGAATTATAACGAGAAGCAATTTCACCGACTGCTTGAGCTGGGTATCTACGGCTGGTTCAGACCTTATGCGGGGATAATAGAGCCGACCGCGGAAAGAATAGGGTATCTTGCCGAAGTGTGGAAGAAGTTCCTGCATGTCCTTGACCCGAACGAGATAATGAACAGGGGGAAACTGTTCTGAGGAAGAAATGGGTGAGGCGATTCGGGTCTTCCCCCTGAAATTAAACCAGAAGGTATTATACCAAAAGGTTTAATATTCGCAGCGATTTATAGAGAAATACCGCTTGAAATCACCAGGTCATGTGCGGAAGGCAATTAAATCGTTGGAAGGGATAGGATTAATAGAAGAAGATAAGATATGGGATATTTTTTTCCGGGAATGGGTGAAGCAGAATTTTTATTCATGGATTTGAAATTTATACAAATAAGGTGTGAAAATTGCTTATGGACGAGCTGAGGATAAGGAAAGCAGCAGAGACGGATTTGCAGGATATTATAAGGCTATGGAAGAGGAACATAAGAACGATAAACACCGCTTCAGATATCGCTGATTTGTTCTATCCCTTCAAAAAATATTACCTTGTAGCTGTTTATACGGATGCCGACACCGCGAACAATGGAAGGCCCGAGGGCAGAGGCAGAGAGCGGATTATTGGTTTCGTGGGTGGCGCTATAAGAAGTGGGCATGGGCATATATCGGGGATTGCGATGGATAGAGAATACAGAATGAATGGAATGGGGAAGCGGCTATTAAAAATGGTGGATGCGGAATTTCTCGCTGACGGTTTCGAACAAATTACGCTGGAGGTCAGGAAAAGTAACAGGAATGCAATACGATTTTACAAAAAAAACGGTTATAAAAAATCATACGACATAAAAGGCTATTATGCGGATGGAGAGGATGCAATCGTGTATGAGAAAAAGATTTGAGTGTAGGTGTCAGGTTTTAGGTTTGAGGGCTTTCAAGCGGATTAGAGGCTTGGTTTTTTTAGCGGTTTAGTTTTTCGGTTATCTAACTGGCTAACTCGCTGACATTCTAAACCGCTAATTGAACTGACACCTGGCAACTCACACCTCCATCACTGTTCCTGCTCTAACGCACCCACAGGGCAGATATTCACACACGCTTTACATCTATTGCATTTATCTTCGTTTATCTCTATCCACATGCCTATCATATCTATTGCCTCGGTGGGGCATACCGTAACGCACGCACCGCAACATCCACATCGGTATCTATCTATTTTTATCATCGTCTTTTAATAAATATTCCTTCTTGATACAAAGTTCCTTTAACCAGCAAAAATTGCATAGATAATACGAACAGAACCGAGCTCCGATATACCAGAAGTAATCAAATTCTACACGAGGGTTATGAATTTCGCTCAAAGCCTTCTGAAATTTCCTGCTTTTCCGAGTAAAGCAACTCTCACTTACTTTTGGCACCTCGTCTTTATTTTCTCCAAGCCTATTACTCAATATAGCCCTAACATGCCTGTCAATCGGGAGATAGAGATAATCCCTTAGTTCAGACCAGATGTTAAAATGATAGATTATATCCCTTAGATATACCGTGGCTATCTTTGACCCTACCCACTTGATATTCACAAGCTCCTCATATATCTTATCCATTCTGGCTTGCCCATGATAATTTGGCAAAATCTCATTCACAACTCTTTCATACCATTCATCGAAGCTTGCGATCATTTTCTTTCTTTTTTCTAATGAAAGAGCAGGACCGCCTCTCCAACCGGGGCCAGTGGCTATGATGAACCATCTCTTCAGGTTTTCCATGCTCGAATCACCCTTATTTATACTGAGCACCCGATAGTGAATGCCATCATAAAGTTCTTTATCCATTTCTTCCTTATGTTTTAAAACTAACTCAATGGCTTCTTCAAGTCTTCTATTTTCCATCTCCTCTACCATCTTCCTCCTTGAATATCTGTCCCTCAAACGTGCTGACTTCGGTGTCTTTCTCCAGCCATGCGTCCTGCGGCAATCCCGCCTTCCAGCACATCTGACATAGAAACTCCTCCGCAGACCACTCATACTCCGTAGCGACCTGAGGAAGCAAAAGCCCTTGATACATACCTTTCTTTACAATCAGCCCGTGCCTGCCTATCTCTATCTGCTCGGGCAGGTCCTTTGGCTTTGCTGCTTTCAATACCTGTGGCATGGAGAGTATTGTGAGTTCGATAACTATATCCTCAAACTCCTCTTTTGTTACGGGTGGAAATCGAGTGTCGCTAACCGCTGCCGATATTGCCGCATCTATAATCGCATCCTTTAGTTTGAACACAGGGTAGGGATAGCCAATACAACCTCTCAGATTACCGTGTTTGTTCAGCGTGACAAAAACGCCTCTATCTTCTTCGAACCTTGCAGGCAAGTGAGCTTCTTCCGCTTTTAGCCTTCTATTCTCGCTCAGATGTTTCTCTATCGCCCGTCTTGCGAGTTTTAATCCCTCTTTCCCTTCTTCTTCTGTCAGCAGCATGGACATAACTATAATGCGTTCCTTATTTACTTTATCATTTAATATGCGTTTATGCGGGAGGCAGGATTTGAACCTGCGAACCCCTTCGGGAGCAGATCTTGAGTCTGCCACCTTTGTCCACTCGGTAACTCCCGCTTCGCTTCTCGGCAGCGAGTACTACGCTTATTATATTCTACAATGTTTGTGGGTTGCAGTTAGGAACGTATAAGGAACGTCATACGATCATCGTAGCTGCTGAAGACATCTGTGAGAACCGCTCTAATGCTTCTCTGGCAACTGGTCCTCGTATCTCCGAACCTTTTGGAGCTCCTTTATCGTCAACGATAACCGCAGCGTTATCCTCAAACTTCACTCGCATCCCTGAAGGTCGCCGGTATTCTTTCCGCTGCCTTATTATCACTGCTTTCAGTATCTGCTTCCTTATCTCCGGTCTGCCCTTTTTCACCGTTACCACCACCATATCCCCAACTCCCGCCTTTGGATACCTGTTCTTCACGCCCCGGTACCCTTTCACTGCGATTATCTGCAGTACTTTCGCACCGGTATTATCCACGCAATCTAAACGCGAACCGGTCTGCAGCGCCTTCGTTATCTTCGCTTTTACTCCTTTCATAGTATCTACCTCATCTCTAAATATGTTTCAAGCATTTAAATATTATAAAATAATAAAAACATATCTTTTAAACCGTCTAAAAACTCTGCGGTCTCTGCGCTCTCGGCGGTGATTTTTCTGGTTCACCCCCCTCTCTCCATCATCATTCAAATTCCGCCTACTGTCACCGGCATATATGCGGTGCCATCAGAAACGCCCTTAACCGTTTCAACACAGATATCCTGCATCCTGCATCCTATTTCCTTATTTCTGCCCAGAGACCTGCTCTGTCATAACTTACACGGAAATCCGATTTTGATATACCTGCTTTAGTTATAACATCTCTTAGCTTATCAGGCAAACTGTAAACTTTTGCATCCTCATCCAGCGAATGGTCTCGTAAAGCTTTCATCCTGTTTGATTCTTCTTCTGTGACGTATCGCCCGAATCCCCCACCGACAAATCCAATGCCGCCCTTCTTCAATACCCTATAAATTTCTTCAAATACCTGCACCTTATCTTCCCAGCAGTGATATGAACCGCGGCTGATAATGAAATTCGCAAAATCGCTCTCGAACGGCAGCTTATGCGCATCGCCCAGAACAGGAATTATCCTTTCTGTTAATCGTTCCTTTTCAATGTTCCTGCGTGCTACTTCGCATATGGCATTCTCCTTTTCCAGTGCATATATCTTCAACCTTGAACGTCGGCATAACTCAATTGTAAAGACCGCCGTGCCGCAGCCGACATCCACGCATACGCCTTCCAAAACGCCATAATCCTCACTGATTTGTTTTACCGTAGAGATAATCGCGGGCATAAAGTTTTCTCTGACCTTCTCATCAAAACGCTTTGCCACTACAAGGTCCATCTCCGTGTAATCCGCAGGGACACGCGCTTCAGTCATGCGACACGCTTTTCTACCACCACAAAGCTTTTTGTCTTGCTCAGTGGGCGACACTCCATTATCTTCACTGTATCCCCCACTCGTGCATTTATGCAAGGCGGATTATGTGCATGTATCTTCGAACTTCTCTTTTCATACCGCTCGTATTTCCTGATTTTCTTCAGATACGACTTCAAAACAACAACCGTCTTCGGCGCTTTATCGCTTACCACCACACCTTCTATAACTTGTCCCCTTACCGGCAATCTACCGTGAAAAGGACAATCCTCATCCACGCATTCACCATCCGGCATCGCGACATCTATCCCTATATCTCTCATCTTGTAATTATCCAATGTTCTATGCACTTATAAATAAATACTAAACTCTAAATTCGAAATACTAAACAATACCCAATACCAAAATCCAAATGACCAAAACTGCGAAAGCGTTCTTTAGAAAGGTTTGTTTAGAATTTTGAGCATTTGAATTTGGGATTTGTTTAGAATTTAGTGCTTAGGATTTTTACTTCTTTATCCTATCCTCTGGTCGTGAAACAAGCATATCCCCTCGCAGTCTTACTTTTGCTTCGGGCAACTCAAAAACGAATGTAGTTCCTGCTTTTGGTATTTTCTTATCTTTCCCCGACGCATTTTCTATAACGAGCATATTCCTTGTCTCGTCTACTACCGTTCCAAAAAGTCCTTCTACCACCTTATTAGTGCTATCTTCCACTTCCGTCCTCAATCCGATTAGCTCATGCTGCAATATATTCTGCGGATTTATTTTCATTATTTACCTTCTAACGAATACCCCATCTCATGCAGCGTCTTCTTTACCAGCTCTTTTTGGTCACCCTGTAATTCAACGCAACCTGCTTTTACCGTGCCACCACACGCACATCTCGACTTCAATTCTTTCGAAAGTCCTTTAAGGTCGACTTCCTTCTCATCTATTCCTCTTATCACCGTAATAATTTTCCCGAACCTTCTCCTCACCGTAGACACGTTCACCACTTGCTGTTCCTTTGCTATCTCTTTGCATATGCATAAGTCTTTAGGCAATCCACATTTAGGGCAAACTTCCCTGCTCATTTCTCTGTTTCCCTTCCCAGTTCCCCCTCAACCGTTTTTATCCGCGCTATTGTTCTCCTTATTTCTCTTACTCTGCCCGGATTGTCTGGAGCCCCCCCTGTGGCTATTATCCCTCGTTCCCGCATCAAATCCATCCTCAAACTCTCTAATTCTTCCTTCCTCTCTCTTTCACTCATCTTTCTTATCTCATCAATTCTAAATATGCTCATTCTTTCTTTCCTTTTTCCTTTTCCTTCTTCTTTTCCTTCTCCTTCTTCTCTACTTCTTTATTCTCTACCTTTTTCTCCTCTTTCTCTTCCTGCACCGCTTCCTTTACATCCCTATTTACCGCTACCATGTGGAAATTACCGGGTACCACTGCATCGGGCTTTACTATCCATACCTGCACGCCTATAATGCCGGATTTGGTCTTTGCTATCGAATATCCACGATCCACGATTTCCTCCGCTACCTCACCACAATGCTTTATATATCCGTCAACCATCTTCTCCATCCGACCTCGTGGCCCTCTGAGCTTCCCGGTCATTATAATCTCGCAACCCAAAGCCCCATGATTCATTATTCGCTGCAATGTTGACCTGCCCGCCCTCCTGAAATGCCAGCCGCGCTCTATAAGTTTTGCGAGCCGATTAGCCATCAACGATGCACTCAGGTCTGGCACCGCTATGGGTTGCACGTCTATTTGCGGGTTATCCATCTCATGCTTCCTGTTTATGTCGTCTGTTAACCTTTTTATCCGCCGCCCATCTTTTCCTATTATCATCCCCGGCTTCTCGACGTGCACCGTTATCTGCGTGCCCATTGGCGTCCTTTTTATCTCCATCCCGCCATAGCCCGCTCTCTCTAACTCTTTCCCTAAATATTCGTTCATTCTTACTTTCTTTATCCCCTCGCGCACAAATGTCTTCTCTATCACGTTCTGTCTCCTAACTCCCTTCTTCTTTCAGTATCATCTCAATAGTAACCGTATCCGTATTCTTGGGTGTAGAACGACCAAAAGCACGTGCCATTGACCCTTTTATCGTTCGCCCTTTCTTCGTAGCTACGTGCCATATCCTCATCGTATCCGGGTCAAATCCCTTATATTCCGCATTGCCTTTTGCACCTCTTATCAATTTCAATATTTCCGCACTCGCCTTCACCGGATATCTCCCGGAATACCACTTCTTTAGCCCTCTGCGATGTGCTACTTTCTTTTTATGCCGCTTGAACGGAATCGCCACACGCTTTTCCAGCACGGCCTCAAGATATGTTTCTGCCTCCCCCACTTTCTTACCCTTTATCGCTCTGCATACCTCGAGCGCATGCTTGGGCGAGATGTGGAGTTCATAAACCATTGCCCTTGCGGTCGTTTCCGGGTCAATTTCGGTTTTAGGTCCTGTTCCGGCATCCATGCAAAATTTTACCCTACCCATCGTCTCTTGAGTCTCTTTATCATTGATTTTACCTTACTTCAGTGGCACATATTTTGAAGACCTTGTAGCCCCCACCCCCGCACTTCCATGTAACACCTTTTTTCGCGTCAATGCGAACTCACCCAGATAATGCCCTATCATCTCGGTCTTTATATCCACAAATTCGAAGCCTTTTCCGTTGTGTATCCCTATCTTCTTCCCTACCATGCCGGGTAGTATAATGGCATCTCTCAGATGTGTTTTAACACTCTCCTTATCCGTTTTGCTTCGCTCCAGCAATTTCTCCTCACTGCTTCTCAATTCCCTCTTCAATTTCCTTCGCTGTCTCGCACCCAACAAGCCCGCTAAATCCCCGAGTGGCATTTTCTTTAGCTTCGCAAGCGTATATCCACGATACATGAATTCCTCTTCCTTCTTTTTAAGTGTCGTTTTAGATTTAGCTTTCTTCTTTGCCATTTCTTTCCTCTTTACGTAATTACTCTATATGTTGTGGACTTATAAATCCTAAACTCTAAATCCGAAATACTAAACAATACACAATACCAAAATTCAAATGACAAAAACAAAAAGGTTTTGCGTTTTGGATTTAGATATTTGGATTTGTTTAGGATTTGGTGCTTAGGATTTAGAATTTTCCACTTCTTATTGAGCATGTACTTTTACCTCTTCCCTGTTCTTTTTGCCGCTATATTCCCTACCTTTCTCCCCGGTGGCGCACCCCTCGCAGGCGTCTTGGATTTGCCCACGTGCTGATGGCCACCACCGCCGAAGGGATGGTCAACGGGGTTCATAGCTACGCCTCTTACGGTAGGGTATTTCCCCGAATGTGTTTTCATCTTATGGTATTTCTTTCCTGCTTTTACAAAAGGTTTTTCTGTTCGACCACCACCGGCAACAACGCCTATCGTGGCAAAACAATCAGAAGATAGCCACTTCTTTCGTCCGCTTGGCATTGACACAAGCGTTTTTCCTGTCTCTTGCTCGTGTGCTAACAACGTAATAGAATTGCCCGAAGCACGTGCAAACTTGCCTCCATCGTTTGGTCTCGCTTCCGCATTACATACCGTAATTCCCTCCGGGATACAGCGAAGTGGCAATGTATTCCCTGTTTTTATTCCCGCAGATTCGCCATAAGCCACCTCATCTCCTTCTCCAACTCCTTCGGGTACGACTACAAATCGGTGTTCGGTTTTTTCTTCCCTTTCTATTCGTATGCGGGCAATGGGTGCGCTTCTTGCGGGGTCATGCACTATTTCCACGACTGTTCCTGATACCGTCTCGCCCTTATTCACGCGTACATGCTCCAGATTTGCTTTGTATTTGTGAGAGGGCGCCCTGAAAGTGGACGAACCTTTTCCCCGCCGCTGTGCTATTATTCTTTTTCCCATTTTTTTATTGTATATAAAGTATAATTTCTGCCACAGAGTACACAGAGAGCACTGAGTATTTACCCTCTGTGCCCTCTGTGGTCTCTGTGGCTATCATTTTTGAATATTTTTTATAGGTCTATAGTATTCCAAGTGAAGTGCCTATCTCCTTTGCTTTTCCCTCCTCTTCAAATTCTATTATTGCTTTTTTCTCACCTTTAAACGTTATCATTGTCTTCACACCCCTCACCGAAGTTTCAAATACGCTTTCCACCTCGCTCTTTATCTGTCGTTTATTCGCCCGCAAATCAACGATAAACTGGAGTTTATTCTCCGAATCTATCATCAGGGCAGCCTTTTCACTTGGTACAATATGTTTTAGTGTCTCTTTTATCTCCATTTTTTATCGTATATAAAGTATAGCTTCCTTCTATTTAAGACACAGATTTACACGGATTTACGCAGATTTATTTAAGTTTAACATTGCTGATTTTTATCATTTGTCTGTGTTAATCTGTGTTAATCTGTGTCAACAATTTGTTTTCTTGTCTTACCTCAGTAAAGTTTTTAGCGAAAAAGTTGAGAGAAGATTCTGTCCAGATGGTTAGTCTGCCGGGATGTGTCCCCGGTGCAAGCAATTCCGCATTCAGCTTATCCACGTAAGACACGTCCACACCCGGTAAATTTTTCGCACTCTTAAATTTTATTTTCTTAGTCTCGGCTGTTTCTTCCTCTTCCGGGATAACAATCAAAATGCTTTTTCTTGACTTGTATCTTCTACCTCTTGTCGTTCCTCTCCCTGCTCTCACTTTTCGCGCTTTCGCACGAAGTATGTCATCCCACACACCAATGCACTTCAAAAACGCCTCTACATCTGAGGTCTTTTCCAAACTCGTGAATGTGTCTTCCACCACTATCGGCAGCCCAACCTCCTCGCTGAACCTATGCCCTCTACTTCGTACAAGGTTCTGGTCTACGGTAGCAGCGATAGCGGACCCCACCGCTTTTCGCTTTTCTTTTTTGTTTATTTTCAGTTTTAAGACTTTATCAGTTTTTGGCGGGTGTGCTCTTCTACCACCGACTGCTTGAGGCACACGAGCGGCTCTACTGCCTGTTTTTATACGAGGCACTCTTGCCATTCCCCTGCCCGTGCCCCAGCTCTCTGCCGATGTCTTTCGTCCCGACAATGGTGTTGGACCTTTCGGCTGCCGCCGATTGGACTGCATTGCCAGCACAGCTCTTCGTATCAAGTCAGGTCTGTACTCGTCCATAAATACCATAGGCAGCGTTATTTCCTTTACAGCCTTCCCTGACAGGTCCAGTACTTTTGCCTTGTTTTTGTCTTTCTTTTTTGCTTTTTTCGCCATCTCTCTTATTCTACTTTTTTTATTACGTATTTATTAACGTACGATTGACGTATGTTATGTTTCTTTGGTAAAGCTTTCTTTTTGAAAGAAAGGTTTTTTAATGCCCCTGTTGTGATTCTATGCTTATATAAACAATCTCAGGCATAACGGGCTTAGGATGAGGTCGTATCGCATGAGAGATTCTTACAAGTCTCTTTTTCGGCCCCGGAACACTGCCTTCCAGCATGATATAGCCGTTTCTCACCATGCCGTAGTTTAAAAAGGTTCCTTTTGGCGTTATCTCTTCTCCATTCTCTCCAATTTTCAGTACTCGCTTATTATATTCGGTTCGCTGTTGATACCCGGTCTGTCCCATCTGGGGTATTTTCCACCTTACACGGCGCGGTGTCCAGCCGCCAATACAACCCACATGGCGCCCTCTCCCGGACCTTCGTGCTTTGGCATTCTGTATCATCACGCCCCACCGCTTCACAGGTCCTTGTGTGCCCTTTCCCCTTGTCAGCGCAGTAACGTCTACAAAATCACCCTCTTTATATATATCCTCAATTCTTACCTCCTTTCCAAACACTTCTTGTGCATATTTGAGGTCTTTCTCTATCTCCCCGCTCATCTTTATCTCCATTAGTTCATGCTTCTTCTTCGGCAATCCACTCACAAGCTCGGGTGATGTAGAAGCGATTATGCTCAAACCCATACTCAAATCGCGGTCTGAACTTTTGATTATATCCGCTATTTTATCTATGTCAGCAGTATTTCCGGTCTCACCTGCTGACCATACCTCCGTTACCGCCTTTTTACCGTAACTGGTAGCTTTATAGAGCCGAAGAGCCTCCACTTTCATAGACGGCACCTCTATTATCGTTGCAGGAACGGAAATCTGCATCCCTTTTGTCTGGCTGTGAGGCACGTTATCCGTCAGGACGAGATGAGTCATCCCCGCTTTATAGCCTGCAAACCCCTGTAGTTTCCTGCCTGCAGCTAATTCATCTCTTTTTATTCTGCACGTTTCGCTTCTTGCTCGTTTCCTCGGTGAAAAGGCAAGTGAGCCTCTTCTTGGTCTGTGTCTCTTGGACATCTTACCCCTGCTAAGAAAGTTTGTTTGTTGATTTATTTAATTAAAGTATGATAAAATTAGGACTATATATAGTTTAGCGGTTTAGTGGTTTAGCGGTTTAGCGTGATTAGGGGTTTAGCAAAAAAAAACTAACAATCTAAACCTCTAAGCCTCTAAACTGCGTTCTCTGCGGTAAATATTGAAATCACCGGGACATTAGTAAATTACAGCCACAGCCCTATCTTCTGCTGTGGAACATCAGATTTTGACCGTGAGATTTTTTCCAACGCTTTACTCACACGCGTGGCGGAGAAATCATGCTCCTCGCAAAGAAATTCTTTTACTTTCCCTTCATCCAGATTTGCCCATTTTAGTTCATAACTCCTATTTACATCAGGATGCAAGAAAATATCACGAACGAGTGCGTAATCCTCGATTCCCTCTTTTTTCCCTATCTCGGGTTGCGCCATTAGTTTTTCGATATCGTGGTGTTTTTTTATCAGTTTTAGTGCCGTTTTAACGCCTATTCCTTTTATACCGGGATTAAAGTCAGACCCCACTAAAATTGCGATGTCTACAAGCTGTTCACGGGTTATCTCGTGTTTTTCTTCGAGTTTTTTTAATTCGATGACCTCAATTTTTGTCTTTTTCCTCGGAGCAGCGAGGTTTCTTATCATAGCGGGAGCGCCAAAAAGAAGTGAATCGTAATCCTGCGACGAAACGAGCTCGGCATCGCCTTTCCGAGCCATATACGCCGCTTGGGCTTCCCCTTCCGAAGGCGCCTGCAAACACGGAATGCCCAGATACGCTAAAAGCGTCTTTGCATCTTCTACTATCACTTTGTCCACCTTTGACGATGCTTGAGCGTACTTAAAGGCTTCTTCGGGAAACAACACCTTCGCTTCTTCCCACTTCCGCATTGCTTGGGCTCGCCGTTCCGACCGGTTTTTGAGTTCCTTCGCTTTTAGCTCTGCGGGTTTGCCATCAAAAACAAATACGCACTTTAGCCCCTTCTCCATTAAAGTGGCTGTGCGATATATTAACCCGGAAAGATGCGAAGTCGTTCTACCGGAGGAATCTTTCAGTGGCGTTCCATCTGGCTGGCGGATGGTACTTAAGAATTGGTAAAGCGTGATATACGCATCTACCGCGACGATTTTGCCCGAGAGCGCATCTAAACTGGTCTCTTCTGGCTCTAATATTTCACCAATCTTTGACCCCATTTTTTACTTTCTTTAATTTAATAAAGATTAATAATCATGGAAAGAAATAAAATAATGATGTATAAACAGAAGAGGGGTAAAAAATGAGCGTCGTTGAAGTCCTGATAGAAGGGGGAAAAGCAAACCCGGGACCGCCTTTGGGTCCTGCTCTGGGTCCGCTTGGAGTAAATATAAAGGAAGTGGTGAACAGCATGAACGAGCTTACGAAAGACTATGCAGGAATGGAAGTCCCGGTGAAGATAACCGTTGATGGTGGAAAAGTAGACATACGTGTGGGCACACCGCCGACATCTGCATTGATAAAGAAGGAGTTAGGGATTGAGAAGGCAAAAACTGAGTCTGCAACTGATTATGCCGGTGATATATCCATGGAACAAATAAAGGAGATAGCGAAAAAGAAGAAAGGAGAAATGCTGGCGGCATCGTTGAAAGGGGCTGTTAAAGAAGTAATAGGCACTTGTGTTTCAATGCGTGTGAAGGTGGAAGGCAAAGATGCAAAGGAAATGCAGGGAGATATAGAAGAAGGGAAAGTTGAGATAGAAAA
>JAUWNY010000153.1 GCA_030612405.1 Candidatus Methanophagales archaeon | reverse complement strand
CTCAGGAAGCAGGGAGTCGTATAGCATAGCGTGAGCTATCGACAAAAACCAAGAAAAGAAGGTAAATTAGCCTGTTAGACGGTGAAAAGGCAGAAAAATACGTGCTAAAACTGAAAAAATGGGTTGAAGGTTACTGGAGGGTGCATAAATAGAAGTAAATCAAAATTCTCTATGTTCTTTTGAAGAAAAGTTTTCTCGTGAAAATCTGTGTAATCTTGTGGTTAATACTTTTTAGAATGACTATAAACGTAAACGTAAAGAGGCGTGAAAAATTGAAACTATGGACGATTGGAACAAGTAACAGGAGCATAGAGGAGTTCTTGAGTTTGCTCGTGGCATATCAGATAGAAGCGATTGCGGATGTGAGACGATTCCCCAGGTCAAAGCACAAGCACTTCGAGCAGGCGAGCCTGAAAGCGAGTTTGTATCAGAGCGGCGTAGAATACCATCACGTTACCGAACTCGGCGGCTACCGAAAAGGAGGGTACGTGAAATATATGGAAACAGAAGAATTCATACGGGGTCTGGTTTATGTTGAATCACTTGCATCCACAAAAAGAGTGGCAATTATGTGTGCTGAACTTCGCTACTCGCAGTGTCATCGCAGATTTATAGCGGATGCGCTTACACTGCGTGGGCATACGGTAATGCACATAATAGACGCGAAAACGTCTTCTGAACACAAAATGCGAAAGCGTAACGGTAAGTACGCGAATAAGACGTTGGGTGCGTTTTTACATGCTCCGCCGGGGATTTGAACCCCGGTCGTGGGCTCGAGAGGCCCGCATGCTTGGCCGAACTACACCAGCGGAGCAAAACCTTTCTTTGACTGTATATAACTTCTCTCATTTTTGTATATAAAGTATTGCTTCTACTTATTTAGGACGCAGATTTACACTGATTTACGCAGAAAACCAACTATTTCCTCAAACTATCCAATGCCCTACGTTTAACTTCCTGTTTAGTGCCAAAATTAAATTAAATTTAAAATCCTGATTATCCGCGTTCATCTGCGTCCGATTATCAAAAATTATCCTTTCTTGTCATTTATCTGTGCTATTCCAGCTATTTAAACCTTCGCTCAATAAACGCATCGCACACCTCATCCGGCTTGCCTCGCATCGCAACTACTCCCTCATCTATTAATATCACTTCGTGTGTAAGCTCTCGGATTACGTCAAGCTGATGGCTCACGACCAGCATGGTCGTGCCGAACTCACGATTTAACTCTTTCAGCGAATTCGTCACCACACGCAGCGAAATCGGGTCTACGTCGCCAAAAGGCTCATCCAATAGCAGTATTTCACAGTTTGATGCCATAAGAGTGGCAATTGCAAGCCTTATCTCCTCACCCACGCTCGTCTCAGAAATGTAACGGGTGAATATGTCTTCTGGTAGGTTCACTGCTTTAAGGTATGGTTCAGCAGCTTTGAACGCCTCCCTCACCGGCAGTTTGGGGAACAGGTCATCCAGTACGTCTATTTCAAGCCCTAATTCCCTGAGCCGCCCTTTCGCCTCTGCCTCCGGTAAGTCCGCAAGTCTTAAAAGAACGTCCATTGTGACGTCACTTATTCCAAATTCCTTCGCCTTTGCCATCGCCTGTTTTATCATCTCGAACTTCTTCAACCCGATTTTCCGTGCAAATAAGTCCTGAACGAGCTGGTACGGTGGAAGCGCAAACTCCTGATGAATAATGCCTAATTTGCTCCTCGCCTCTATTGACCTTTTACCGTATTCCGCGATGTTGGCAAAGTCCACTGTCCCTATTCTTATCAGTATGTGCCCCCTGTCTGGCTTTTCAAAACCGCCTAATAACCTCATTAATACCGTCTTCCCCATTGCTGAAGGACCTATTATCCCCAGTATCTCACCTCTTGGAATCTTGATATTGATGTCCTGCATTTCTATTGTTCTTATCAATGTGTGATGTGTGACCATGTCATATTTCTTCCAGGCACCGTCAATCCAGACCACCGCGTTCTTTTCGCCCTTTATCGGAGCTAACGGTTTTACGGGCTCAATAGGAGCTAAGAAGTGCTTAATTACGGTTTCTGTATCCCCTTCCTCTACTATCTTCCCTTTGTCCATCATGAGCAGTCTATCGCAGAGATACCTGTGCACTTCGGGCATGTGCGAAATAAGCAAAATACTGATGTTTGCTCGTTCCTTTACCCTTCTCACGGTGTCAAGCAGATATTCCCTCGTCAACGGGTCGGACATCGTCCCCGGCTCGTCAAGCAGTAATAACGAAGGTTCTTTTGCAAGCTGTCGAGCAAGCAAAACCCGCTGTTTGTCCCCTCCACTCAAAATCGTGTATAAATGGTCCCATTTGTCTCTCAGTCCAACGAGGTCGAGTATTTTAAATGCCTCTTCCTTTAATTCCTCATATTCGTCCTCGATTTCAGGGACATCCTCCAAACCTGTTTGCTTTGCTCTTAGTTTCTTTATTACGTTGTCTATCACCGAGATGTTATAGAGTGCA
The DNA here is from genome assembly GCA_030612405.1 of Candidatus Methanophagales archaeon. Classification (GTDB taxonomy): domain Archaea; phylum Halobacteriota; class Syntropharchaeia; order Alkanophagales; family Methanospirareceae; genus QEXZ01. The sequence goes on along the minus strand of JAUWNY010000153.1, from coordinate 2,827 downwards.
AAAGACCGCTGGAGGTGAAAAGCAGTCTTCTGTCGCAGCATTCTGTATTCCGACCAGGGCGAGTCCGGCGTTACCCTGACGCCGTCCATTTCTACTACGCCTTCATTAAACTTCTCGTAACCACGAAGCATGCGAAGCAACGTTGTCTTTCCCGCTCCGCTTCTCCCTATTATCCCCAGCGTCTCGCCCTCTTCTACCTTGAACGATACGTCATCCAGCGCTACCAGTTCTTTACCTATTTTCGACAGTTCATACCGCTTACAGAGCCCTTGAACCTGCAGTGTTGCACCCATTTTTGTCACCTCTAACGTTTAACCTGTACTATTAAATCTATCATATTACTACTACTATAAATCTGTAAAGCATAAATACTCTAATCCTTTTTTCGGACTTGCTCAATAAACGGTGGAAAATCCTAAACTCTAATTCCTAAACTCTAAACAATTTCAAATTTCAAAATCCAAATATCAAAACCCCCATACGACCTCACGAGCATGTAAGACCCTATAAAGGGCTTAGTTTTGAATTTGTAATTTTGGTCATTGGGATTTGTTTAGGATTTCGGATTTAGTATTTAGGCTTTTTTCCCACAAGATATTGAGCAATCACCTTTTTAGGTTTGTGTATGTAACCCGTTATGGAGATTTATGAAGATGGTGAATGGGAAACCGCCGCGAGATTCTACGTGAAAATCAGTGTGATCTTGTGGCTATGAGCCGCATCCAGCAATCCACCAGCACCAGCGCAACCATCGCTTCTGCAACAGGAACTATTCGGGGGCATATACAGGGGTCATGTCTGCCCTCTATCTTTAGTTCTACCCCTTCCATCTTCGCCATATCCACGCTTCTCTGCGGCTTTGAAATAGATGCTGTGGGCTTCACCCCGATTCGGCATACTACGGGCGCTCCCGTTGAGATACCACCTAAAATACCGCCTGCGTTATTCGTTCTCGTGCTTATCCTCCCTTCTTTTATGATAAACTCATCATTCATCTCGCTGCCTTTCATCCTCGCAGCCGCAAATCCCACGCCTATCTCAACTCCTTTCACCGCGCCAATGCTCATTAAAGCCTTTGCAAGTTCTGCATCCAGCTTATCAAATACCGGTTCGCCTAAACCCGTCGGAACGCCGAACGCAATTACCTCCACGATACCGCCCACACTGTCTCCTGCTGCTTTTACTTGTTTTATTAACGCTTCCATTTTCCCCGCTGCTTCCGAATCTGCACATCTGACTGCATTCTTATCTACATTCTTTCTTAGTTCTTCTATTCCTACTTCCTTCGCTACTATACCGCCGATTTCCACTACGTGCCCCAGAATTTGTATGTCGTGTGTGGCTAAGATTTTCTTCGCTATTGCACCTGCGGCAACCCGCGCAGCGGTTTCACGACCAGAAGCTCTCCCGCCGCCCCGGTAGTCCCTTATCCCGTACTTCATCTGGTACGTGAAATCTGCTTGACCCGGTCTCGCAACGTTTTTTATTCGTTCATAAGGACTTGAATCCACGTCTTTATTCCACACGAGCATGGAAATGGGAGTGCCGAGCGTTTTACCGCCAAACACGCCCGATAAAATCTTTACTTCATCTGCTTCTTTCCTTTCCGTCGTTAGTTCACTTACGCCTGGTTTTCTCCTGTTCAGTTCGTGCTGCACGTCCGCTTCTGACAGCTCAAGCTCTGCGGGGCAGCCGTCCACGACCACACCCATCGCTGCTCCGTGCGACTCCCCCCATGTTGTCACCTTGAATATGTTTCCAAACGTATTGCCTGACATGGTAAAACAAAATTAAATATGTTTAGTTTTAAGAAAAGGTTCGCTCAAAGATAAACGAGTTCTATACCCGCCATCCTCAAATAGTCCAGTCCTTCCGTATCGCTGTAATCCCCTGTCATTATTACTCTCCTTATCCCTGCATTTATTATCTGCTTTGCACATATCTTGCACGGGTATGCGTTCACGTACAGCGTAGCACCTTCTGCATCTCTACCCGCCTGTAAAAGCGCATTCTGCTCAGCGTGCACGCCTACGCACTCTTCGTGTCTCTCTCCCGATGCGATATTCAGTTTATCTCGCCGACATCCGACATCCAAACAATGAGGGAATCCTCTTGGTGCGCCGTTATAGCCCGTGGATATAATCACGTTATTTTTAACCACTAAGGCGCCTATCTGCCTTCTCAAGCACGTTGAACGTTCCGCCACGTCCGCTACAATGTTCATCCAGTATTCGTCCCACGGTATTCTCTTCGGCTTTTCCTTCTCTTCGCTTAGGTTCATTCCTTTTCTAACATTTCAATTTCTTTTCGGATTTCTTCGATAACATCGGGGTTATGGATGACTTTCTTATTTCCTTCCTTAATAGAGAACACAGTAAAGACCTTCCCACCGAACTTCTCCTGGAATTTACGATGAGATGTTTCCTGCATCTCTTTCCACTTATAGTCTTCAAATGTATGCTTGAAGGTAGTAGGCTTTATTTGCAATCCAATATATTTACCCTTTATTTCAATAAAGAAATCCACGTTGTAGAGTCTGTCCCATTCATCTGGCGCTGGTTTTATCTGGACGCCAAGGATATTTTGTAACTGCCCGTAGGTTGTTTGAATTTCTCCCATATAGCCTTCATACGTCCTGTTCAAAACGAGATTATAGGCGTAAGCAATGCATTCCTCTTCTGTAACGGATTCTAATTCATTCTGTACGACTTCAGATAGTTTAATATACAATTTTCTACCTAATTCTATGAGGTATTCTCTTGTTATCCTGATACCATTTCGTTTCTTTTGCTTTGCGTTTTCAAAATAATAATCTTCCCACTCCTCA
>JAUWNY010000040.1 GCA_030612405.1 Candidatus Methanophagales archaeon | reverse complement strand
TTGTAGAAGAGCTTGAGAAAGGGTATGTGCTGGGCTCGAAAGTGATAAGAACGTCGAAGGTGAAAGTTTCTAAGGTTAAAAGGCAGTCACCGACGGAAGAGGAAGAAGATGAGTGAAGAGGGAGAAGTCCGATTATTGGTATATAATTACAGAAATGTAGAAATTCGAGCAAGAGGATAATTTTATAAAGAATAAAACCACTATATAAATAAATTTGGAGGGTTAAAAGATGGCAAAAACAATAGGTATAGATGTAGGAACGAGCAATTCCGCTGCGGCTGCATTGATAGGTGGGAAATCCACGATAATCCCGAGCGCAGAGGGGACGAGTCTTGGAGGCAAAGCATTCCCCTCTTATGTGGCATTTACGAAAGATGGGCAGATGCTGGTTGGAGAACCCGCGAGAAGGCAAGCAGTGTCCAATCCTGAAGGAACGGTGATGGCAATCAAGCGTAAGATGGGCACGGACTACAAGGTGAAGGTTCATGGCAAGGAATACACGCCACAGCAAATAACTGCTTTCATTCTACAAAAAATTAAACGTGACGCGGAAGCATTCTTAGGCGATAAAGTTGACAAGGCGGTCTTGACGGTGCCGGCATACTTCAACGACAATCAGAGGACTGCGACGAAGGATGCAGGTGCGATTGCCGGTTTAGAAGTCGTCAGAATAATTAACGAGCCCACAGCCGCGGCGCTCGCTTACGGAATTGACAAGGCAGAGAAAGAGCAGAAGATTATGGTATTCGATTTTGGCGGCGGCACACTCGACGTAACGACTATGGAGTTCAGCGAAGGCGTATTCGAGGTAATGTCCACGAGTGGCGATACTCAGTTGGGTGGCACAGACATGGATACCGCACTCGTGGATTACGTTGCGGAAGAGTTCAAGAAGGAATCGGGGATAGACGTGAGGAATGATAGTATGGCGTTGCAGAGGTTGCGGGAAGCGGGTGAAAAGGCGAAGATAGAACTTTCTAATGTGCTTGAGACAGATATAAACCTGCCTTTCATCACCGCAGACGCTTCGGGACCGAAGCACCTCGTCACGAAACTCACGAGGGCAAAATTAGAGGAACTCGTGCGACCAATCGTGGATAAATGCAAAACTTCAATAGACCGGGTATTGCAGGATGCTAAACTCTCTCCCCCAGACATCACCAAAATCATTTTCGTTGGTGGACCAACGAGGATGCCAATAGTGCAGAAATTTGTCGAGGATTACGTGGGTGTAAAAGGAGAGCGTGGCGTTGACCCGATGGAATGCGTGGCGACGGGTGCTGCAATACAAGCAGGTGTTCTGACTGGCGAAGTGAAGGATGTGCTGCTGCTGGATGTAACTCCACTCTCGCTTGGCATTGAGACCCTGGGCGGCGTATTCACCAAATTGATAGAAAGGAACACCACGATTCCCACGCGGAAGGGTGAAATATTTTCGACTGCGGCGGATAATCAAACGAGTGTCGAGATAAATGTCCTGCAAGGCGAGCGCGAATTTGCGCGGGATAACACTTCCCTTGGGCGGTTCCATCTGATGGATATTCCGCCATCGCCAAGAGGCGTGCCTCAAATCGAAGTGACCTTCGACATAGATTCCAACGGCATATTAAATGCCACCGCCAAGGACATGGGCACGGGGAAGCAGCAGGCAATCACAATCACCGCGTCAACTAAATTAGCTCAGAGTGAGATAGATAGGATGGTTGATGAAGCGACACGATTTGAAGATGAGGATAAGAAGCGTCGTGAAGCGGTGGAAACGAAAAATCAGGCTGAGAATCTTATATATACCACCGAAAGGTCGCTCACGGATTTGGGCGATAAGGTCACGAGTGACGAACGGACGAGGATTAATGCGATTACAGAACGACTGAAGGAGACGATAAAGAGCGAAGACGTTCACAAGATACGGGCTGAGATGGAAGAATTAACACGTGCGTTCCACGAGATTTCAACGCGTGCATATCAACAAGCCGGAGCACAGTATCAGCAACAAGAAGGTCCAAAGGCAAAGGAAGGGGAAAAAGGACCTGAGGACGCGGAATACAAGGTGATGGATGAGGAGGAATAAAAAAAGTGCATTTGTTTACCGTCGAGATCACGGAGAGCGCTGAGATGAGATAAATGAATTTTTTGACCCTCTGTGTTCTCTGCGGGATTTGCGGTGAACAACTACTAATAGTGCATCTGAGACTGATGTAGGGGTGGTATATGCCAAAGAAAGATTATTACGAGATACTCGGCGTTAGCAAAGACGCCAAAGAGAAGGATATAAAAAAAGCATATCGAAGATTGGCAAAGCAATATCACCCCGATACATACAAAGGCGACAAAAAAGAGGCAGAAGAGAAGTTCAAGGAGATTTCTGAGGCATACGAGGTGCTGGTGGACAAGGATAAACGTGCGAAGTATGACCAGATTGGGCACAGGGTAGTGGATGAAACCTTTGGACCAGGAGGTTTCGATTGGAGCCACTTCACGCATTACCGGGATGTTGAGGACATCTTCGGGAGTGCAATATTTGATTCGTTCTTCGGGTCTGCCGCCAGCCCTGGCTTTGCGAGTAGGGGAGGCATATTTGACACCCTCTTTGGGACACGAGAAGGGATACAAAGACCAGTTCGCGGCGTTGATGTGCGTTTGAATTTGGATATTACGCTTGAAGATGCAGCTCAGGGTGCAGAAAGGAGGATTGAAGTCCCGATGTCACGAACATGTAAAGCTTGTGGAGGTTCTGGAACTCGTTCCGGGAAATCGGGTGCGTGCCCCTATTGCAAAGGTACCGGCCAGATAAGAAACGTGCAAAATAGAGAGGGTACCCGCGTGATAACAGCTACGGTCTGTCCTCAGTGTAGAGGCACGGGAAGAGCCACTTATGACCTCTGCAACGTATGCGGTGGAACGGGTACCGTATCAAAGCGAACAAAAATATTGCTTAAGATAAAGAAAGGCGCCTATACCGGCTATGAAATAAAGATACCAAAAGCTGGAAGACCTCCTGAGTCCAGGATTGGCGGAGAACCAGGCGACCTGTACGTGGTATTAAACGTTTTACCACATCCAATCTTTGAAAGGCGAGGAGATGACCTTTATATGAGAACGCAGGTAAGTTTCGCTCAGGCAGCCTTAGGTGGTGAAGTCGTGGTCACGACAATGGATGGTAAACATGTGAAGGTAAAAATCCCGGCTGAAACGCAGACGAACACTAAACTTCGCTTGCGTGGGCTGGGAATGCCGAGACTCAACGATGGTCAGGGAGACATGTATGTGGAAGTGGCGGTGCAAACGCCAAAGAATCTTACTGAGAGGCAGAAGGAACTGTTACGGGAGGCGTTAGTTGGTGCGTAAAAACTTAGAGTGGTGTTGCGTCTTTAAAAAAAAAAATCTGTGCATAGTAGAAGTTGTTGGCACTCAGATTACACACCTTATAGGAGCTTTGCCCTTTTAAAATATATGCAACCCATCCAATTTTCACCAGAGCTGAGAAAAACATGGCAATGTAAACTTTCTATATTCATTCGCGACATTGTTGGCAATCCGCACAATATATGGGAAGGTGTTCAGTCTTTGGAAACTTGTTGGAATCCGCAAATGGGCAGGATATGCGAGCTAACAAAACTTCTTTGAGTTTAAACTCCGTGCTTTTTTCTATGCATTCAAAATCGACAACCCCTTTCAGAAGTTTTACGGTAGAGACGCAAAGAGAGTAAATATGCTATGGCTATAGCAGCAACTCCGCCAATGAACCAGAATAGACCAAATAATGCAGAAAAGTTATTTGAGAAATGGAGAAACACAGCCATAGAACAGCGGCAACACGACACAGAGATGGTCCGTGAATGTTCCAATAAAGAGTGTAAGAGGAACACTGATGACATATCCAGAGCTAAAAAAGGAAAGTTTCTCTCTTAAGCCAGGTCTATGAAGCGGTATTATCCTTTTGTCATCTCGAAATGTTGCCATCTTTAACTAACCATGCTGCTATTTCTCGTATGGTGTAACCTCCTCACATCACTTCTGGTCGTTATTATGTAAGGTTCTCGTTGAATTAAGTTAAAGAAATATCAGGGTAAAGGTTCAAAATATAGCTCAATATCTTCTTATCCAATTCATCCTTGTTTATTTCTATATTCCTTAATCGCGTACCTCAACGTCCTTTTTGCTAAACAAGCGCAATAAATCTTTTGTATTGGAATACCACCAAGCCAATTCATTACATCCTCCTCATCTATTTTCTCCGCTTGCTCTATAGTCTTTCCTTTTATCATCTCTGTCAGAGCAGACCCGCAGGCAAGAGCGCCTGCGCACCCTACTGCTTGAAACTTTGCCTCCTTTATCACTTTGTAATCGGGCTCAATCTTCAGGAAAATCTCCATTGTGTCTCCACACGGACCGGTATATACAAAGTGAGCATCAGGGTCATCTATTTTTCCTTCATTCACCTTTCTAAGGATGTATTCTATCGCCGTACTTGAATATCCTGATATCTTTAGTTACTTTTTTTTATCCTTTTCCTCTGCCATATCTAACTATTCCTGCTTCGTATTTATAAACTTAATACGAAACAGTTCAGAAAAGACTATAGTGGCAATGATGATTCTCAGCTTTCCACATTAGTTTCACTTTAATCTAAACTCTTGAAGTAATCTTTCTGTGCTGTCAATATTCAGGACGGCAATCTTTCCTTGCTTTAAATTTTTCATATCCTGAAAACTTTTCGATTTTTTTTCTTTTGCGGCTTTAGTACACAATCAGTCTTCCTCCTCTCTTAGAGGGTGATTCCCCCAGCATCTGACGAGCTGCGTACTTGCCCCCCCCATCGTGGAGCGAAGCAAGAGTAGAAGTCGCAAGTGGAACGATAGGCCATAAGTACTCATGCTCATAATCTTGATTCTAATGACGTTCTGGTTTTAACCAACAATTCGTTTAAAAAGAATAAAAGAAAGAAGAGAAAGAATGAGCGGGGTTACTTCCTGAGCTCCCCCAATCTCTTCTCTACCTGCTCTAATTCCTGCCTCAGGGATTTTGAACGCGCCTCAAGCATTGAAATCTCCTCTTTTATACGCCTCGGCATCGGAGCTCCAATTATACTCAATCCACCGCTTTTATACATCTCAACTGCTTCTTTCACCGTGCCCGCCGTGAGAGTCGCAATATCCACGCCGGCTGTATGAAATAAGTGATAAATATTTGGTCCTATGTTTCCAGAGATAACCAGATCCACACCTTTATTCAGAAGCGATTCTGGATGTGCGATACAGAAAGCTCGCCCAGCCACATCAATGCTGTTTTCGTTTGGTACTGCTTCAAACGCCATTGTATCTGGGTCTACTATCAGGAAATATGGACATCTGCCAAATTTCCAGTCTATCTGCGCATCTAAGTCTCTCCCCATTGCACTTACACATATCTTCATCTTTTTTATCCCCCCTTTAATTTATAGGAGATTTGCCCTTTTAAAATATATGCAGTCAATCCAATTTTCAGCAGAACTGAGACATAAGCCACCTCTCGGAGGATACATCCCCGGTAAATATTCCTCAAATAATATCGTCTGCTTCGCATTTAGGTTGTCCTGATGAGTCCATCCCAAAATAAGGGCAGCCGTCCTTAAAAGAGAATTTCTCCGCGTTATTTTGTGGCGGTGCAAACGCCAAAGAATCTTACTGAGAGGCAGAAGGAACTGTTACGGGAGGCATTGGTTGGTGCGTAGAAATCTTTCGACCTATTTTTTAGAGGAAATGGATGAAGTGGGTGTTAACAAGGAAGTGCTGGTGGGCATGCAAGCGGGGCATCGCATTATCTCCAACAGGATAGCTCCTATTTGAGACTATTATCGTTGTGACACGATATCACCTCTTGAACTAAATAGGACTATTCTAAACCTTTTTGAACTAAATAGGATTTTCCGGATCAATTATGAAAAAACAGGACTTTAGAAAGCTTTATTTACCCCTAAAAACGTAATATGGAGTGTGTAAAAAAACGGGGGCGAAAAAATGAGAGAAAAGGCTATTGCAATTGGGGTGATGCTCATGCTTGTCATGACATTTACGCCGGTCAGCGCTGCACAAGAAGACGTTCCGCCTTATCCGGGATTGTTTTGTCCGGACAGCCCATTATATGGGCTAAAAATCGCGCTCGAGAACATAGATGAAGCGGTATCGCGTAGTGCTGATGCAAAACTCGACAAACAAGTGGCGCACGCAGAAGAAAGAATAGCGGAGGCAAAGGTAATGATAGAGAAGGGCAAGCCTGAAGCAGCAGAAAAAGCGATGGAAGGATATACAGCAAAGGCAGCAGCTATTGATGCGACAGCAACCAAGCCAAATGTCACTGAAAAAGGGCTTCAACATGCACAGCAGATGCTCAGCAAACATGAAGCAGTGTTACAAGGTCTAATTGGCGATCCAAACATCCTGGAGCAATACGAACCAGCGCTACAAAGGGCATTGAACAAACGCAGAACTGCTGAGGATACGCTGAATCGCGTGATAGCTAAGATGGTACCTGAGGAGGTACCGATAGAAGAGAGATCCGAAGCGTCACCCACAAAAGGCGAAAAAAAAGGGATAAAAAAAATTAGGAGGTGAAAAAAGAAAATGGAAATGAAAATGGAAATGAAAATGGAAAAGAAATTAATAAGTATAGGCTTAGCAGCGATTTTGGTGATTGGAGTATTTGCAGCGGTAACGGGGATTGCGAGTGCACAGACCTACTACAATGAAACTGGTAAGTACATAGAAGGCATAAATGTTACAGTAAATACATCAGTTGCTTTTAACAGGTCGTGTATTAACGTTCCGCTGATGTTTCTGATAAACAACACGTTAAATGAGAGTGCAACCAGCTTTAACGTTACTACCCAACAGGGATTGACAACAAATGCAACAGCAGGTGGTATGGCTAATGATATCTGGTTCTGGGTGAATGCAACTAAAGCAGATACTTACCGGGTAAATGTCTCCAATAAGGATAATCAGTCGGAGTACGTGAACTTTACCGTTGAATATTTTTTCCCGGTTCAAACAATCAGAATCAGACCAAAAACACTAAATCTTGCCAGTAAAGGAGTATTTACAGCATTCATCACGCTTCCAGAGGACTACAATGTTACAAATATAAACATCAGCACGGTTAAATGTGAAGGTGCACCTGCTGTAAGAGGAATGGTCTCAGAGGAAGACAACGGTACTTACATCGTAAAGTTCAACAGGCAGGATTTAGTAAATGTGTCAACTGGTGATGCAGTAGAGCTAACAGTAACCGGGAAACTCAATGATGGGAGACTATTTGAAGGTAATGATACAATACGAGTGATAGACAAGAGGGGGCTGGGTCCTAAATTGCTACCAGGCCATCCGTTATACGGAGTTAAAAGATGGTCTGAAAAAGTTCACATGTTCTTTACTTTTGACGACGATGCAAAAGCGAGACTACATATACGTTTTTCTGAAAAAAGATTAGCAGAAGCAAAAGCGATGACAGAGCTTGGAAAACCGGAATGGGCAGAAGGTTTGATGGGAGATTACATCGGAGAACTTAATGAAACCTATAAGTGCATGCAAAGACAGAAACAGCGGGGGAAACCAGTAATGGATTTAGCCGAGTATGTGTGCAATGCAACAGATGAACAGGCTGAGATTTTATCTGATTTTGTAGATGTAGTTCCTGGACAAGAAAAACCACATATAAAGCATGCGATGAACGCTTCTTATAGAGGGCATACGCAAGCAATGAGAGAAATTGAAAAGGAAAACCCGGACAGGGCTGCTCAACTGTGTACTGAATTTGCAGAGAAAAGAATGGAAAGAGCAATGAAGATAGCGGAAAAGCGTGGTTTGAATGTCACAGAGATGGCAATAGCGATACCAGGGAACCCCGGAGAGGCGACCGCAAGGGTTTTTGTTTCAGGGAGTCGCGCAAGCACATCTATTGTCAAAAACACTTTTGCCGTGCAACACAAATTCGATGATGGGTTTACAGTGGCAGTGAGTGCTAAGGGTTTAGCAGCACTTGAGAAAATACCTGGGATTCAGTTAAAACCAGTCCCGTTGTACCACGTGTTAGGAAAACCAGTTTGTGGTAATGACATAATAGAAGGTGGAGAGAAATGCGGTGAACCAGGATTGCTAGATTGTCCAACGGGATATGTGTGTGAGAACTGCAAATGCGTTGAGGAAACAGCACCACCTGAGCCTGGGAGGTCTTGTTATCCAAGCGAACAAACGCCATGGGGCATAGTGAAAGTCAATGGTGGTTCTGGCGGGGCAGGAGTCAAAGTAGCCGTTCTGGACACAGGAGTTTACAAAGACCATTTAGATTTGAAAGCCAATATAGTAGATTGTAAAGACACAACGAAGAGGGGAATCAAAAATGGTTGTGTTGATAACAATGGACACGGGACCCATGTAGCAGGAACAATATTAGCAGATGGCGGTAGTGATGGTCTGGGAATTTATGGAGTAGCACCAGAAGCAAAGTTAATGGCAATAAAAGTTTGTGGAGCAAGTGGTTGTTGGTGTGACGATATAGCAGCGGGAATTGATTATGCAGCAAGCCAGGGAGCAGAAATAATTTCAATAAGTCTTGGTGGAGATAGTCAAAGCTCACTAATTAGGGATGCAATAGCTAGGAACCCTGGTGTTTTATATGTGGCAGCAGCAGGAAATGATGGTCCAGCGGATGGCAGCATAGACTATCCCGGAGCGAATGTAAAAGTAATAGCAGTTGGAGCAATTGATTCAACAGAAGCAGTTCCAGACTGGTCATCCAGGGGGGTAAATAATGGAGATTACATCGTAGAGGAACGAGAAGTTGAATTTGGAGCGCCCGGTGTAGCAGTTGAATCGACATATAAAGATGGCTGCTACACAAATATGTCAGGAACATCTATGTCAACACCACATGTAACAGGATTAGCAGCTAAACTATGGCAAGGTAGTGCAGCAGATACAAGGAGTTATTTACAGAGTATAGCAACGGATATTTGGACTGCGGAGGATGACACTGCAACTGGATTTGGACTGCCAATAGCACCATAGGAATAGGAACAGGAACAGAGGAGAGGGTCAGAAATGACCCTCGCGTTTTATTTTTTATTGCGATTGAGCATTTCATTATAGGCGGCTCTTTTTTGAAGAACATCACAAGTGACAGTGATAATATCGGCTCCAGTTGTGATTATTATACTTTAAATATATACAATTATTATTTATTCTAATAGCAATGTCACGTAGATATTTCTCCATCCTGGCACTGATCGTTTTGTGTATGACATGTTACTGTTACTCAATTTCAATTATGTCTATTTTAGCTCAAGCTCAAGGAGACGAGTATAAAACCACGTATACGATAGATATTGTAGAAGATGGATCGGCAACTTGGGTCATAGAAGATCGAATTGGATTGACAACTCAAAGTGGTGAGGCGGCGTTTAAGGAATATGTTTCAGCTCTTGAATCCAACCAGAGCGAGTTAGAATATTTCTCGAACAAGATAAATGCGATTGTTAGTGAGGCCGAGGCATCAACAGGACGAGGTATGGCAGCACGAAATTTTAACATATCTTTTGATGTAAATGACATGCCAACAGGTAGATATGGTGTAATTACATATCAATTCAAATGGATTGGCTTTGCCACGACCGAAGATAAGAGGATTATGGCTGGAGATGCATTTGCTGGGGGATTATATCTTTCTAAAGATAATGCTTTGATTATCTCATATCCGAGCGAATATAAAGTTGATGCAGTGAGTCCGGAGCCTGATATTGTAAGGGATAATGAATTAATTTGGTATGGGTTAAGAGACTTTAGCTCAGGCGAACCAAGTGTTGTACTTCGATCAACATTCCAGGTCGTATGGGTTGCGATCAGTGTAATAGGCGTAGTAGCAATTATCATCGCTGGCGGGATTACCTATAAAAAGAAACGAGAAAAGAAGATCATAGAGGAGGAGATACTAAAAACAGACGAAGAGAAGATTCTCGAAATACTGAAGGATGCCGGAGGAGTTCTATATCAATCTGATATAATAGAGAAAACTGGTTTTTCCAAATCGAAAACGAGTGCTTTACTAAATTCATTAAAAGAAAACGGACGCATAGAAAAGATAATGAAGGGCAGGAAAAACCTGATTAGACTTAAATGAACCTGTACAGGTGATGTAAAATTTGTGTTCATACCTTTCCATCCAATGTCTAATCGCGGTCGGGGCATATCAATATAACAAACATTCAAACTATTTATGTTTAATTTAATGATGAAAAAGCCTAAAACATTTTTGGTGGAGGCTCAGAGGCATGTGGATACTACGACCGCAAAGATTTGGTCGCTAAGTAGGAGTCATGGGCTACTTCCGATCCATAGAGTATTACTCGGCCATGACGGTTCTATGACGAATCTTCTGGAGCTAATCTCATGCTGTGAAGTTGCGCTTCGTACAATCAAGCAATCCATGGTTCCTTGCCCTCGGGAAGTAGCTGCCCTACTTGCGGTAGACGTTGGAGAGCCTGTAAACAAACGCGACATCATAATCGTTAGAAGCCGGGATGGTTCGCCGCTCCTATACGCAAGGTCATATACTCCTCTCTCGAGGCTAAAACCCGCCTTCAAAGCCGACCTGATGAGAGCCGACATCCCCATCGGCAAGATTATGCAAAGGCACAGAATCGAAGCGCGGCGAGAGATCATGGATGTCGGCTACTTGAGTAACGACCGTCGTCTTGAGGAGCTGTTGGCTTGTCCCGGCCCTTACCTCTGGAGAACGTATAACATCATTACCCAGGGGAAACCGCTGATCATGGTCAAAGAGTACTTCTCTGCCTCGCTCTAATCAGCACGCGTAATTCTCTGCCCGTTGAAAATTATTAACCCCTTGAAAATGGTGAAGGTCAAGACATGCAGTAATGATTATTTTATATTCGCTTCGCTTTTTACCTTCATCCCTTTTCAGGTAAAAAGTAAAGATATAAACAGAAACATGACACTTCCAAATGAGGTTAAAGAAAGATTAGAGGAGGCAATCAATGACTGGCTTTTGAGGGTTGATGAAATAGCAGAAGCAGAATTGAATTTTTTAGAGAAGATAGGAATAGGGCCAAAGCGTGAAACTTTGCTGAGTTATACAGCAGGTGTATTGGATTCTACTGTTGGTGGCTTTATCCATGGTCTATACGACAGGGAAATGACAGAGGAGAAAGATGAGGAAACGAGTGAACTGATGAAAAGAAAAATACCAGAATTTGAGCTTAAATTTAAAGAGTTTTTGAGAGAAAAGGAACACCTAAAAGCTTTATAATATCGGGGCGCAAAGAAATGAGTGAAATAATATGAAAATAATAAGAGGATTATTGCAGAGGATTATAAGAGGGTAAAGCAGGTGAAAATTATGAAAGGCAAAAGAGCACCTTTTACCGAATGGAAACCCGCAATTTCTGCTGAAGAGGTTTTTTCTGATGTTATTGGATTGAGTGAGATACAGACAGAAGGTAAAAAAAAACGTATTGGCTTGAGATGAGACCCATTGAAGAAGGCAGATATGTTATTGTTCAGAGAGATGAAACAGGGAAGCTAAGGGATATTACTCAGCCTGGGTTCAATGTAAGGACGAGAGTCCATGAATATGGAGGAGGGGCATATGCTGCTTTTAATAATATTATTTATTTTGTTAACTTTAAGGATCAGCGTATTTACAGGCAGTTAGAAGATTCTTCTAAAGCACACCCTATTACTCCTTTGAAGAATGGGGATGGATCATTGGGTAAATATGCCTCCCTAACGGTAAGTCCCGATGGGAAAAAACTTCTCTTCGTATATGAAAAAGAATATGATACTAAAGAGAATGCGAATTTCTTAGCTGTTTTAAATCTAAACTCAGGAGAGATATCTGAACCAAGCATCATTGCAAAAGGTTATGACTTTTATGCTGACCCGATCTTCTCACCAACAGGAGAGAAAGTTGCCTGGCTTCAGTGGGATCATCCCTATATGCCCTGGGATAGTACAGAATTAATGGTAGGAACATTTGAAAAGAATGCTCTGCATGATGTAAAAAGGGTTGCTGGTGGAAGAGATAGTGCTATCTGCTTTCCACGGTTTGACAGAAAAAATAAACTCTACTTTGTTATGGATAAAGCGGTAGGTGACCCTTCCTCATCTGAGAATTGGTGGAATCTGTATTGTTATACGGATAAAATAGAGAGAATCACTTCGGAGCAGGCAGAATTTGGTGAACCTCATTGGGTATTTGGGCAGAGTAATTATGATTTTCTCTCTGATAACCGAATAATAGCGAAAATGGCTAAAGACGGGGCTGATTATCTTGTAGTAGTTGATCCTAAAAAGAAATCACTATCTTTAGTTGAAAATGATTTATCCAATTACAGTAACATAAGAACAGATGACGAGGATAGTGTATTCTTTATTGGTGCAAGCAATAATAAGGCGGCAGCCATATACTCTTTAGATATAGATTCTAAAAACCTGGATGTTTTGAAAAGAAGTTCAAGTATTGAAATGAAAAGAGGAGATATATCCATGCCTGAGTTCATTACCTATTCCACAAAGGATGAAAAGCAATCTCATGGTTTTCTTTACATGCCTAAGAATAGCAGATATGCAGCTCCAGAAGATGATATACCACCCCTACTAGTGTTGGCACACGGCGGTCCAACAGCCAGCACACGTGGTTCCTTTTCATTCATCATCCAATTCTGGACATCTGCGGGGTTTGCAGTAATAGACGTGGACTACCGGGGAAGTACAGGCTATGGGCGAGAATACAGAGATGCATTGCTTTCCCTATGGGGGGTGATTGATGCGGAAGATGTGGCAGATGCCGTGAGATACGTAATAAAAGAAGGAAAAGTTGATGGATCTATGGTTGCGGTTAGAGGAGGAAGTGCAGGAGGGTATATGGTACAACGAGTTATGACCCGGTATCCTGATCTTTTTAAAGTTGGAGCAAGCTATTTTGGCATTGGCAATCTTATTACTTTAGTGGAACATACTCATAAGTTTGAATCACACTATATTGACAATTTAATTGGCACAAAACTTCCTGAAGGAGAGAAAGAATATAAAGATCGTTCTCCTATAAATCATTTAGACCGATTAAAAGCCCCCATGATTATTTTCCAGGGGAGTAATGATAAAATTGTTACACCTGACTGTTCAAGAGAAGTAGCCCGTGCACTCAAAGAAAGAGGAATTGAATATGAGTATGTTGAATATGAGGGGGAATCACATGGATTTAGGACTAAGAATAATAATGTTGATTCACTGAATAGGGAATTTACATTTTATCGTAAGATATTAATCATTCGTTAGACGTATTATTTCAAAAAACCCTTTCCCGTTCCATAATACCCCGCCTCCACCATAATCTCTACCACTTCCTCATTTTCAAGGTCATACCATAGCTTATATGCATCCGCCACTGCAAATGTTCTTCCTTCTCGGATATTCAAGCAAAAAATCTTGTCAGCTTCATTTCTAATCATCTGGATAGCGCTCATTGAGGCAGTTGGAACTGCTACTATAATCCTCTTTGGCTCCTTCTTTTTCAACGATGAAATTGCTACAAGCATAGTAAAACCAGATGCTATACCATCGTCCACAACTATTGCAGTTTTACCTTGGATATCAGGAAAAGGCTTATCTCCTCGAAACATCTTTAATCTCTTCTCAATCTCTTCCTTTTCCTCAAAGATACATCTTTCAATCTCTTCTCTCTTCAATCCAAGCCCATCTAAAACGGACTCGTTAAAATGAGTTGTTCCATCCCAAGATATAGCACCAAACCCCGCTTCCCTATTCCACGGTATATGAATTTTCCTGACAACTAAAACATCAAAAGGCAAATTTAACCTCTTTGAGAGAACAGCAGCTAATGGAACGCCACCGGCTGGTATAGCGAATATGAAAGCATCCTTTCCCTTATAATCCTTAATTTTTTCTGCCAGCAAATTACCCGCATGGTAACGGTCTTCAAATACAGAAGTTTTATTTCTTAATCCTGGTTCTTCAATTATTTCTCCTCTCTCCATCTTTCCCTTCTCTTTTTTCTTTTACCATTAATATTACATGGTAAAAAACCAAAACCACGAGATTTTACGAGATTAACACAACACTTTTTCTTTTTCACAAAAAGAAAACCTGTGCTAAAAGAAAAACAAGACCTGTTTCTTTAGTCAAGCTTTCTTTTTAAGAAAGGTTGTTAGTCAAGGTTTTTACTAAGCCCTTACAGGGCTTGCGAGGTGGTGGAGTGGAACCCCACATAAAAAAAGGGTTTCTCGTGAAATAAACCCTTTCAGTTTTTTTTCGGGGACGTGGGCAGAGCCCACGATGTGTAATCTGAGGGGTTACTTTTTTTATCATAAGAATACTTGATGTGAATACAGCGATAGAAAAACCAGCACCCGCATAAAAAATCCATGTCTTAAATAGAAGGAAATTATACTTTAAATTTATACAATGGAAAAGATTTTGGAAGTTGAAGGAATAATCAGGTTATTGAATGAAGATTTTGTGGGGGAAATAGAAGCCACGCTGATATATGTGAGAAACGCCCTTATAATGGACCCGTGCGACCCGAGCAGAGTCACAGAGGATATCGCCGTTGACGAGATGAGGCACATGTGGTGGCTTGCCGACTTGATTGTGAAAAGGGGCGGAAAGCCAAGTATGGAACACAAAGAACTTGACTTCGGGGGAGATGACCTGAAAAGTCAATTAGAGAGGCAGATAGCACTTGAAACAGAAGGCATTGAGAGATACAAGCAGCAGATTGATGCGATAAATGATGCAGAAGTGGTGGGCGTCCTGAAGCATATATTGGACGAAGAGAAACGGCACAGAAAAGAGTTCAGGATGCGGCTTGAAAGGATAAATGAATAACCTTCTCACAAAAGGTGATTATCATGCAAGGTTTAGTGATAGATGGAAAAAAGGACTCAAAATGCTCTTATAAACGAAAAAAGTCCCTACCTGCTGCGCAGGACTTTTTCCGGCAACAATTAAGACAGCAATCCAAACCAAATTATTAAAAAGAGATGATAAAGAAAATGTTGGAAGAGGTAAAAGGGGTAATAGAAAAAGAGATTAAACCGCTTTTAGCGATGGAAGGCGGCAGTATAGAACTGGTGAGCGTGGAGGATGGCACGGTGAAGGTGCGGTTGAGTGGTGCATGCGCCGGATGCCCGATGAGCCAGTTCACACTGGTGAACTTCGTTGAGGCAACGCTGAAGGAGAAGATTCCGGAGGTAAAGGAAGTAGTTGCGGTAGATGACTCCAAGGAGAGATTTGAAGAGTTGTTGAAGAGGTGAGAAAAATAAGAAGGTGAAAAGATAATGGTTCGCGTTGGCGTTCACGTCTCGATTGCAAAGTCGATAGATAAGGCAGTGGATCGAGCATTAGAGAAAGGTTGTGATACGTTCCAGATCTTCACGAGAAACCCCCGAGGGTGGAAGATCAAGGAGCTTACAGCGATTGAGGCAAAGCGATTCACTGAGAAGGTTGAACATTCTAGGATATTCCCGCCGGTAGACCACATGCCCTACCTTCCAAATCTTGCTGCACCGACTGATGATGTTTATAAACAGTCTGTGGCATCTCTTATTGAAGAATTAAGACGGTCTGGCGCCTTACATATCCCATACCTCGTCACTCACCTTGGGAGTCATCGCGGATATGGTAAAGCAGGAGGTTTTCAGAGGATAGGGGACGCAATTAACACGGCATTCAGTGAAGTTGATAATGGGGTGATGCTGCTTCTGGAGAATACCGCCGGGACAAAGAATAGTATGGGAGGGACTTTCGAGGATATTCGACATATCATGAACCGTATTGAGCATAAGGAACGAATAGGAATCTGCTTTGACACCTGCCACGGCTTTGTTGCCGGGTATGATTTACGGACTGAAGAGAGCCTGAAAGCCACGATGCAGCATTTTGATGAGGTCATTGGACTTGAACATCTGAAGCTCATCCACCTCAACGATGCAAAGGCGGGTCTGAACTCGCGACTGGACCGGCATGAGCATATTGGGCTTGGGTATATAGGGGAGGATGCTTTTCGCGTGATTCTCAAAGAAGAACACTTCAAGAAGTTGCCGATGATCCTTGAGACTCCCGTTGATAACCGGAGAGGCGATATCGAAAATATCCAGAAGGTGAGAGAACTTGCAGACTAATATTGAGTGGGTCATGCAGATTCTTAAAGAACGGTATCAAGACAAAACGTCGGCATTGATGGATGTATCAACGAGAAAAGACCCTTTTCTAATCCTGATTTCATGCCTTTTGAGTCTTAGAACCAAGGATGAAGTGACTACCAGGGCTTCAGAGCGGTTATTTGCACTGGCAAAAACTCCTGAAGAGATGTTAAATCTAAAAAAGAGGAGATAGAGGCTGCAATCTATCCTGTTGGATTCTACAAAAGAAAAGCTGAGCAAATCCTTGAAATCTGTCGTGTCCTGGTCGAGAAGTACGATTCACGTGTCCCGGACGAGCTGGAAGAGCTCTTGAAACTTAGGGGTGTTGGTAGAAAGACTGCAAATATCGTTATCACCATGGGTTATACTAAACCAGGTATCGCAGTTGATACTCACGTCCACCGTATATCCAATCGCCTGGGACTCGTAGAGACAAAAACTCCGAGTCAGACAGAGTTTGCTCTACG
>JAUWNY010000115.1 GCA_030612405.1 Candidatus Methanophagales archaeon | reverse complement strand
GACATATATGTAGTGCATATACACTACACATATAAAGTTTTCGTTTTATTGTTTATGGATTTTTTTCGGGCATTGGCTCGTTTTCCGACCTGGGAGAAACTGCATTATTTATGGCTTCACAAGACTAACTTGACGCTATGGATAAAAAGCTTTTCGATTTTTTTTCGCCATCTCATTTCCGAGAGGTACACACCACCTCCTTAAAAAATTTGGTATAAAGCGTAATGTATCCTGTTTTTAAAAACCGTGCTATCTAATCCTGCTTTCAAATTTCTATCCCCCATCTGCGGGATATCACCTCAAAGACATCCGTCTTTACTTCTTCGATAATCTTTGCCCGCTGCGCTAATCGCGTGTTTGAACTCCTGAGTTCCTCAGATGCTTTTTCCATGATTTCGGTAGCCATTTTAAAGAATTATTTTAAGTTCTATATGTCTAAATACCTTTTGTTATGTTCTGCGAGAGGTTGGATGTATAGCTGAACAAAAAGCCCCAAGCTTATTTCCTTTCACCTCGCAATTTTAGCCAGACCTTTCTCAACCAACTCATCATTCAACGTTTTATCCGCATCTTTCAGATAAATCTTTGCAAGCCATCTTCTCCACTTACCTCGCTTCTCTGTTTCTATAATCATCTCGTTTCCGTTCTCGTTTAATCTCCGCTCCACGTATTCCGTTGCCTCCATCCCCTTTTTATATTCCTCACTATCCTTTGGAACTCTATATATCTCTGGCGTGTCTATTCCTTCCAAACGCACTCTTTCTCGCAGCGTCACATAAAATCCAAGTTCTATGAGCACATCTATTGTGGCTCCATCCACCACTCGTTCGAGCCTTGCCCTGTATCGGTAACACGGTTCCATTTAAAATACCTCCGCTTAAATTAACCTTGACTTACACTTAAAGAAAAAGTCACAACCTATCCACACTCGAATGAACTCGGGTGCATCCAGCATCATCCCTCAACACTCCTTTCCCTACCCCTATGTTTCTTGTGGTTTTTTAGGTGTTAATGTTATATCCTCGGTAAGTCCTGCTGTAGTTGCTATTTTAATCTTATATTCTGTTTCATATTCCCATTCATAGAGTTGTTCTATCTCTTTGGATTTTTGTGGATTAATTTTAATATCTGTTTCGAACGCATCTTCGTTTATATAAATCTTATCCACCTTAATTTCAGAATCTCCACCATTTCTTATGGTAAGCATCATTTTCCTTTTCTTTGGGTCAGCATCATCAACAAATTTTACATGTTCAATACTAATCTTAGCAGCAGCCTCAGCCCGTTTTTCTGCTACTGTTCTAGTTCCAAAATAGAATCCAATAACGATGCCGACAAGTTCAATATACGCCAGAACAACCGCAGTTTGATTAATACCATATTTCAGGCATAAAATAGTTAATATGGTGAATCCCACGACGAACGTTCCTGCAATGGCCCTCCTCATCTCACCCATATCAAGCCGGCCCCTCTCCTTCGCACAGTAGCCAACGCCAACCAACGCCCCAAAGACAATAACTAAAAGAAGAATAGCAGCCCACGCGTCTTTGGTTGAAATTATTGGTGCTGCCGTGGTAACATTTACTGTTGATGTTGTATTAATATAAACGGGACGTGATGTCGGCGTTGGCGTGGCTGTCGGCGTTGGCGTGGCTGTCAGCGTTGGTGTAACCTCGACTTCAGGTATGATGGTTGATGGTTGATCTTGAGCACTTGCTATCGATAAGACCAAGCACAACAAAAAAAGAGCTGTTCCCACTCTAAAAAAGCTCTTTTTCTTATCTTGCTTTATAATACCAATCATCTTCATGGTATATCCCCTATTCCCTCCTATTTCAGTCACATACCCCGTACTAAGTACGGAGCTTGAAGTAAGCACGAGGCATGCAACTCATGTTAGAACATACATCATCGTAGGTATATATAAAGCTTTCCGATTTTTTGATTTTTTCCCCAATCATTTCTGGTGCTTGCCCCTAAAAAATTTGGTATAAAGCGTAATGTATCCCGTTTTAAGAGGCTTTTCTTAAAGAAAGATTGATTTTGACTTTTGCACTTTACACTTTTCATTTTTCACCGTTTGTTCAAAATTCCGCAGAATTTTGAGCAGATATTACCACCCTCTCACCTGCAGCAGCTCCTCCTCTCTCAAAGTACTCACTTCAATCCCTTTCATCGGTATTCCCAATCCTTTAGAAATCTCCGCAAGTTTCTTTGCGTCATCAAAGTTGTTCACCGCTTCCACAATTGCATAAGCCATCTTATCCGGCGTTTCCGACTTGAACACCCCGGAACCTACGAAGACCCCATCTGCCCCGAGCTGCATCATAAGTGCCGCATCGGCAGGTGTTGCTACGCCGCCGGCTGCGAAATTCACTACCGGTAATCGCTGCAATTCCGCGGTCTCCTGCACCAATTCAAAAGGCACTTTCAGCTCTTTTGCAACGTCCCGCAGCTCTTCCTCGTTCTTTCCTTTTAGCGCTCTTATGTCACCCATAATCAGTTTCATGTGGCGAACCGCTTCCTTCACGTCTCCCGTTCCCGCTTCTCCTTTTGTCCTTATCATCGCCGCGCCTTCTTCTATCCTTCTCAACGCTTCGCCTAAGTCGCGAGCGCCGCAGACAAAAGGCACTGTAAATTCTCTTTTATCCACGTGATGCGTGTCCACCGGTGTTAGAACCTCCGATTCATCCACCATGTCAACGCCCAGCGATTCCAGTATCTTCGCCTCCACAAAATGCCCGATGCGGCATTTCGCCATTACCGGTATCGTAACCGCCTCAAGGATCTCCGAGACTACCGCAGGGTCAGCCATTCGTGCCACGCCACCGGCTTTTCGGATGTCCGCAGGAACGGCATGCAGCGCCATAACGGCAATGGCACCCGCATCCTCCGCTATTCGCGCCTGTTCCACACTCGTCACGTCCATAATCACGCCCCCTTTTTGCAAGGAAGCGAAACCGCGTTTCAAAAGCTCTGTTCCATGTCTGAAGTCTTCAATTTTTATCTCCATCTTTTCCCCTCTATCCTCAGGATTGCTTAATGATAATTTATCTAATATGCCTATTTAAAATAAACCTTTTTTAAAACCACAGATTACACAAATTTTTGCCGTTTGTTTTGTGTATATAAAGTATAGCTTCCTTCTATTTAAGACACAGATTTACACTGATTTACGCAGATTTAGTTTAGTTTAACCGTGTTGATTCTTATCATCTGTGTTAATTAAGCCCTTTCAGGGCTTGCGGGAATGCGGGCAGAGCCCCCTTAGCGTTAATCTGTGTCTATAATTTGTTTTCTGCTTTCTTGTGCCCACATTAATCGCTGAGTACGTTCGCAGCGAAGTTTTAGGTTTAGTTGTCCCCTCTTAGTAGCTGCTCCAAACCGCTAACCTTCTAACCCCCCAACCCGCTAAACCGCTAAACCGCTAAACCGCTATGCCTCTAATGAAGTGGAAGATGCCATAGATAACCAAAACTCATTATTAGGGCGGGGATGAGATAGAGATAGACAATTCTCGATGCGCGTTTCATGCCTCTGGTGTACCTTATAAGTGCAAACAACGAACCCCATGCAAGAATGCAACAAATCAATATCTTATCCTTTTTTGTCAGTTCCATTTTTATCGCCCTTTTTAACTTTGTGCGCTACGATATAATATAAGCTTTTCGATTTCCTATTTCCTACTCCTACCAATGAAAAAATCTGTGTAAATCTGCGTTAATCTGTGTCTAAACCACTATATTTCTAACCCTCTAAACCGCTAACTATATCTCCGCAACGCCTCTGCACATAAAATAAACCGCAACGTGCTCGGGCACCGAAACCACTTCGCCTTGCTCCACCTTATATGTTTCGCCTTTCAGCTTTATTGCCGAATTCCGACTGACGGTTATTTCTACCGGCGAATCGCCAAATACAACTGCATCGTCCAGCGGATTAAACGCCTTAAATGTTTCAATACTTAGCGGTTTCACTTCCAGACTTGACTTGCCATGTAACGAATTAGGCAGCCGGATAAGCCGTTTTATGTCTGATGTGACGGGTTCATCCACCCTATCTGCGGACTTTACGCGGACGGTTTTCGTTACCGCTTTTGTTATCCCTTCCCATATCTGCTTACCGAACCGCGGGATTTGACCCTTTTCTATTCGCTCCATCACGGTCTTATCCTTTGCAATTTTTATTATGTTTCTCGCATTTTTGTCTTTTAGCTCCGCTATCTGTTTCAGTTTTTCTATTGCCTTCTCTTCTTCCATTTCCGCTATTTCGTGAAGTAAATCTATTAACCCATCAAGTAGCCGTTTGCCCCATCCTTCGGGTACCAACCTCAAGTCTCCACTTCCGCGCCTTTTACCACTATGCTCCTCTTGCGTGTCTATAAAACCATTCATATCGAGCCCTGTTGCCATCACATAATCCACAATCTCCCTTCTTTCTCTGCTTCCAAGCCCTCGCACCTCTTCTGTCCCTATGTGTATGTGATAGCCTCGTGACCCGGAAAAAACCAGTTCCATATCCTTCTCGTGAAATCCGAAATCGTCAAGCATAAAGTCAATCAGTTTCTCTGTTTCTTTTTTCACCAGCACCAGCAAATCCTCATAGGAATACTGCTCGAGCTCGGTTTCGCTTACAATATGGTCAGCATCGAGGTCAAAAATCAGGTCAGCGCCAAGCCAGCCCTTATTCGCCATATCTGCTGCGGGATATTTGTAAATAGCCGCGGAATGATATGCATGAGCAGGCGCGTTCTCCCTGAGGTAATTCGCTAACTCTTTCTCCGTGGCAAACGATTTGTGCCGCCTCATCACGAGCTTCTCCGGGAAGTAGTGGTCTAAAAAGACGAATCCCCATTCGCGCATCCAGAAATCTTTCGGTATGCTTATCCTCGCATGTCTGTAATACTCTTCAAATTTTGTCCGTACGAATAGTTTTGTTTTTTCGTTCATGGTTTATGGTTCACGGTTCATGATTCCAGATATAGCTCGCTTTTTTAGAAATGAAGAAAAACACACTAAAAAATAAATTGTCCGTGAAGCTTTTTATGATTGAGAAATATGCAGTAAAAAGAGAGAGAAAATGATAACCATCGTAATCCCGAAGGGCAGTTTAGAAGCCCAAACGCTGCTGCTGTTCAAACAGGCAGACATGGAAATAAAAGTAACAAACAGGGAATACAATCCGAGCATAGAAGACCCGCGGATAGAGCGTGTGAAGATATTGAGACCGCAGGAAATCCCGGAATACGTTGAGAAAGGGTATTTTGACCTCGGCATCACCGGCAGAGATTGGATTGCGGAAAGAGGCGCGGATGTAGTGGAGATAGCGGATTTGAGCTACAGCAAAATGGCAGAAAAAGAAGGCGCTGTAAAAATTGTCCTGGCTGTGCCGGCGGACCGAGCGGAGGTAAACGAAGCGAAGGACGTGCCACCGCAAAGTAAAATAAGCACCGAATATCCCAAGCTTACAAAATCGTTCTTTGACGACCTTGGCATTCCTGTGCAGATATTTTTCTCCTACGGCGCTACAGAAGCGAAGGATATGATGGATGCTATTGTCGAACTCACGGAAACGGGGGAAACGCTGCGAAAAAACAACTGGCGGATTATACACACGATACTGGAATCGCACACGAAGTTAATAGCGAATAAGGATTCGTGGAACGACTCGAGCAAGAGGGCGGAGATGGAGGAGATAAAGACGCTTCTTTCTGGTGTGATAGAAGCACGAGGAAAGGTATTGCTCAGCATGAACGTTGCCGAGACTAAATTGAAGGAAGTAATGTCCGTACTCCCGGCGATGAAAAAGCCGACGATTTCACAACTTTACGAACAGGATTATTACGCAGTTGAAACGGTAGTGAGCAAGCGTGAGGTGAACGTTTTAATACCGAAATTGAAAAGTATGGGTGCAGAGGACATTATTGAGATGAATATAACCAAGATAGTGCGGTGAGTATAATATTTCCGAAAAGTATTAACCACAAGATTACACAGATTTTCACGAGAAACTTTTTCTTAGAAAGAAAAGCTTTACCAAAGAAACATGTATTTTTAGTAAAGTTTGGGTTCTGATTCAGACAACCCGTTCATCAGCACAAAAAATTCCTCTGCCGCTTTATCCAGCGCTCCGTCATGATTCTCTATTATTTTCACCGCTGCCCCGGTAAGACACGCATACGCCATTGACATCACTCGGTTCATAAACTGATGCTCTTCCATACTGCTTTCTGCCTCTGCGTCTCTTTCCCTTGTTTTGTCCTTCTGCCTCCGTGCAGCTATTTCTTCAGCGGTGGCTTCTATCAGCACGAACTGGTCTGGCTTCAGTTCTCGCAATACATGCTCGGGCAATCCCGGAAGGTAACCCAGCGGCGTTTTTATCGTGCAGTGTGTGTCTATAATAAGATTCGCGCTTTCGCTCATCTTTGATATTTTTTTACACGCCCGCATCTGTATCTCACGCTGTTTTTCGCCCGGTAACGTCCTCACCCCATCCCTATTCGCCACCAATCCATTTTCCTGTGCCGTTTCATACATTACATCTCCATAATTCATGCATTTGAACACAATGTTTTCTTCTCCTCCTCTCCGTTTTAAATTTAACGCCTCTTCTACCACCGTTGACGACCCCGACCCCGGCATTCCTGTTACGACAATTAAAACCATTTTAGTTCTCCTCCTCGTTTATCTGCTTATCTATCACCAACTATTTAAATATAGTAGTTGGTAAAGAGATTAAATAGGCGAAAAAATAAAAAATCGGGTGGTCCCTGTGACCATCCGACCTTTTTCCTTTTCTTTTTCTTTATTCAAACACCGCTGCCATTACCATTATCACACCGACTTTATATTCCCCGTTGCCTTATTTGTTTCCTTTCTCGGTATTGGCCATAGTGGCCGCATATCGAGCAAAACGCTGTACGTACTGGTATAATCTCCTTCACTCATGGTCAACTCACCTTTGCCTATCCAAGCACTCTCGTAGTGCATAACGGTTATATTAATATGCCCGGCAATGCCCATGTTTTTACCGAGACCTACGATATCGGCATCAAACACTCGATTCTCATCTGTTCCATTATCAACCGACATGTTAACAAGTCGGTAGTGGTTTTCTCCGAGTCGCAGATGCCCTTGATAGATGGGCCGTCCACCCGCTACCTCGATTTTTGCTTTTAGTTCTTCGATGTTCGTGTCCTCACCCATGAGTTCTCGGATGTATCTCGGTTGAAAGAACCTGCGCTTGACGATATGCACCCTGAGCACGTGGAACTCATCATCATCATTTATGGCGAAGCCGTACCCGCTGTGAACGATTCTAACTGGTGCTCTCAGAGCTCTGTTTGTAGAAGCTACTTCTTCCGCAACTCCACCCGCCGGCATTGCCTTCGCTACTTTACCTATCGCGTTCCCTTTTTGCACTGGCTGTGACACCGCGACACCCGTCACTGCGATACTCAGCAACAGCAGCGCTACCACCACGCCCACGCACAAAACCCTCCTTTTTACGTGTTCCATTTTTTGTTACCTCCGTTCTCACCTTGTTTTGAACGATATAAAAGGGTAACACAGAACCGTTCGTTCAAAAAACCGTTCAAACCGTTCATTTTCGTTCACCTTTTGATAAAAACCAATCTGAGAGTTCTATAACGTTCATTCTGCCCCGTTCTTTCTTTATGATTATCTTCCTTCTTTCGAGAGAGCGAAGGATACCGGTCAATGACGATTTTGGGATCTCCGTTTCATATCTGAGGTCCGCCTGAGTCATTTCTCCGTTGTGTTTGAGCAGCGCATTTACAATCGCACGCACCCTATCCGTTAGCGTCTCTATTACCCTCGCCATTTCGCGGGTGATTTCGATTTCGCCTTTTTTAACCTCTTTCACTAATGGGTCGTGTCCCAATTTCGCAGAAAAGTGTATATAACCCATATTTCCATAGGAGATGTTAAGGGATTGGCGAAATGGGAGAAGTAAACGTAGACGAATTTTTTTGTCCAAACGAGGCGTGTCCGGATTACGGAAAGAAAGGG
>JAUWNY010000127.1 GCA_030612405.1 Candidatus Methanophagales archaeon | reverse complement strand
AATAGCTCTTGGGCTTTGCGCGATAAACGTTTACGCTATTTTTTATTATGGGATGAGGTGGTATGGGCTAATAGGGAGAATCATGGGCGAGGTGGAAGAGGAGTACGGGTACGTCCCCGTGCCGCAGCCGGGGGATTTTGTATTCCGAGGTGTGAGATATATCATGCTGGTGCTGTTTTATTGCACGACAATACTATTAACGAAGCATTTAGTAAAGGCATACGAAGATTATACCGTACCAGCACGTAAAAGTTAAACCACAAGATTACACAGATTTACACGAGAAAACAGAAAATAAATTATTGACACAGATTAACACAGGTGATAAAAATCAATAATGTTAAACTAAAATAAATCCGCGTAAATCCGTGTTAATCTGCGTCTTAAATAGAAGGAAGTTATTACTAACAGTATAAGAGATAGGAAAAACTATGAACTGGCGGAGAAAAATATCTTTGGAAAGAGAAGTGGCGAGGGTTGAAGGCGATAAAAAGAACGGAAAGATAAAGATATCTTGCCCTTTCAAGATAACCGCTTTTCAGAAATGGTGCAGAATAGGGCTTGTATTCAGGTTTAGCGAAACGATTAAATGGTACGAATATAACTCTTCTTTGGGGCTTCAATTCAACAATTACAGGTTATCAATCGCGGACCGCCATGGGAAGTGCTTGTTCAGCGAGAGAAGGTCATTTATGGATTTCGGTTCGCTTTTCAAGACGGCTTATTCGGGTAAGCGGTTTTTGGGAAGATACACGGCAACACACCGAGGCGAAGTGGCAATACTGGATTTTATACCCCCACACCCCGGAAGATACGAACTTGATTTTGACCTGGCGGCAGATGAGGACTTTTCAGAACCCGGGCATAGGAGAATGACTTCTTTTCAGGAACTCGTTCTATGGGTGCGAGAGGGAGTTGAACCGCTGAGAGGTCCTGGTCCGGGTCAGGAATATCCACACAAACGAATTGATTTGATGAAAGTCCGGGACATAATGACGCACCCAGTCATTACTGAAGATGAAGAGGTTTTGGTCACGCAGATAGTGAAGGATATGGCAGAACAGGGGATAGGGAGCGTAGTGATAACCTCAGAAAATAAACCCGAAGGAATTATTACTGAGCGCGATATCGTGTCAAAAGTGGTATTAAGGAATAAAAGAGCAAGTGAGACGAAAGCAAGAGAAATAATGTCTTCCCCTTTGATTACCCTTGAGCCGGACGCATCGGTTGAAGAAGCATGCGAGTTCGTAGCAAAGGGCGGCATAAAAAGGGTGCCGGTGGTTGAAAATGGCTCGCTCGTGGGCATTGTAAGTGTTAGAAACATATTGACAAAGAAGCCCGGATGCGCGAAAAGATTTTATCCCCATCCAGAAGTGCGTGTTTTAGCAAGCAGATGTAAAAAGGCGCTCTGTTTGGTAGTATCGTGTTTTTCGTTTTTCAGGGCAAAGAGAAGGGAATTTGAAAGGGAGGAGAAAAAAGTAAGGGATATAATGACACATCCCGTCATCACAGAAGATGAAGACGCATCAGTCGCTAAAATAGCAGCGGACATGGACAAGCAGGGGATAGGGAGCGTAGTGATAACCTCAAAAGGCAAACCAGCCGGGATTATTACCGAGCGCGACATCGCATTGAAGGTTCTATTAACGGATAAGGAGGCAAACGGAGTAAAAGCGAAGGAGATAATGGCTTCCCCTCTGGTAACCGTCAAGCCAGAAGTATCCGCAGACGAAGTGTGTAAGATTGCGGCGAAGAAAGGCATAAAAAGGGTGCCGGTGGTTGAAAATGGCTCGCTCGTGGGCATTGTAAGTATTCAAGACCTGCTGAGAAGGAAACCGGAGTGTGTACGAGAGTTCTACTTTTAGTGAAGATGCAAGATACAGGATACAAGTCAAACATGTATCTGGCATCCTGCATCATCTCCTGGGGGTTAATCTCGCGGTTTTTTCCAAATCACACTGTTTCGAATTTTTAATTTCGGTCATTTGAATTTATTTAGAATTTAGAGTTTAGGATTTCGGATTTCATACAATTACCCCCTTCTTTATATGCCGCCCATGCCATATATCAGCGACATTACATACGCCAGCACGCAGAATGCAAGGAAGACGAGCGCAAGGAAAATCCCGGCATAAAAACCCACTCCCTCCACTTCTACTTCCGGGCAATGCGCCTTTACTGCTTCTACTGCTTGGGCGTCATAAGGAGGGTTTAAAGTCAGCATGAGCCTCATTGTGTCCGCCGGGCATTTAATAAAACATTTCAGTGCGGCAATAAATTTCCCCACCATTCTTCTTCACCTATTCATTTATACATAACTTATATGTTATAAATATTTCGGTATTTAATTTGATATAGAAAAAAGTAGATTTAGTTTAGTTTAGTACAGAGGGGAGAAATAAAGATGGAAGTAAAGGAGATGATGAGCCGTCCAATCATCACGGAAGATGGAGACACAATAGTAACTAAAATAGCGGAAGATATGGACGAGTTGGGTGTGGGGAGTGTAGTGATAACCTCAGAAGGCAAACCAGCAGGGATTATTACTGAGCGCGACATCGCATTGAAAGTTCTATTGAAGGATAGAAGGGCAAGCGAAGTGAAGGCAAAAGAGATAATGGCATTCCCGCTGGTTACTATCGAGCCAGAAACATCCGTGGACGAAGCGTGCAAACTCGCTGCGAGGAAGCGCATAAAACGACTGCCCGTGGTTGAAAATGGAATGCTCGTGGGTATCGTAAGTATTCGCGACCTATTGACAAGGAAGCCGGAATATGTAAGAGAGTTCTACTTCTAAAAACCACAAGATTACACCGATTTCCACGAGAGTAGGAGTTAGGTTAGGTGTGAGTTGTCAGGTATTAGTAGCCCTGAGACCTAAAACCTAAAACCTGACAGCTGTTTAATCTCGTGGTTTTTTTTACTTGACACTCGCTCTTAGTATGTCACTTGCCGTTAATATTCCTATGGGAACGCCATAAGCGGGTCTTAGAGAAAGAATCAATAACCGGTGGATGTTCAAATCGCGCATAATATCTGCGGCTTTTCTTAACGTCGTTTCCGGGTCTATTGTCCTCACAAAGGAGGACATAACGTCTTCTGCCGTTAATTTGACCCAATCTTTGTCAAAAACTTTAATGAGATCTATCTCCGATATAACACCCACCACCTCGCCATCTGGTGCAGTTACCGCAATACCCGATATGCACTCCCTTACCAGGAGTTTTGCAATTTCGCTTACCGGTGTGTCAAACGATACCGTAACGACACCTCGCGTCATCACATCCCTTACCCTCTTCTCTTTTGATAAATCCATTTATCCTTCACCCCTCACTTAGCGAAGCAACTGTACTGTACAATTTTACTATGCCCCTATCGTTTAAAAAGATTTATTGTTGACACAGATTAAATAGAAGGAAGTTATACAATACATTAGGAAGAAGATAAAATGGCTGATGAAACGCCTGAAGAAGAGCCTGAGGAGAACAAGATTATTGAACTTATAGCTTCTGTGCAGCGTGCGGGAGATGAAAGAGGAAAGCGGATTTATTTCGACAGTAGGAGCATAGAAGAGATAAGAGAGAAATGCGGTGATGACTTCTTCCTATTCACCGAGAGGACTTTACTCGCTTTTGTTGACCCCGCGGGGGAGAAGATCACGCTCACCTCGCTCAAGGGCGTTTACAAGAAGTACCTCTAATTTCTCCGCCTGCTCCTTTGTTAATTCGATGTCTACCCTGCCAAACGTGATGATTACGTTGCTGCCCACCATTAGCTGCACGTCTATCTCCATGTTACTCGTACTCTTCCTCCTCTCCCTATTTCTTTATACATACGGTATGAGCCCTAACTTAATAGTGTCATCCGCGACAATAGTTTCCAGGCAATGCAATCCAGTCGCAGGGCGAATGCCGTAAAGGACAACCGTGGTATCAAGTTCAGCCAACTTAAGGTATGTGGTCGAAAGATGTGTCAGCTCCCCGCACAATTCAAGCTTTGGATTCACCCCAAGGACCACCACGTTTCCTGCTGCTCTCGTGTCTGTCATCATACAGGATAGCCATCTAACCATGGTTCCCAGTTTTCCCTTTTCCTTCAACTGGTATGGATGCTCTAACGTATCTGTCCCAATAGAGGTCAGGACAGGAGGCTCCAATTGAGAAACAAAACTTCTAATTACTCCCAAATCCAATTCTATTGACTTGCCCTCCAAAAACCTTACGTTTTCACTCATCTCATACTCCCTTTTAGCAGGTCCTATCTCAAAGACCGTCATATATTTCATATAATCCTCTTCGCTTACAAAAGGAAGCAACTGTTGTCTTAAATGCCTCTCATCCCAGCCACAACAAGGAAGGCAGATGCAGTGATTCTTTTGCGCTATGCTGTTTATGAGCATGTGAATGGCGATTGACTGGTATCCCCAGATGGACATATCATCCCCCATCTCGATTACGTTAAAGCTCCCTCTCTCGAATCCGCCACTCAGGATCGTATCCATCCCCTCGTTGCCTGTGGATATGTGCGTTTCGGTATTTTGCACGGGCGCTACCCTAAGTTTTTTTCCTACACTTTTTCGCTTGAACGGTTCGATGCATTGAAACCTACCACCTTCTAAGGTAAAGGGGTATCTCGGCTGATTTATCCTCACACCCCTTAATTTCTCCAGTTCCAGCTCTCTTGCATTTCTGTGGTCCATCGTTAGGCGGCTGAGCGTTACCACGCCATCTACCATGTAATCAAGCGTTGAGGGTGTAACGCCAAACTTCTCTGACACGAGTATTAAATTTATCTCTTCATGCCTTGCTAATTCCGTTACTGCTGCTGCTAATGCGTCTATCTTTTCCCTTTCGCGCTCTATCTGAGCTGTTATCGCTTCCCAGCTATCTATTACCACGGTAGCGGGTTTTTTAATTTTCCCTAACCGGGAGTAAATCGTATCAGGAAAGGATTGAATTCCCGGGATTATGTCCGCGGAAACGTACAGTTTCGTGGCATCTATTACATTCACCGGAGGGATACTTTCGCCCAGCCATGGGAATTGCTCGTGAAGTGAGGAAGGAGAGACCCTCGTTGAAAGGTAAACGGCATTGGCGTCTCCAAACAGGTGGATCATCTCGAGTGCAAGCATTGTCTTCCCTGTCCCCGGCGCTCCCCTTATCAATAGAGAAAAACCCCTCTCCGCTGACAACGCCTCTATCAGCTCCGGTGGTATCTTCGCTTTTGTCATGATAATTACTTACAATTAAAGTATTTTATTTATATATAAATAAATGGTTTCTTTCCTAACGGGATGCTTTCTGGAAGGTGAGATTGTAGAGGCGAATCCTGTGAAGTTGTGGTAAATACGCGTAGGTTGGAGGAGATGTTGGGTTGTTGAAAGGTTGAGAAAAGAAATTCTCGTTACTTACGTGACACAGGATAAAAAAACCGAAAGCACCTTATAGACCTTTAGACTAATATAGAAACGATAAAAATGACAGAAGAAGAAGAGATACATAAATTGAAAATGGAAGGTATGGGAAGTATGCACGACACACCTGTCAAGAGGAAGATGGAAATAATTGACACTTTAGCGGCATACGGAGAGAAAGGGATACCAGCTATTGAGGCTATTTTAAACACTGCAATGTCTCAAACAACTATGGATTATGCCACGGAGGTTCTTAAGAGACTTAAGCAGGGATAAAAAACAAAGAAGCATCTTCGAGCGCATGAGCGAGCCAATACCGACTGCTACTTGTTGAACTACTGGGTAGCCCGGTATTTTCGATTTTTAATCTTGGAAGTCTTAAATAACTTCAAATTATAATGAAGAAGATAAAGATAAGAACGATGGAGGACATGGAAAAGCTTCCGGAAGGTGAGATTGTAGAGGTTGAATCGTGTGATGTTAAATTTAGGCTGGTTGACGAGGATTCTCATAGATAGATTAGATTCTACTTGTAAACCTCCTTTGATTCGGTAATGCTTTCCATACTCCAGATCCTCAATCGATTGCAGAGCCTTTGAATTGACCTCGATCGGTGGAGGTAGTTCATTCGTTTTTATCATAATAATATTTTCAATTTTCAGTCAGCATTTTGCAATTCGTGGGCTCTGCCCACGTTATTTTATAAGCCACCCATGTATAAACATAGCTATCAAATATAAAGCGATAAAGAGAAGCGCCAGCAGCATTGCGGTCCCTATGCTCAATCTTACCATTGGCTCTTCTGCAGGTTGTCTCTTCTTTACCTCCTCTAAATCTCGCTCATATTCCGCAGCCCTTTCCGGAGAAACAACAGGTTTCTCCAACTTTAGCCTCGTCTCTTCCCCCTTTATTCTTAACGCGGCAAACGGATTCCTGCTGACCCAGACGACGAAGCCCGCCATTCTCATTACATTCCGGTCAATGTAGTTCGCAAAGTCCATTAGCGGTCCTTCGCAGAACCTTATGACCTTTTTTCCGGGTATCCGGTAGAACCAGTCGGTGTCAAGCGTGATTGTGGGTGTGCCGTGAAGCATTGCTCTTAATAGCCAGAACGCTACGAAAGTGAACAAAAGGATCTGGCACATTGCTACCACGTGACCCGGTGCATAAGGAACGTAATCAACGGGATAAGGAAGAATGCTGTAAAGTATTTGTGGATACACGCCGAGCAGGGTGCACAAAAACGCGGTTATGCCCATTGCGGCAAGCATATTCTTAGGTGGCTCTCGTGCCTCACATACTGGCGTATCTCTCGCAAACCAGACACCCCAGGGAAGCTTTAGACCTGTATGCAGGAAAGTTCCTATGGAAGCGCCTTCGAGCATCAGCCATATAATTGAATAATGCCACATAGCAGAAGCTTGGATAATCATTGTTTTACTTACGAATCCGTTGAACAAAGGAAAACCAGAAATTGAAAACGCACCTATCATATAAAGCCCGAAAGTGATGGGCATGTATTTGTATATGCCACCCAATTCGGTCAGTTTGCTTCTTCCCGTTACCTCTATTATCGCACCCATACCCATGAAAAGTAACGCTTTGTAGAGGATATGGCAGAAAGCATGAGCAGCAGCACCGTTTATCGCCATTTCTCCTGCTGCCGTGCCAAAAACGCCCATTCCCACTCCTGCTACCATGTATCCCACCTGGGAGATGATGTGATAGGCTAAAAGTCTTCTTATGTCATTCTCAAGCACTGC
>JAUWNY010000090.1 GCA_030612405.1 Candidatus Methanophagales archaeon | reverse complement strand
AATATTAAAGAATTAACTTTCAAACTTTTTCCTTTGTTTTCTTTTAGCACAAACCTTTTCTTATGTGGGGCTCCGCCCCACAACCCCGCAAGCCCTGTAAGGGCTTATAGAAAAGCGTTACCAACAACTTTTTTACCTTCGGTAAAAACCTTGACTAACAACCTTTCTTAAAAAGAAAGCTTGACTAAAGAAACAGGTCTTTTTTTCTTTTAGCACAGGTTTTCTTTTTCACAAAAAGAAAAAGTGTTGATGGGCCCGCGGAGATTTGAACTCCGGACCTCTCGGTTATCAGCCGAGCGCTCCAACCAGACTAAGCTACGGGCCCCCTCTTGTTTTATTAGGGATAGCCAAATAGCGGATAGCCAATAGGATACGGGCATGTATTTGCCTGACCCGCTAATCCCTATTTGCCTACTAACCCCTTTTCCCTTTTCTCTATTCTAAATTAATTTAATCTTAAGATAACCTATAAATTTATTTTTTTTTATGCTCTTATGTTCTTGCATAGTTGAAGTGTGAAATGAAGAGTTCAGAGGATTTAAAGAGGTGCGTGAGACATATCTGCGAACTTCTTGAATGCGAATATGGGCTGAAGAAGCATCCTGCGAAAACCAATCCTATTGATACACTCGTGCTCACTATTCTATCGCAAACGACGAACTTTAAGAACTGTAAATCAGCTTACGAAGGGCTTACCGTGGAATATAAAACATGGCAAGATGTTTTAGAAGCACCAGAGGAAGACCTCGCTAAAGCCATCAGCGTTGGTGGATTGGGAAGAATAAAGGCGAGACGGATAAAAAATGCCCTTTCGAGGATAAAGGAAAAGGAGGGCGAGGTAGATTTGCGGTTTCTGGCTGAGATGAGCACAGAAGATGCAATGGGGTTTCTATTGAGCATGGATGGTGTGGGGCAGAAGACCGCAGCGTGCGTTTTGTGTTTCTCCTTTGATAAACCCTGCTTCCCGGTGGACACGCACATTTACCGAATATGCAAAAGATTGGGTTTGGGGGGAAATAGTAGAGAGGAGATAGCGAGCCTGATAGAGGAAACTATAGCAGGGGATAAGCTGTATGCATTCCATCTGAACTTAATAGAGCATGGAAGGAGGATATGCACGGCAAGAAACCCGAAGTGTAATGACTGTGTGCTGAAGGACTACTGTTATTAAAAAATCTTTATTCCAAAAAGAAAGCTGAAAGCTTTACTTCTCAAAGAAATATTATTTATTATACAATAAAGAAAGGAATAGCTAAATATGCATTTACGCAATATGGAATATGCAAGAACAAAAAACCGTAAAAATCCTGGACACATCGTTACGAGACGGTGAGCAGACGCCTGGCGTATCGTTAACGCCGGAGCAGAAATTGCAGATTGCCAAACAACTTGACATACTCGGCGTTGACTACATAGAGGCGGGGACGGCGGTCATTTCGGAAGGCGAGCGAAGGGGGATAAAGGGGATAGCAAATGAAGGATTAAAAGCGGAAATAAGCTCCTTTGCTCGGTTGTTGAAGGGCGACATTGACGCTGCGATTGAATGCGATGTGGACACGGTTAATTTAGTCGCGCCTGTCTCGGATGCGCACATAAAGAAGAAACTGAAGACCGATAGGGAATCGCTGAGGAACAGAACATTCGAGATGGTGGACTATGTAAAAGGACACGGGTTAAAGGTAGAAATAAGCGCAGAAGACGCATCCAGGGCGGACACGGGATTTTTAAAATCTTTCTTTTCTGATTTAGCCGCGGTTGTTGACCGTTTATGTTTCTGTGACACGGTGGGCATTTTGTATCCCGAGCGTACGAAAGAGCTATTCGAGCTGATTTGTGGTTTTAACACGCCTGTTGCGGTGCATTGTCACAATGATTTCGGTTTAGCAACGGTGAATTCCGTGGTAGCCGTGCTGGCAGGTGCGGAGGTGGTGCACGTAACGGTGAACGGGCTGGGCGAACGAGCGGGCAACGCATCGTTGGAGGAGGTGGTAACCGCTTTGGAACTGCTTTACGGTATGAAAACGAACATTGTAAAATCGAAATTATACGAAACATCGCGATTGGTCAGTAATCTAACAAAGGTGCTCGTTGCGTCGAACAAGCCGCTTGTGGGCGATAACGTATTTACGCACGAGTCCGGGATGCACGTTCACGGCACGTTAGCCGATACGACCTTATACGAGCCAATGGACCCCGGGATAGTAGGGAGGAAGAGGCGATTTGCATTTGGTAAGCATACGGGTACGGCATCGGTGAAGATGGCACTGGAAGAGCAGGGGATTCAGGCGGATAAGGAACAAATGGGTGTGATACTGGCAAAGGTAAAAGAGCTCGGGGACAAGGGTAAATTGGTTACCGATGCGGATTTTCAGGCGGTGGTGGATAACGTGCTGAGTATCGAGAGGGGCGAGAAGATAAAACTTGTTGACTTATCCGTGGTCTCGGGGAAGAATGTGTATCCAACAGCGTCAATAAGATTGGAAATAGACGGTGAGGACGTGGTAGAAGCAGCTGTTGGTGTAGGTCCGGTGGATGCAGCGATAAACGCATTGAAGAAGGGAATAAGGGGGATGGAAATGGCGGATTTGCGGCTTGAGGAGTATCACGTAGATGCCATTACAGGTGGAGCTGATGCGCTGGTGAACGTTGTGGTGAAGATGAGTAGAAGGGACAGAACAATAACGGCAAGTGGCGTAAGCGAAGATATAGTCCTCGCATCGTTGTATGCATTAATTAATGGTGTGAACAGGTTGTATCAGTGATTAAAACTTATCCCAAAAAATTCCAAATCCCAAGCACCAAATAACAAACAAATTCTAAATCATAATTTCAAAATTCAAAACAAATCTTTCCCCATTTTTTATCATTTTGCATTTTGCACTTTACATTCTGCACTTTGCGTTGATTATATAAGCCCTGGGCGGGACTCGGACCCGCGCTCTCCACCTTACCAAGGTGGCGCATTACCACTATGCTACCAAGGCAAATGTTTAGTTAGTTGAGACACAGATTTACACTGATTTACGCAACACTTTTTCTTTTTCAAAAAAAGAAAACCTGTGCTAAAAGAAAAACAAATTTCTTTGGTAAAGCTTTCTTTTTGAAAGAAAGGTTTGTGTTAATCTGCGTTAATCTGTGTCCACAATTTATTGTACATAGTTTAGTATGTGCATCTGTATTTATTTATATACTAACCTTTATATAGAACCACAGATATAAAAAATAGAGGTGAATAAAACACATGGCAGGACAATTAGGCGGAACGCCTATATTGATATTGAGGGAAGGTAGTGAAAGGACAAGAGGAAAAGACGCACAGAGCAGGAACATTCTCGCAGCGAAGACCATTGCCAACTCAGTTAAGTCTACACTGGGACCAAAGGGAATGGACAAGATGCTGGTGGACTCTATGGGCGACGTTGTAATAACAAACGACGGAGCGACGATACTGAAGGAGATGGACATAGAGCATCCCGCAGCGAAGATGATGGTAGAGATAGCGAAGACGCAGGACAATGAAGTTGGAGATGGCACGACAAGTGCAGTTGTTATAGCGGGCGAGTTGCTGAAGCGCGCGGAGGACTTGCTGGATCA
Source organism: Candidatus Methanophagales archaeon (assembly GCA_030612405.1). GTDB lineage: Archaea > Halobacteriota > Syntropharchaeia > Alkanophagales > Methanospirareceae > QEXZ01. The sequence continues at coordinate 7,132 of JAUWNY010000090.1, read as the reverse complement.
GGAGGTACACCCCACGTTGATTGTAACAGGGTACCGATTGGCAGCGGAGAAAGCGTATGAGGTGTTAAAGAAAATGGCAAAGACGGTCAAGCCCGACGATGTCAAGACGCTGAAGAAAATAGCAACGACTTCTATGACGGGAAAGGGAGCAGAGGTTGCAAAAGAACTGCTGACCAACCTTGCAGTGGAGTCAGTAATGGCGATAGCGGAGCCAGGAGGACGAGTAGACACGGACCACGTAAAGTTAGAGAAGAAGACGGGAGGAAGCAAGGATGACACCGTGCTGATAAAGGGGATGATAATAGACAAGGAGCGCGTGCATTCGGGAATGCCGAAGCTCGTGGAGGATGCGAAGATAGCGATGATAAACACTGCGATGGAGATAGAGAAGACGGAAGTAGATGCGAAGATAGAGATTACATCACCAGACCAGATGAAAGCGTTCCTGGACGAAGAGGAGAACATGTTGAAGAGTATGGTAGACAAAGTAACAGGAAGCGGAGCGAACGTGCTTTTCTGCCAGAAAGGTATTGATGACCTGGCGCAGCATTATCTTGCAAAAGCAGGTGTGATGGCTGTGCGACGCGTAAAAGAGAGCGACATGAAGAAGCTGGCGAGCGCAACAGGCGGTAAAGTATTAACGACGCTGGAAGAGATCAGAGCAGAAGACCTGGGATATGCAGGAACAGTAGAAGAGAGGAAAATAGGCGGCGATGAGATGATATTCGTAGAAGATTGCAAGAACCCGAAATCCGTATCTATATTGCTGCGAGGTGGGACAGAGCACGTAGTGGACGAGTTAGAACGTGGAATGTATGACGCATTACGAGTAACGGCATGCGCAGTAGAGGATGGCAAATATGTCGCAGGTGGCGGAGCCACGGAGATAGAACTGGCGCTGAGACTGCGTGAATACGCCGCAACCGTAGGCGGAAGAGAACAACTGGCAATACAGGCATTCGCAGATGCAGTGGAAGTCATTCCGAGAGCGCTTGCCGAGAATGCGGGTTTAGACCCCATAGACGTGCTCGTTGCACTTCGGTCTGAACACGAATCCGGGAACAGGTATATGGGTCTGGATATGACCACGGGCAAACCAGGGGACATGATAAAGGCAAGTGTCATAGAACCATTGAGAATAAAGACACAGGCGATAAGCTCGGCAACAGAATCAGCAACGATGATACTGCGGATAGACGATGTAATAGCGTCAAGTGCACCACCAGGCGGCGGCGGTATGCCCCCAGGTGGCGGTATGCCTCCAGGTGGAATGGAAGGAATGGGAGAATACTAATTTTTTTTTCTTCCTTCTTTTTTATTTTTTTTTATAAAATTCAAGAAGTCATTGAAATTGAATTGAAATGAAATGAAACGTAGGGGCAGATAAAAATGGGACGGATAATAGGCATTGACCTTGGAACGACGAATTCAGAAGCGGCGTTTGTGGATGAAAGTGGCGAAGCGAAGATAATACCGAGTGCAGAGGGCAGCGCATACGGGGGGAAGATGTTTCCATCGGTAGTTGCGTTTACAAAGGACGGTCATAGGTTAGTCGGCATAGCGGCGAAACGGCAGGCGGTAGTTAATCCTGAAGGAACGGTACGCGAAACGAAGAGGAAGATGGGGACTTCTGAGAAGATATACATGAAGACCGTGGACAAGGAATTCACACCGCAGGAAATCGCTTCGATGATATTGCAGAAGATAAAGACGGATGCAGAAGCGTATTTAGGCGAGAAGGTAAATGCGGCGGTTATCACGGCACCTGCGTATTTCGATGACAACCAGCGGCAGGCGACGAAAGATGCGGGCGAGATAGCGGGATTCGATGTAAAACGGATAATAAACGAGCCGACAGCAGCGGCAATGGCGTATGGACTGGGCAAAGAAGGGGAGTATAAAGTCGCGGTTCTCGACTTTGGTGGTGGCACTTTTGACGTTACCATAATGGACGTAGGCGAAGGCGTATTTGAGGTGCTTTCTACAAGTGGGGACACGCATCTTGGTGGAACGGACATAGATGCAGCGGTGATAGACTGGCTTGTAGCGGGATTCAAAGAAAAAGAAGGGATAGACTTGAGGGACGACCTGACGGCGATGCAGCGGATACGGGACGAGGCAGAGAAAGCGAAGATAGAACTTTCCTCTTCGGTATCCACAACGATAAATCTGCCGTTTATTATCGTTTCTGGCGGCGAGCCAAAGCATTTAGAGGTGACGTTAACGCGAGCGAAATTAGAACAGCTTGCGGAGCACACGTTGAAACGGTTGGAGCCGCCGATACGAACTGCGCTGAAAGATTCAAAGCTGTCGCCTGACGACATAGACAAGATACTCCTTATTGGCGGTCCCACGAGGATGCCGATGGTACGTGAACGATTTGAATCCATCTTAGGTAAGAAAACGGTGGGTGGGGTTGACCCGATGCAATCGGTGGCAATGGGTGCGGCAATACAGGCGGGTATTCTCAGCGGTCAGGTAAAGGCGGAGATAGTTCTGCTTGACGTTACGCCGCTTACGCTCAGTATTGAGACCCTGGGTGGCGTTGCAACTACGCTGGTCGAGAAGAACACGACGATACCAACGAAGAAATCACAGGTGTTCACGACAGCGGCGGACAATCAAACGAGTGTGGAGATACATGTCGCACAGGGCGAACGCCCGATGGCTGCAGATAATACTTCGCTTGGCAGGTTTCATCTGGATGGTATTCCACCCGCGCCACGTGGCGTACCGCAAATCGAGGTTAGGTTTGACATAGATACAAACGGGATTTTAAACGTAACTGCAAAGGATTTAGGTACGGGCAAGGAAGCTTCGATTAGAATTACCGCATCTACGAAACTGGCAAAGGACGATATAGACCGGATGGTGCACGAAGCGGAGAAGTACAGTGAAAAGGACAAGAAGCGGCGGGAGGAGATAGAACTCGTGAATCAGGCGGATTCGCTTGTGTATGCCTCGGAGAAGACGATGACCGAGCTGGGGGACAAGATAAGTACGGAACAGCGTGAGAAGGTGGAGAAAGCGAAGGACAAGCTGAAAGAATCGTTGAAGACGAAAGATATGGCAAAGATAAAGATGGATACGGATGAACTGACGAAGGCGCTGCATGAGGTTTCTGCGGTGGTGTATCAGGAGGCGCAGAAGAAGGCTGCGGAAGAAGCAGCTAAACAGGGTGCACCGGCAGGAGCAGGTGAGGAGAAGAAAGCAGGTGAGGGTGAAGGTGAAGCGGATTACGTGGATGTGGATTATGATGTGAAGGAGGAGGGTGAGGGTAAGAAATAAGAAGTAAGGGCAAAGGTAAAGGTAAAAGTAAAAGGGAGAATTAACTAAATTCTCCTCTCTCTCTTTATTTCTCCTTATTAAGTGCCTCAACAATCTCAATCTCTTCTGGAGTTAGTTCATATAACTCATAAGCCAATTTATCAATTTCTTTTTCTAATCTCTTTACTTTTGCTTGTTCATCTGGATTGTCTAAGTAATCATCATCTTTTGTGATTGAGAGGATTTGGTCAACTAAATCAATTATCTTACTATCATATTTTGTGTTGAATACCATTGGTAAATCTCTAATAGTCTCATGCTTCAGAGTGAATGCGCCTCCAGCAGTCATGATGCCTACAATACCAAAATAGGATTTAAGCAAATGACTATTTAATTGCCCTAAAATGAGTTTTAGTGAAATTGATTCTGAAGTTAGAATGTATCCGTTGCTTGGCAAATAGTGTCCTTTATCATCATAAGAAAAAGCCCATTTGTCAGCAGTCAAACCCCAGATAATTTTTTCTTTTTCAAATTCTTTGTAATATGCGGTGTTATCTTGGATTTCATACCATTTATAATCTCCTATCTTTCTACCATCACCGGGATATAATTTATCCTGAAACTTTAATAGATAATCTTCAATTCTTGGATAGTCTATGATATTAATTCCCCTACGAGTAAAGATTAAAAACTGTTCAGAAAAACCATAGCGCCATTTTTTAATATCCCTACCTTGAAGCAATGGCTTAATCACTTCATGATTTTTCTTGTCTTCTTCAATGAGTTTGTTTTTTAGCTTGTTGTCAATAACAAACGCAGGATTATATCCTGTGGTAATCCCACGATATATATTTATGCCATTTATATCCTTTATTTTTCTACCTTTGTTATCAATTTTTGCTTTCAGACTCAGCACTTCTTGTGATTCTAATTTCCATATTTCTTCACTTAACCCATTTTGTGAAAATAAGAATTTTTTTCTCCCAATATAGTTCTGTAATGTATCTTTTAGATCATAATCATCTCCCATGAATGTTATTCTAATGTTGTGGTCAGTATGTCTATTAACACATACCAGTACACAACTCGCAACCAATGCTTTGAATACATGTATATCTGTAAAGTCGATTATTTCATCAATTTCTTTATCAGACAGAAATGATCTTAGATTCTTCCCGTAAGAAGTTTTCATAAATTTATTTGAAGTGATGAATGCTAAACTGCCATCATTTCTTAGTATATCAAACGATTTTTCATAAAAATATACATATAAGTCAGCAGTTCCTGAATAAGTTGAGAAAATTTTTTGAAATAGTCTACTGAATTGTTTCAATTTTTTATGCTCAACATAAGGCGGATTAGCAATAACAACATCAAATCCAGGATTATCTCTTTGGAACACTTCCGAGAAATACAACTTCCACAAGAAGAATGGTTTTGATTTGTTCTTCTTGTATTGCTCCAGCTTCCGCACCGCATCTTCATTACCTTGCTCATCAAGTGTTTCTTCAATTAGTTCCCATTCGATTCGTTCAATATCTGCTCTTAACTGCCTCTTTTTATTCCTGTTCTGCACATCGAAGAATTTCTTCTGTAACGCTTTAAGCTCATTTAATTTCTTCTGAGATTCTTTTATTCTTTTCTGAAGAGGTTCATCAAAGGTTCCCTGTGGGACTTCTTCTTTTGGACCTGATAATATTTGTTCTTTTTTTCTTTTCAGATTCTTTAATTCTCTCTGGATTTGTTCTTTTCTTCCATTATCTTCTATCTTTCCTGTATGGATATCATGAAGTTCTTGATTTAGCTTGTTTCCCTCGCGATATATCTGCTCAAGCTGGTAAGAGTAATCTTTCGGAATCTCAATCAGTAGATTTTCATCAAACAGTTTCTTTCCTTCAAACTCCTCCAACAATGAATTCCCACACATTATTTTATAATCCAGGTTAGGCAACGGCTTGATGTTCTTTATATCCTCTTCATCAACAATCAGAGAAAGCCAGAATCGAAGCTTGGCAATATCCACAGCAGACGAATCAATATCTACACCATACAAACAGTTTTCAATAATTTCTCTTTTCAATTCATAATCACTTTTTTTCTTTTCAAAAAAAGTTGATAATGTTGCTCTGGCTTTAACAATTTCGTTAAGCATTCCAACAGGAAATGCCCCAGAGCCAACAGCAGGGTCAACAATCTTTATTTCTCTGAGTAATTCATCTATTTTTTCTTTATTCTGAATAATGGTTTTTGGTAAATTTAATTTATCAAGTTCCTGCTTAACTTCCCTTTGAAAAGTTTCTGCATTAATTATTCCTTTTTTCAACTTGTTCTGTTTTACGTTTATATTTTCAAGAATTCTGGAATCATTAGATGTTGTAAACTCCCCAAACTGAATAAACATCTCAATATCTTTTCTAGAAATAGAAATATTTGTTTCCAGATAATTTATAAGCGATTGCTGACACATATAATGAACTATTTCTCTGGGTGTATAATATCTTCCAGTTGATTTTCTGTCTTTTATGTCCAGCAAATTCTCAAATACCTTACCCAGCATCTCGGGGTCAATAGCAACTTCCTTTTCTAACGGTTCATCTTCCTTTACCGTGAAATTATACTGGTCAAAAGTCGTCAGAATCTTTTCAAAAACGCTATTCGATAATACAATCTCTGTCCCAGCCCAGTCGTAATTATTGATTGGTTCAAACAAGCCGCCGTTTAAAAACGGAATCTTGCAGTTGAATCTGCTGTAATAATCGTCGTCACGTTCCGTAGCCAACGCTTCATAAAATAAAGGTTCTAAAATGTCATTGAAAAAATTATCGTACGAAACTATTTCTTTATCAAACAATTTCCTTAAGAAATTCTTAGGACCTGTTCCCCATGGTTTAAATCTGCCTGTTTCTTCCTTTCCAACGCCCAACCAGCCTTTTTTCTGTAAGAAATAAATGAATACTATTTGACCCATCAACTTTTTAGCAAAATCAACAGTAGAAATATTCTTTTCTTCAAACTCTCTTTTAACATAGGGATCGTTCTCAATAACCTCTCCTAATGATTCTTTCAATTCTATATACAGATCTTTATAGTCATGAAAGAATTCTTTTGTTACATTATCAATACTGAATGCTTTTTCTATCTCTTCAAGAGTGGGATTGATATCCTCCTGCTGAACCAACTCTAAAAACTGTCTCCTGCATGTATGGTTCGGTTCATTTACACCAACCAGAAACGAATATCTTTTTGCAGGAGTTAATTCTTTAACAGCCTTAATCTTGCCCGGCTCAACTTCAGCAAGCCTGTATTCCATCTTGACAAAAGAAAAACGCCAATCCTGTGGGTCATCGCCATAAAAAGCAACCAATGCAGCATCCTTTTGCGTCTTATCAAGCCAGTTGGCAATAAAATTCCTCTGCATAGTCCTTGCCCTGTCCCTTGAACTTGTTTTGTTCAATTGAACAACAAGAACCTCCATTGAGTTTCTCGCATTCTCATAATCCCCTATTTTGTCAAAAGATGCGATATAATCTTTATATTGGCTCGCGATGAATTTCGTGCATTCTTTTTGACGCACCGTAAAATTATTGAACAATTCTTTAACAAACTTGATAAATCTGTTTAAATCAAAGTCAGAATTAAAGGTTTCATCCAACAGCCGGATTGCACTTTGTTTGTCCATACTCAATTACCTTTTACAGGGTCATTTACAGGGTCATTTACAGGGTCATTTCATGCGTGTTCGGTTAAGTAACCCATCGCTCCATCAACCTCTCCCGCTTAACATTAGGATCGCATCCTTGACCGAGATAAATGTCGTATATGGTGAGCATATCCAGTTTCAGCCCCATGCATTCAAGTACTTCAG
>JAUWNY010000049.1 GCA_030612405.1 Candidatus Methanophagales archaeon | reverse complement strand
GACCGCCTCAGGCTCTTCAGATTCCCCCTCGCGAGGGACACCCTGCCACTGTCGGCTTCTGCACCGATACGGGTAAACAGCACAGGAGGGATTTTAACCCTCTGGCTGATTAGGTTACGAGGCACGCTCACCGCAAGCCCTGAAGGGGCTTATGTGTAATCTTGTGGTTACTTTTTGGAATGGTTATAGATACGCTTTCAAGAAACGTTGCCAGTTTTTCACTATCCACATCGTTTCTTATCATAATGTCTGTTTTGACTATCTCCACGTTTTTATCCCGCACCGTGCATTCATCACCCGTATCTATGATAAGCACGTCTAAGAAGTCTTCATAACACTTGAATACCCCATAAGGCGATACCTCAAACCCTTTTGCTTGCATGAATTTTCCCGCAGGTCCGCTTACTGGCTCATTGCCCACGATTGGTGAAATCGCCACCACTTTTTTGCGTTTTAACGTCTCTCTTACTCCTTCCAAACTCAAAATAGGTCCTATGCTCGTTATCGGATTGCTCGGTCCTATCAGCACAACTTCTTCTGACCCGGATTTCAGCACGTTCATAACCTCTTCCGATGGTTTTACTTCTTCTATACCGTCAAAAGAGACATCTGAAACTTCTGGTTCTCCCTTCTTCGATATCCAGAAATCCTGAAAGTGCAGTTCGCCTTCCGGCGTGTGTATCCGCGTGCTTACGGCTCCCGGTTCATCTGTCATCGGGAGTATATTTATTTTAGCTGCAATGCCGAAACTTCTTGCGAGCAGAGCAGTCGCATCGGTCAGACGCTTCCCCTGCCTTAACAGCTCTGACCTGATTATATGCGTTGCTCGGTCTCTATCACCGAGCATCATCGGCTCATCGTGATTTAACTTTTTCAATGCGGTATGCGTAACAAAGCCGTCATCACGGATGCCCCACCATTTTTGCTCGTCTATTACACCCGCCAGTGCATAAAGTACCGAATCTATATCGGGACAAACTAAATTGCCTGAAATCCAAACGTCTTCGGCAGTGTTAACGATTATATTCAGCTCTTCTTCCTCCTCCTCCTCGAACACTCGTTTTAGTCCCACCAACAGCTTTGGTGTTCCCGTGCCGCCTGAAAGGATAATCATTTTCTCCCTTTATAGTTCGTAATATACCAATTAAAAAGGTTTTTAAAAAGCTTGCTGAGATGTAATCACACTTTGTATTTGTTTAGCTGCGACGAAGGTATGAGTTGTGAGGGGTGAGTATCCCGTAAGCCAAACACCTCAAACCTGAGACCTCAAACCTCACACCTATACAAATATCACACTTTTATACACGTCCAGCGTCCTCTTTGCTATCTTGTCCCACGTATAGTCACGCTCGACTATCTTCCTCGATTCAATGCCCATCTTCTCCAGGTCCTCGTTTAGCATCTGTTTTATTGCAGCTCCTATTTCCTTCGCTGTTGTACCGCAGATGATACCATTTTTATTGACGAAATATTTATTGTCACCGACATCAGTAGCAATTATAGGCAGTCCTGACGCCATCGCTTCGAGCAACGCTATTGGTTGTGCTTCAAGCTTAGAAGGCAGCAAAAAAACGTCCAAGCTTCGATAGAACGCAGGAGCATCTTCGACATATCCTAACACCTCTATTTTTCCCCCTTCCTTCTTTTTTATCCTGTCGTATAACGGTCCATCTCCCGCAATCTTCAGACGGATTTTATCCGATTCTAATGCCTTCACCGCCTTTATCATCTTTATTACGTTCTTTTCTGGCGATAACCGCCCGAGATAGCCTATGCATACGCCTTTATCGTTTTCTCTTTTCAAATTTCCTTTTTCCTCTTGTTCCTGTGCACGAGGATAAAAGCGATTTATATCAACTCCATTTGGTATGACCACTGTTTCCGTTCCGTTGCCATTATCTCCATATCCCCATCCCTGCGTGTATCTGCGAATATCCGCTGCTATCTCTTCGCTTACCGAGATAAATTTCTTTGAACGTCCTGCGTATAATGAAGCAAGAGCTCCGATAAGGGCTTTTGCCAACTCTCCGCTCAGGCTATCCCCTGCGGCAATATGAAACGTATTGACGATATTTAACTCGGTGCAAATAGAAGAAAAGGGCAGGAAAAACTCTGATGACGTAGCTGCATGGTGTATATGGAGAATATCACAATCTTCTACCTCTCGTTTTATCTTTTTTAATGAGAAGCCAAAGTCAAAACCATAAGAAATACCACCCGAAGGATTGCCCAGCATGTAAGAGCCAAGTGAGTACTGGTCTATATCCTTTACTTCATGCCCTAACCGTCTGAATTCATAAGAAAGTGCATCAACGTGTGTCTTTATCCCTCCGCACACACTTCGATGGTAAAAAGCTATTTTCATTTTTTTCCTTTTCTCTTTATTGCGTGGATTTAGAACATCATTAATCCTTCTCCCCCCGTCTTCACATCCATAACAAGCGCACCTGCAATTTCCATCGCTCCTTTTAGCCTCTCCCCTGATTCACCCGGCAGGACAACAACAGAGCCGACACCGCCCATCTCGTCCAAACCCCCTGCTCCTGTTACTTTTGCACCCAGTGCACCCAATTCCTGCGAGAGTTTCACGAGTTCGCTTAGTCGTCTCGGAACTACGCCTATTGCATCCAGCAAACCATGATTTATGTTCATCAATGCTCCTAACTTCACAAAATCATTTTCCTCTATCGCCGTAACTGCCTGTGCCGTTATCTCATCAGAAACATCGAATATAGCGTCGTATATGCCCTTAAAAACTTCTTTTCGCTCTTTAACCTGTTCTACAATTTTCTTTGTCTTTAGTCCCATCTCGGAAAATTCTTTCGTAGCCATACTCAAAGGTATGCTGCCAATGCAGCCTACAATCAAATTTAGTTCCGCTAAATGCAATCGCTTCACCTCGCCTTCCTCTACCAACACATAGCCACCATACGTTGAGATTGCCGTATCAATAGGACTCGCAGCGCCTTGAACCCTGTGTTCGACGCGGTTTGCATCTTCTCTTATCCCGTCCAAATCGCCGTTTACGCCAAAATATTCTTTGAGTGCTGCGATGGTAGCAACACAAGTCGCTGCTGAAGAGCCCAGCCCGGCAGAAAGCGGTATCTCGGACGTTATTTCTATCTCTACCCCCTCTCCACCTATCCCATATTTCTCTTCAAGATACCGTATTGATTCTCTGACATACGCAATTGCATTTGCCGCAGCGTCATAGTCCTTATATGGCCGTGCTTTCTCTTCTCCCGTGACTAAATCCATTTCCATGCCAAAAGTAGGGATATTCGCTATTTTCACGTGATACCCGCTCCTTTCCCCACTTGATGCTTCCACTACAAGCCGCCGGTTTATAGCTGCAGCTAACGCTTGTTTACCATACACCACAAAATGCTCGCCAAATAGAATCACCTTTGCCGGCACGGATGCACGTATTTTTTTCATTTTTCCTTTTCCGAAAAGATATATTTTTTAGTAAAGGTTTTTGCGAAGCAAAAAAGTTTTTTCAAAAAGAGAAGGGTTTAGTTCATACAGATTTTCTATTCTCGCATCACACGTCGATTCTGCTCCCACACCTATAACAGCACAACCCGCGGATTTACCCGCCATAAAATCGCTTTTTGTGTCGCCCACGAGTACCACGTGCTCGGGCGTTGTTTTTAAGCGCTCACATGCCTTTATCACCATCTCTGCATCTGGCTTTCCCCGCTTCACCTCATCTCCCGTAACGACTACGTCAAAACAGCAGGATAGCTGGAAGTGGTTTAATATCCGGTGAACGTTCTTCTTTGGCGTGTTCGTAACCAATCCCGCTTTAAGTTTATAATCTTCTCTTACACGGTTCAATATCTCTTTTGCACCGGGGAATAGCTCTATAAGCTCTATCAACTGCAACTGCTCGTTCATACAGTACCTTGCAGCTTCTCCATTCAGATTTAATGCATTCAGGTTATGCTCGAGGTCGGGTCCCCAGCATTTCAGCATAAACTCTTCCCTGCTCATCTCTTGCTTCTCATAAGCCCTTAGCATCTTATTAAACGCTTGATACCAGCATTCGAATGAGTTTATCAATACACCGTCAAGGTCGAATAAAACCGCCTCTATCTTTTTCATTGTATATAAAGTATAACTTCCTTCTATTTAAGACATGGATTTACACGGATTTATTAGATACTACCCTTGCGGGTAATTGATGGGTTCTTGGTTGTTAGTTTATTCTTTTTTGGAGTACCATTTCTGATCTGGGGATTAAATGGGCTTACTCCGGTAGGTATGGCAATAGGTGGTCTTCTTTTCTCAATTCCCTTGAGGCTTTTTTGGGAGACTTTTAATCAATTTGTTCTTGAAATAAAAAAAGAATTTGAGCTTGCAAAGCGTGAAATTTCAGCTGGAGAATGGATCTATACAGTTAATAGAATTATTCTCAGCGGAACCATCGCTTATAGATTTCATGCCCCTTCAAAACTTCCTTCGCCCTTTCTCTCTCTTCTTGATGATGTTTAATGAAGGAGAACATAAGCTCAGCAGCTTGCGACTTACAAGCATTGCACATTCGTTTCCCGTTTTTGCATTCCTCAAAGATTTCTTTTACGTGGTCGTCTTCTTCAATTAGATGGGACATCAGAAGGTCATAAACCGTGCATTGTTCCGGTAATCCGCCATGTTTCTTCTGCTCTTCTACGGTCACTCTTCCGCCCGTTTTTGCTCGTTTTACTTTCCTCGCTGCTTCTTCCGGTGGTTCAGTCAGCGCTATATAGCTCTCCGGGATGCTAGAAGACATCTTCCCACCAGTTAACCCCTGCATAAATCTGTGGTAAGTGGCGGCGGGGAAAAAGAAGCCATACCCCCCATATTCCATCTCCACTGCCCGCACTATTTCCTCTATCTCTCGCATATTTCTATCAATCTCACTTGCTTCGATGCCGAACACATCTACGTGCATCTCATAATATTTCTTCGCCGGACATTTTATTCTTCTTGCTATCTCTTCTAGCGCTTCTCTATCAAGTTGTGTGAAACGCCGCTTCTCTTGCTTCGCTCGTATGCTTATATATGGCTTATCCAACCTAGCTGACCGACCTGAAATACCTATACGCGGAATTCTTATGTCATGCGGCTTCTTACTCTTATCCAATCTCTTCTCTACACGGAACATCCTCATTCTCGAGGCTATGTCCCTCGTCAGTCTTATATGCGGGTCCTGGTCAACGCCAACCGGGATGACAGCAGGCTTTGGCCCGCCATATTCAAGGAGTTGTGGCTGCAGTATATCTGCGTTCTGCATCACCACGCTTATCATGTGTGATATGTTTACATCGCCAGAGAAACCATATATCGCGGATATTTCGCTGAAATTAACCTCTCGTCCGAGTTCAAAAGCGAGGTCACGCAGATTTTTATTCTCGGATTGGAAGTATATATGTCCTTTTTCAACGTCAAAACCTAACGCTACAAGGCTCAATATGTATTCATTGAGTCCTATTTCCTTGCATTCCTTCCATGAAGTTCCTCGAACGGAATGCGACTCCATATCCGCTATACATGCAAAGGCATCGCCTCCCATGCGTTGATGCCATATAATCTCATCCATTACCATCTTACCGCCTAAGTGGATTCTACCGGAAGGCATAAAACCACTCATCACTGCAAATTTGCTCCGTTCATTCATCGCCCTCAGTACTTCTTCGTATCCACGATGTCCGACGATTATACCTCTTCGCATGTATAGATGCGGCTCCTCTATCCTGTTCAGTAGTTCCTTAAAAGGAGAAATGCCAAACTCCGTAAATAGCCTCGCATAATCTTTTATATCCGCAACACCCCACGGGTCTATCTCTATCATTTCGACGAACATCCTTATCTCTTTTGTAATTACTCAATGTTTTGAGGACTTATAAATAAATCCTAAACTCTAAATTCGGAATACTAAACTATGGGGCTCTGCCCACAACCCCACAAACCCTGTAAGGGCTTAACCAAACACCCAAAATTCAATAATCAAAAGATAAAGGTTTTGAATTTTGAACATTTGAATTTGGGATTTGTTTATGATTAAACCCTTTCAGGGTTTTCGGGGACGTGGGCAGAGCCCACGATGCTTAGGATTTAGGATTTTTCACTCTTTATTGTATTCATCCTTCCTTTTTCACCACCTCTATTTCATAATCATGTATTACCGGGTTGGCAAGAAGTTTCCTGCACATTTCTTCTACTTCCTGCTTCACCTTTTCTTCGTCTTCTCTTTCTCCTTCTCCTGGCACTATTTCTATCCTGAAAGATTTTAGTGATTTTACGCTACGCACGTCTCTAAACCCGAGCAGATTCAGAGCTTTTTTCGTGTTCTCGCCTTCAGGGTCTGCAACCCCATGCTTCAGTTTTATCGTTACGTTTAGTTCCATCGTCATCACGTTTTTCTATTAATGTTTCTAACAAAAAAGCAGTTTAGTTTAAATAAAATTAAATAATCAAAGCCATGAACGCTTTCTCTTTGCTCAACGTAGAAATACAAAATGTATTAGAAAAGACAGAAAAGTTTTCCGCTCGTGCGCCCACGGAACCACAGGAATTAGGCATTCCGCCCATTTTAGAAGGGAAAGACGTATTGCTCATAGCACCCACGGGTTCGGGCAAGACCGAAGCTGCTGTTCTACCGGTGTTTCAGAAGATACTGGAAGCGAAAGAGAAGGAAAGAAACAGTGAGAAAAAGGGTTTCTATGCCTTTTATATCACGCCTTTACGCGCTTTGAATCGCGATATGCTTTTGAGGTTGGAGCAATGGGGTGTTCAACTCGGCATCACCATAGAAGTTCGGCATGGCGACACCAGCACGTACGCAAGGAGGCGACAAGCCTTAAACCCGCCGGATATGCTCATCACCACGCCGGAAACGATACAGGCGATGATCCCGGGGAAAAGGCTGCGCGAGAATTTAAAATCGCTGCGGTACGTGATAATAGACGAAGTGCACGAATTAGCGAACTCCAAACGAGGAACACAGCTTGCAGTTGCGTTAGAACGAATGGCAGAACTTGCAGGTGATTTCCAGCGAATATGCCTGTCCGCAACCGTTGGGAATCCGGAAGAAGTAGCGAAATTCTTCGCAGGTTGTGGTTGGCGTGAGAAGATGCAGGTTGTGAACACGAACACGGTTTCCGCAAAAGCGATTGAAATAGAGGTTTTAAACCCCAAAAAGACGAAAAGAGATGAAAAGAAGGCAAAAGAGTTGGGCGTTGACCCCGAAGTGATAGCTCATGTAAGAACCATAAGGACGGCGGTGAAAAAGGGCAAATCGAGCTTGATATTCGTGAACACGAGAAGAGCGGCGGAGATGCTCGCTTCAATTATAAACAAGTTTGAACCCGGGTTAATCGGCGTTCACCATGGCTCGCTGTCAAAAGAGATAAGGATAGAAGCGGAGGACAAATTCAAACAAGGAGCGATAAAAGGCCTTATTTGCACCAGTTCAATGGAACTCGGCATTGACATCGGTTCGATTGAGCTCGTGATTCAATATACATCGCCACGCGAAGTAACGAGATTGGTGCAGCGTGTGGGACGTGCCTCGCACTTCGTTCAAAAAATTTCCGCGGGCAAGGTCATTGCCCTTACGCCTGACGATATAGCTGAATCGTTGGTGATTGCACGAAGAGCAAGGAATGGAGAAATAGAAGACATAAAGCTGAAGGAAGGCTCATTGGACGTCTTAGCAAATCAAATTTGTGGTATGCTGCTGGACTTTGGTGCCGTTTCGACGGATAAACTTCATTCGCGGATAAAAAGGGTGTATCCGTTCAGGAACGTTTCTTTTGATTCGATGATGCGTGTGATAGAGCAGTTAGAGGAGGAGAGATTGGTAAGAATAGAAGGGGGAAATATACGGCGGAGTAAAAGCACGAGAACGTATTATTACGAGAATCTTTCGATGATTCCTGACGAGAGGAAATACGAGGTGTATGACATAGTAAGCGGGAAATTGATTTGCCTGCTGGACGAGCGGTTCATACTGAATTTCGCGGCTCCCGGTGCGTTGTTCGTTGCAAAGGGCGAAACGTGGCGAATAGTGGACTTGGATGTAGAAACAGAGAAAGAAAGGATAAACGTAGAACCCGGTGTAAAGAGGGAAGGCGAGATACCAAAATGGGAAGGCGAGGAAATACCCGTTCCTTTTGCGGTTGCACAGGAAGTAGGTGACTTAAGAAACAAAATCGCTTCTTTTATCGCTTCTGATTCTGATTCGGCGGTGGGAAAGATTGCGGATTTAGAGACTGATTTGAAGCGGGAATACGGGGTGCGAGTGAATTCCTCTTGTTTGGGAACGCTCATAGACATAATAAAAGAGCAAATTAAGGAAAAGTGTCCGGTACCAACGGCGAAGGAAGTGGTTGTAGAAACGGCGAAAGACGAAAAGGAGATGGTGATAAACGCTTGCTTTGGGCATCGTGTAAACGAGACGTTTGGACGGCTGATTGTTGCTTTACTCGGCGCTCGACTCGGCACGGATATTTCCATGGAAATAGACCCCTATCGGATAAAATTAAAATCCGGAAGAAGGATGAAGAAAGAAGCCCTGCAGCGGACGTTGAACTCAATTGAACCCGAATTCGTTCAGGCGATATTAGAAAAGACGCTGAAAAACTCCTTTCTGCTTAAATGGGAGCTGTTGAACGTGGCGAAGCGTTTCGGTGCGCTGCGTAAGGACTTTGATAGGAAACGTATTTCCGCCGATACGCTGGTGAAATTATTCTCGGGGACGCCGATATACGAAGAGACCGTGAATGACATCTTCGCTGATAAACTTGACGTGGAGCGAACGAAAGAAGTATTGAGGGGGCTAAAATCCGGCGAGATAAAGCTCTGTTTTTCTTCACGCGGGTTAGGGTTAAGTCCCATTGGCGCCTCCGGGTATTTGAGTTGGCGGGACGTACTGGCATCTGAACGAAACGAAAGTGTGATTATAGATGCGTTAAGGAACAGAATAATGAACGACAGGGTGATTTTATTCTGTGTGTATTGCAAGCGCTGGGAATCGCAAAGGCGAGTGAAAACGGTAATTGAATCGGGGACGGAATCGCTTGTTTGCCCATTTTGCAACTCGAGGTTGATAGCCGCGTTAAAACCGTGGGAGAAGGAAGAAATCAAAGTTGTGAGAAGGACAGGTTCCGCTGTTGAAGAGGAGAATAAAGAGCGTGTGAAAAGAGTGTATCGAAACGCAAATCTGGTTTTGTCGCATGGCGTTCTCGCCGTGATTGCACTTGCGGCTCGTGGTATAGGGCCTGAAGTGGCATCGAGAATAATACGGAGGTCTAAAGACATAGCGGGCGAGTATGAGTATGATTTTTATCGTAATATACTGGAGGAGGAGAGGAGATATATGAGGACGAAGAGGTTTTGGGAATTATAGTCATTCCGAAAAGTAACCACAAGATTGCACAGATTTTCACAAGATTATTTATTGTATATAAAGTATAACATTCTTCTATTTGAGACACAGATTTATTTTAGTTTAACCGTGTTGATTCTTATCATCTGTGTTAATCTGCGTCTATAATTTATTTTCACAAAAAGCCTAATAGTGAGCATGGAGGAAAAGAACGAGCGGAAAATACTGCAAGTTGCCCTTGATGTGCTCGAGCTGGAAAGGGCGATAGAAATAGGGAGAGAGTGTGTGGAAGGCGGCGCTGACTGGTTAGAGGCGGGAACGCCGCTAATAAAAAGTGAAGGAATGAATGCAATAAGGGCATTGAAAGATGCTTTTCCCGAAGTGAATATCGTTGCAGACATGAAAACGATGGACACGGGTGCGATAGAAATGGAGATGGCGGCGAAATCCGGCGCTTCGGTGGTCTCTATACTTGCGGTTGCCGATAACGCCGTGATAGAAGAGGCTATAAAATCTGCTCGTAAATACGGTGTGGCAGTTATGGTGGATATAATGAACGTGGAGGACCCGGTGAGGAGAGCGAAGGAGCTGGAAGAGCTGGGTGTAGATTACGTCTGTGTACACGTGGGAATAGACCAGCAGATGCGGGGAATGGATGTGTTAAGTCTTTTGGAAAACGTATCGGCTGCGACACGCACACCATTAGCAGTTGCGGGCGGTATGAATGCGGAAATGGCATTGGAAGCGGTGAATCTGGGTGCTGACGTCATTATTGTGGGTGGGAACATAACGAGGTCTGCAAAGGTGCGTGACTCAACGATAAAGATAAGAGAAAGGATGGATTTGGGGACGGTAGAAAAAGAAGAGACAAAGGATGCGAAGAAGAGAACGTTGGATGCCCGGATTTTTGAGTTGTTTATGCAGGTGTCCACACCGAACATTTCGGATGCAATGCATCGTAAAGGTATAATGCAGGGAATAAAACCGGTATTTGAGGATATAAAGCTCGTGGGCAAGGCGGTAACCGTGCAGACGTTTGAGGGCGACTGGGCGAAGCCGTTAGAGGCAACGGACGTGGCGAAGCGAGGAGAAGTGATAGTCGTTTACGCAGGTTCGAAGGACGTGGCTATATGGGGTGAACTCGCATCATGGAGCTGCCGCCAGAAAGGAATTGCGGGTGTGGTTATAGACGGTGCGGTGCGTGACGTAGCGGAAATAAGACGAATAAGATTCCCGGTTTTCGCTAAATACGTGGTGCCGAATGCCGGGGAGCCAAAAGGATTTGGAGAACTAAATGCGGAGATAAAATGCGGGGGGCAGGAAGTGAACCAGGGGGATTGGATTATAGGTGATGACGATGGTGTTGTGGTGGTTCCGAAGGAGCATGCGTATGAAATCGCAAGGCGTGCGAAGGAAGTATGGAAAAACGAGGAACGAATAAGAGAGGAGATAAAGGGGGGTAAGACGCTTTCTCAGGTGCTTGAGTTGTATAAGTGGGAGAAGAGAGGATAAGAAGGAGAAGATAGCGGTTTGGCGGTTTAGCGGTTTAGCGGTTTAGTGGTTTAGTGGTTTAGTGGTTTAGTGGTTTAGTGGTTTAGTGGTTTAGTGGTTTAGCGGTTTAGTAAGGGTTATAAATCCATAAACTGTATTTGTATAGCAGGAGCAAGAAAATGAAGCAATGGGGGTTAGAATAGCCAAAGAAAACCCCATCCATATTATCGTGGGCTCGTGAGAATCTGTGTAATCAGGGGGGGTTAAAGCCCCGGGAGGGATTTGAACCCTCGACCTGCTGATTACAAATCAGCCGCTCAAACCAAGCTAAGCTACCGAGGCTATCTTTTATTAGTTACCTTATTATATAATAAGGATATAAGGAAGATAAAAAGTCCGTTGGATAGCTTACAGATAAAAGGAGGGGAAAATAATTGAAGATGGGAAGTTTGGTCATAGGGACGTATATGCGAACCGAGTTAGGATATACTGCCAGATTGGAATAATATGCGAAGTGAGTTCAGATATAGGTTGTTAGGCGACATGGCTTAAAATGGAGGTGAAAATATGTATGAAAAAATAAAAGAAGAGATAAAACAGACGTATTATCAGCAAAATTTCAGCAACGATGGACAAAGATTTGTTGCATGGTATTTGAGAAACATCCACCTAAGAGATTCTAATCAGGCAAAGTATGACATAACAGATGGTGCTGACGATAAACAGATTGATGCTATTGTAGTGGATGATAACTCATCGGCTGTTTATATTATTCAAGGAAAATTCATTGGTGCTGCTAGTGTGGATGCTGAACCTCTCCGTGAAATTTTATCATCTTGGGTACAATTAAAGGATCCCGTTAAATTACAAGAAGGAGGCAATGAAAAATTAAAACAAAGATTGGTCGATGTCTCTAAAGCATTGGAGGATGAATATGAAGTTGTTTTTGAGTTGATAACCACGGCAAACTTAACAGAATCAGCGCTAAAGGATCTTAAAAGATTTCAAGAAGAACTTGCTAAAAATGAAGAGTTAACAGCTTCTTTAAACATAGTAGATAATGAAGAATTAAAAAGAAGATATGATTTAGCATTAGAACAAGAGAGCCCTGTTATTAATTTTACATTAGACTTAGAGCCGAATAAGTATGTTTCAATGGAAGTTGCTGGAACACGTGCTATAACTGCAGCCATTCCATTGAAAGAATGTATAAAATTTCCAGGTATAAAAGATGGCACGCTATTTCGAAAAAATGTGAGGCAATCTTTAGGATTAAACAATAGAGTCAACAAGAGTATTAAATCCACAATATATAGTGATAGACACCGAGATTTTTTCTTTTACCATAATGGAATTACTGCAATATGTAATAAAATGGAATTAGATATTAATACTTTACATCTGAATGGATTCAGCGTGGTTAATGGTTGTCAATCACTGAACACAATTTTATCATGTAGCGAAAGAGTGAAAAATCTTGAAGATACATACATAATGTTTAGATTTTATGAAATACCTCAAAGAGATAGAGCTGAGAAAATAAGTATTTCGACTAATTTTCAAACAGCGGTTAAACCGAGAGATTTAAGAAGTAATGATAAAAGGGTATTGAATTTAAAGAGGTTGTTTGAACAAAAGTACTCCCAAGGATATTTTATCACTAAAAGAGGCGAAGAAGCGCCCCCAAGCAAAGATAGAAAATATGTAGTTGATCTCGTGGATTTAGGGAAGCATCTTATATCATGGCATTCCCAAAGACCAAACATAGCCTATAGTGAGTCAAAGATATTCGATAAATATTTTGAGCAACTATTCAAAAGAGAATATAACCCTGAAAACATCCAGGCTTTAAACTTTTGGATGCAAGAAATAAAAAAAGGATGGATACCCGAAAACCCATTCGGATTAAATGAGTCATTGCTGGCGATGAAAGCATATGCCCCTTATCACCAATTATATGCAATATCACAATTTTTTACTATTGCAAGCAATTACCCTGATAGGGTGCCAGCTCCAAAAGTATCATATGAACGTGCAAAAGAGAAAGGTGTGGTGGATCAACTCGTTAATATGGCAGCATCTTGTTTAAATGTTGCAATAGAAGAAGCAGCAAGCGAACAGTCTACTCCAGGTAAAATTTTCAGTCCACAGAACTGGATAAAAACAAAATCCTGCCTGAGTAAAATCAAAACATCTGTGAGGACTCAAATACAAATGTTACCTAATTTCCCTGGTGGTAAAGAATTAAAAGAAAGTTTAGTTATTCCTGCTGAAATTTTTGAATATAGATGGGAGGCGGACTAAAGTTGGCCACGTCGCCTAACACAGCATATACGCTGCGGGCTAATACCCTTGCCCTTCGGGAAATTTTCCTACGCAAAACTTCGGATACACTCGTTCCGTTATATTCAATTGAGTCTAGGCACTTTGACGTTCAAGAAATGCGCTTCAAAAATTCATCGACAAAAATAACCCTGCCACCAGCGTCACTCACTCTTTTATGTAAAGTCCGATCATTTGTTATGAGTGTAAGATTATCTTTGATAGCAGTTTCTCCAATCAATGCATCTTCTGTGTGTTTAATATTCCTCCGTCTAAGTTCTTCTAAGATTACTCTATCTCCCAATCTAGCATAACCAAGCCTAGATCTGTCTAAAACAAAAGAAGAGGTTGGAATGACAATTGGTCTTATTTCACTCATTAACAAAAACAATTTTGCTCTTTTATCTTTATCACTACATTCATTTATTTCATCAACTTGAATGTGTGTGATAAAAAAGTCAACATTACTCCCTGATTTATATTTAACTATACAATCAATATCGAGCTTCCCGGAAACTAAATCATCAAAAATATTACTATCAAAAATGTATTTTTCTTTAGGTTCTTCTTTGTTTGATTCTATAAGCAAATAATCTCTTAAGGTTTTTTCGCCCTCTTTGGTTAAAGAAAATGCGCCAGTCCAATTTATTAATCCTTCAGTAATCATGCTTTTCAAAAGACCTTTTTCAAAACCTTCTTTCTATAGAGAACTAAAATCTGGAGAGATATTATTATCGCGCATTTCTTGAATTTTTCTTAAAATCTTGACTTTTTTTCTATCCATATAATCATAGATCCTCTTTTGAACTATAAAAAGTTAGTGCCTGAACTCAACTCTTCGGCATTTTTCTATTTCGCAGAAAACCGGTTGCACCTCGCTACACCTAAATTGGCTTACGCCGAATTCGTATAACTCGGAAACGTTGTGCGAAATTGCCCGCCTCACAAAAGATAAGTTAAAACATCCCCCTTATCCCGTTTCCAATAAACTGTATTGCAATTGCCGCAACAATTATTCCTATTACACGGCTTAACACTTCTGACCCTACTTTCCCCAATATCTGATAAATCCTTTCTGATTGCCCTAATACGAGCCGTGTTGCGATGATAGCGGAGAAGATAGCAAAAAGGACCACGCCAACGCCATCGGATTGTATTATTACCATGACCGCAGTTATAGCACCAGGACCGGCGAGCATTGGAGTCCCCATCGGAACCGCTCCCACTCCTGCCTCTGATTCGTCAGGCACACCGTATTTGTGCTCGCCTCGTAAAAGATCAAAGGAGATGAGCAAAAGGAGAATACCACCTGCGATCATAAAACTATCTATGCTTATGCCTAACACGTTCAGAATGATTTTGCCGAGAAATGCGAAGAGGAGAAGGAGAATTGTAGCAACGATAACCGCATGATTAAGTTCCGTTCTTCGCTCCTCTTTCCTCATACCTTTCGTTAGCGCTATAAATACCGGAATATTGCCCGGCGGGTCCATTACAACAAAAAGGATGATAAACGCCTTCACCAACAACAATCCAAAAGCCAGATTTATATCCATAATATCTTTATAGAATTATAGATACATGAAAATGTAAAAAGGTATGTAGAGTGAACGCCGATGCCGAGAGAAGAGATATGGACTGAGAAATACAGACCAAGGAAGCTGGAAGAGGTGGCGGGACAGAACGCCATAATAAATAACCTTCAGTCTTATGTCAAGAGAGGAAACTTACCGCATCTTATCTTTTCCGGACCCGCGGGTGTGGGAAAAACCGCCGCTGCTGTTGCTATGGCACGCGAACTGTATGGCGATACCTGGTCAGAGAACTTCACTGAATTGAATGCGTCAGACGAAAGAGGCATAGACGTGGTCCGCAGCAAGATAAAGAACTTCGCGAGAACCATGCCCATTGGCGATGCGTCATTCAAAATCATTTTCCTTGACGAGGCGGACGCGTTGACCGATGCCGCGCAATCCGCATTGAGAAGAACGATGGAACGGTATTCCGGCACTTGCAG
>JAUWNY010000006.1 GCA_030612405.1 Candidatus Methanophagales archaeon | reverse complement strand
TTACTCACTCCCTGCAATGGGGCAACGCCATCGGAGAGCCGTATACGGGAAATCCGTACGTGCGGTTCGATGAGGGGACGGAGGTCGAAAGACCTCCTCCTACTCTACCGTGGGCAGAGCCCACAAGCGTTAATCTGTGTCTATAATTTATTTTGTTTTATTCTTTAACACCACTATATCGGGTCGCGGTGAAGCTTTAGAGCCTGCAAATTCCTTTTTGCATCGGTCGCATAATTCCCTCGCCGTTAGCGTGACTACTTCTTCGCTTCCCGGCAGCTTCCTCGCATATACAAACTCCGGCTCTACGCCAACGGATTTGCTTATCTCCTCTAATATCGCACTTATCTTCTCCCTGAACACGTCTACGTCGTCATATTGCAATCCACGCAGGTCTGCTGCGAAGCCGACACAGCCGCACACCATCCCGAATACTTTTGCTTCTGGCACGAATATGTTCCCTATCAGATGCCTCAGCTCTTCTTCAAGCTTTTTCCTGCCTTCACTTATCTCTTCTTTCATTTTTCTGCAAGATATTTTAAATTTAAATACACCAAAACGGTAAAACTCAATAAATACTTTTAATATAAAATTTTATTCTTGCCTTTTTCATTTCACCACGCTCAAAACCTTACTCGTCAGCTCATCGCAATACCTGCATTCATCGCATATCTTTTTGCACCGTTTCCATTGTTTTATGCTGCCGTCCAGGAGTTCGTTATCCAGGTAAAACGTATAGCGGAGTTCGGAAGGGCAATCAAGAAGTTCAAGCAGGTTTCCTTTAAATGACCGTCGTGAGTATGCCGTCATGCAATTTATTATCCAGTTCACCGCGTTTGCTCTACCCGCAATCTTGAACTTTTCTATCCCTATCTCCTCGTATTCCTTCATATCCTCGGGTCTTATCCACGGCGACCTTATGATCTCCGATGGCTGTCGCATGCGAATGGATATGCACTTATCAAAATAGTAGTCGCCAAAGGTATTCAGGGGCTGGCTTCGTGCATTCAAAAAAGAAGACCGGGGGGTGGTTATGTGCGAGAAGAGATTGAAATGCGAATACCGAAACGGGCACTTATAAAGACAGGCTTCATTCACAAGTATTCTGATGTCGCAATCCACGGCTCTCAGTATTGCTTCCAACGTTTGGAAGTCCCTGTTGATGTTCGTATCCACCGTGATTGTATCGGCACCCAGGTCCTCAAAGAATTCAGCACGCTGCGGTGAATCTACATGCGATACACATGAAACAACCGTCTCCATCGGGAACTCCTTCAAAAGCTCAATTAGATACGGCTCTGCCACGGTAATGCCATCAACATCCGCCTTGTTCAATTCCCCAAAGTACCACTCAAACACCTTATAGCCCTCAAAAGTCAGGTGATAACCGCCCAGGCATGATGCATTTATCACGACGTTCATCTTTATGTCGTGCTGATGCGCGTAAGCAGTCTGCTCTTTTATCTCTTCAATAGCCGCTCCGTGAAGCATTGCTCTTCCACTACCTACCACTTCCGGAGAGCCCGCCATGTAAACCTCAGATACGTTTTTCAAACCTGCCGCTTCTTTTGTTTCTATTATCTCCTTCAATGCGGGGAAATGACCCGGATGTGGAACTATTACTTTCATTTGATACAGGTCAATACCTCCTGTGTAAGTTTATCACAATATCCACATTCGTTACAGATTTTTTTACAGTTCTTCCATTGTTCTATGCTCCCCTCAAGCTTTTCGTTATCCACGTAAAACATGAACCTGAGCATTTGAGGGCAGTCCAGGAGTTCAAGCAAGTTCCCTTTGAACGACCTGTGAGAATACGCCTTCATGCACTCTATTATCCAGTTCACCGTTTTTGTCCTTCCGGAAAGTTTGAAGCTCTTTATTCCTATCGCTTCGTATTCCTTCACGTCTTCGGGTCTTATCCACGGGGACTTTATTATCTGCGTGGGGTTTCTCAGGCGGATGTTTATGCATTTATCGAAATAGAAGTCGGGTGCGAACAGAGGAGAGCGAGGTTGGTTTAAACTGCTGAGATGCGAGGCGAGGTTGTAATGAAAATACCTGAAAGGACACCGGTAAAGACAGCCTTCGTTCACTATCACCCTCACGTCACAGTTAACCGCTTTTACTATTGCTCTCAACAGCGGGAAATGCCTGTTTATGTTCGTGTCTACCGTTATCACATCAGCCCCGAGGTCTTCAAAGAATTTGGCGCGTTGTGGAGCATCAACATAAGATAAAACCGATACAATGGTCTTCATCGGGAAATCACGCAAAAGCTCTACGAGATACGGCTCTGCCACTATGACACCGTCAACATCTGCTTTATTCAACTCGCTGAAATACCACTTGAACATCTTATAGCCCTCGAAGGTCAGATGATGACCCCCGAGACACGTGGAATTCATTACGATGTTCATTTTTATGCCGTGCTGATGCGCATATTCGGTTTGTTCCCTTATCTCGTCAATAAGCGGTGCATGCAGTACCCCTCTTCCACTCCCCATTACTTCCGGCGACCCGCCCATGAACACCTCTTCCACTTCCTCTAAACCTTCTTCCGACTCTTTTGCTTCTATTATCTCCTTCAATGCGGGGAAATGCCCGGGATGCGGAACCATTAGCCTTGTCATCGGTTTATTAAGAATATCAATAGTTCTATAAAAATTATTTATTATTTTTTCTTTTAGCACAAACCTTTCTTTCAAAAAGAAAGCTTTACCAACAACTTTTTTACCTTCGGTACAAACCTTGACTAAAAACATTTCCATGTTTTTTCTTTTAGCACAGGTTTTCTTTTTTACAAAAAGAAAAAGTGTTATGGCAAAACTATTTCACCTGACGCAAGGCGTAATCCCGGCGTGTGACGTAACCACGATAGAAGAATTCCAAACGTTGATTGGGCGGACATGCTCGATTGACGGAATCGTGGGCTATAAGGTGGGGTGCACACTTGCGTTACGCTATGGATTACCGAAACTGACGGAGACAGCGGCAGAGCAGACCGACTTGCCCGTGATCTACGACCACCAAAAGGCAGGCACGGACATACCGGCGATGGGGGCTAAATTCGCAGAGGTGTGCGCAAAAGCAGGTGTAAAAGTCGTTATTATTTTCCCGATGGCAGGTCCTGCCACGGAGAAAGCGTTTATCGAAGCGGCATTCAAAAACGGGTTGGTTCCCTGGGTGGGCGGTGAAATGACACATGAAAAGTACCTGCAGAGAGAAGGGGGATTTATTGACGCAGATGCACCAAAAGCGATATACAAAATCGCAGCAGAATGCGGTGTGGAATATTTCGTAGCTCCGGGAAACAAACCTGATATTGTCTGCGAATATAATAGTTTCCTATCGAAAATCGTGAACGAGCCGAAGTTTTGCATGCCCGGGATTGGTTCGCAGGGGGGTGCGATAAGCAAAGCATTTGAAGCGGTAAAAGGTAAAGAAGCGTATGCCATTATTGGGTCTGCAATATACAAAAGCAGGGATATAGAGGGTGCGGCGAGAAGGTTTTGCAAGGAGGCTATGGCGTTCTTGTAATTAAACCCTTTTCTTTTCGAAAAGAAAAGCGTTTACGGAAAAAATTCACTGGAATTTTGAGCAGAAGACCTCCGCTGTATCGTATTCTGCCATTTCCTGAGCTTGCTTAATATCGCCCTCGCTTCTATCATTGTGAATGGTATACTGCGACTAAAAACTGTCTCTCGGTAGCTTTTCATCTCCGCTGCAATATCTGTGAATCTTCCATCATCTTTTAAAATCCGCTCCATTATCTGTAATATCTTTCGCATCTTCTCCGCCTTTGAAAGACCAGTTTCAATTAAAAACCCGATAATCTCGGTTAATCCGCCCGGTGTCGGGGTGTCCGCTATATAGGTTATCCTGAGCTTCTTTCCCTTTATTGTAACATCATCCTCGGGAATCCATACAAAGGGGGGGTGTATTATCCATCATGGAAGATACTTTGTTATATAAGATTTAAAATATAATATTACAAGCTAAAACGGACACTAAGGATGAAGGAAAGGGTGAAGGACTTAATTAAGGACAAAAATTTGCGCACCAAGCTTGAAAACATAATAAGGAAAGTAGGAGAGGAATTTGAACCGGGCAATGTAGGAGACACGCTTCAAGGCTTCCAGCATTTTGAAAACGTTGATAAAAATCTGGCAAATATAATAGCTAAAACCGGTAAAGACATTGAATTCAGCGGTATGGAACTTTTCCTGCTCGGCGCTTCCCCATACCTCCACGACTTGTTTAAGCCAAGCTCTGCATGGGGCTTTCTCAGCCATGGAGGGAAGGTGATGAAAGCCATTACGGACGAGCCTGAACTTTACGGACTTGATAATAGGGCAGAAGCCATCGCCATAGGGTGGATAAGCGCCGCTCACTCCCGTCGCAGTTTGGACAATACTGAGTGGGGCAGGGTTCCAGAAAAATACGCCGTAGGTTCTGAGGAAGTTGATTTGAGGAAACTCGCAGCTATCTTTCTGCTTGCAGACACGCTCGACACGACCACTTCGAGAGCACCGGAGATGATGAGGCATATTCTGTATCCGGAGAAGTTTCCAGACGAAAAAACCGAAGGTAAATGGATGGCACGGCAAACGATTACGGGATGGTATATAAAAGAGGAAAAAGTAGTTCTGCAAGCCCATCCTAAGAGTTTTGGTGAGCGAGAAGCCGTGCTTAGAGCGAAGACGATGATGGAGAAAGACCTCAGCGAAGTGAAGCCCTTACTTAAATCTCTTGGATTTCCATGCGAACTTGAACTTGAGATGGAAGTTATTTTCCTGAAAGGAAAAGCAGTTGCCGAAATTCACGAATTCAGACCGTTCAAGGGGATGGATTTCTACGATGAGAGTGATGCAGGACTGTTTAAAGGCAGGGAAGGAGATGTTGGAAGAGTTGAAGACCATATCTACGCATATCCGATAACATTGCTTGCTGGCAGTTCAGGTGTGGGAAAAACATCGTTAATCCATGCGGGGCTATTTCCAGGACTCAAAATATCCGGGTGGGAATGTATCTACTTGAGACCTTTTGATGACCCCTCTAAGATGGTCGAGGGCATAAAGAGGGTATATAGCGTGGAAGCAGAGAGTCTTGCAGAAGCGTTCAGGAATCTTGATGAGAAGCTGAAAAAGAAGATTTTAGTGGTTGTTGACCAGTTTGAAGAAGTTCTGAACTGGCCTGCGGAGATGTTTGAAGACCTCATCCTTGATTTTTGCTCAATACATGGATTAAAAAATCCTAAGCTCATTGTTGTATTTAGGAGTGATGCTCTTTGCGACCTGAACAGGAAGATATTCAAGAAAGTAATGACAAATGGCTTTCCAACTGTTGAACTCGGTGGTCTGAGCAGGGAAGGGGCAAAAGAAGCGTTAAACGCCGGATTCAAGGCTGGAAAGATGACGTTACATCCTCCAGAGTTTATTGACGAGATTCTAAATGACCTGATTGAAATCAGCCCTTTCGATGAGATATATCCTCCTTACCTCCAGATGGTTGGTGAGGAACTTTGCAAGCATGCTGATGAAAAGCGTAAACTCATTCTTAAGAATGCGTATTACGAGCTTGGAAGGGCAAGAGAGATTGTTGCAAGGTATCTGTTCAGGAAACTTGACGAATTCGGTGAGGATAAAGAGAATGCAATAACGATTTTGAAGTGCCTTGTGAGTTATGCAGGTGGAAAGGCGCAGAAGAGCGTGTCGGAAATTGAGGCGGAAACGGTAATACCAGAGAAAGAACTGGAGGAACTGCTGAGGCGGCTTGTGAACGAGCGAATGGTGAGAAAGCTTGACGCAACTCATTACGAAATAATCCATGACCATTTCGGTAAACTTGTCAACGAGGAATTTGTAGATGAGGAAGAACGACACATCAAATATCTCCGAGAGCAGTTAAATGCTGCGATTGCCGCTTTTGAACAAAGCAAAGCATTGATGCATGGCGTGATTCTTGCAGAGCGGTACCACAGTCGAAAAAAGATACCTGTTGACGAAGCTGCATATCCGGCACTCATGGCTACGTGGTGTGCCCACCAATTTCCTGTGTGGTATTGGCTCAAGAATGTTGGGAACATGAAAATTATTGAAATGACTATCGGGCTGTGTGAACATCCTAAAGAAGATGTTAAAGTTGGTGCTTCCAATTTGCTCACCACGGCATTGGTAACCGTTGGTGATAAGAATGAGGTCCGCAAGTTCTATGCTCATGAAAACAGAGTTGTTCGAAGGGCTGCGGTACAGGCTATTTCTACACTTGAAAGCCGAGAAGATTTGCCCGAAGTGAGAGAACTCCTCAACGATAAAGAGGAGGATGTGCGAAGGGCTGCGGTACAGGCTATTTCTACGCTTGGAAGCCGAGAAGATGTGCCGCTGGTGAAAGAACTCTTCAACGATGAAGATTGGAATGTGCGAATGGCCGCGTTAGAGACTACTTTAAAGATAGTAAGCCGAGAAGATTTGCCGCTGGTGAGAGCGCTTCTCAGAGATAAAGAGGAGAATGTGCGAATGGCCGCGATAAAGGCCTTTTCTAAGCTAGTAAGCCGAGAAGATTTGCCACTGGCGAGAGAACTCCTCAAGGATAAATTTCGGTATGTGCGAATGGCCGCGGTACAGGCTATTTCTACACTTGGAAGTCGTGAAGATGTGCCTTTGGTGAGAGAGCGGCTCAACGATAAAGCTCGGGATGTTCGAAAGGCCGCGGTACAGGCTATTTCTACGCTTGGAAGCCGAGAAGATTTGCCGCTGGTGAGAGAGCGCCTCAACGATGAAGCTCGGGATGTTCGGAAGGCTGCAGCAGAGGCCTTTTCTCCGCGCTGAAGGCGAGAAGATTTGCCGCTGGGGAGAGAGCGCCTCAACGATGAAGATTGGGAGGTGCGAGCAGCGGCAGTAAAGGCCCTCGCAGAACTTGGAAGCAGGGAGGATTTGCCATTGGTGAGAGTGCTCCTCAGGGAAAAATACTGGGAGGTTCGAATGGCTGCGGCAGAAGCCTTTTCTAAGCTCGTAAGTCGAGAAGATTTACTTGAGGTGAGAGAACTCCTCAACGATGAAGATTGGGAGGTTCGAATGGCTGCGGCAGAAGCCTTTTTCAAGCTCGTAAGCCGAGAAGACTTGCCACTGGTGAGAGAACTCTTCAGAGATAAAGAGGAAAATGTGCGAATGGCCGCGGTACGGGCTATTTCTACACTTGGAAGTCGTGAAGATGTGCCTTTGGTGAGAGAGCGTCTCAACGATGAAGCTCGGGATGTTCGAAAGGCTGCGGTACAGGCTATTTCTACACTTGGAAGCCGAGAAGATTTGCCGCTGGTGAGAGAGCGCCTCAACGATGAAGCTCGGGATGTTCAAAGGGCTGCGGTTTGGGCCATTACGAACCTCGGAGGGGAAAAAGACTTGGATGATCTTGCGAAACTAGTTGTTGAAACCAGTGGTGCAAGAGAAGAACCGATGGAGGCATTAGGGAAGCTTGATTGGAAGTTATACTCGCCTTACTCTTTAATTGAGAACCAGGGATGAAAAGCGAGAATATGTAGGAGAAGATTTCTTTTGTTTTGTACTGAATAATATACTCATAAAGTGCGAAATTAGAGGCAATACCATTTAAAACTCTATCCCCTCCCTCAACATCCTTATGTGTTCGCTTATTTCATGAAACTTGCGATGTCTTTTCGTGGGCCAATAAGAAATCATAAACCTGGTGTTTTTATCTAAAATCTTCACCTCTAACACTTTTCCTGCTGCTTCGGATAGTGTCTTTCCTACTTCTCTGGGGTCATGCGTTTGCACGTCCCATAGATTGCGTAAGGTTAAAAAACCCTGTAATGCTGTCCTTCCTAATAAACAAACACCTTCAGGCTTTATATACTCTATTTCTCGTTTAAGGTGCCGCTCAGCACAGAGTTTTATAACGCTTTTGACAGGAGCTGCATTTCGCCCGTTTCTTGCCGAGGGGCACTTCACTGTCGGAAGAAGATAAAAACCTGCAGCTATAAAATCGTTTATTGAGCTGATTTCATAGCCCAAATCACTTTGTAAGAGTCCAAATAAACTGTTTCGCAGCCTATCATTTGAATTTTCGTGGTAGAAGTAGTAACGAGTGTTCAGAGGCGGCGCTTCAGAAACAAAAAGGAGTTTTACGTGCCGAGGTTCTGACGTGGGGATTCTATCATCAGGGCATTTAACCTCGTAAACGCCTTCTTCTTTGCACTTTGTACATCGTTTTATTCCTTCTTGTATTTCAGTCCAATTCATAGTTTGACAGAAAAACTTTATTTCTTATCTCTTTGTAGGTAAAATATAGGAAACATAAAATGACATGGAAAGACGAGAAAGAGGAACTCGGGAAAGAAATAACTTGTTTATTATACGAAAAAGGACTGATAAAAACTTGGTATCGTGATAATCCACGTGGCTGGACGCTCGTTTCTGGTTTATGGAGTCCTTTCTACATCCAATTGAGACCTCTCGCTTCTTATCCGGAGCTGCTCGAAAAAGTGGGCTATGCACTTGGAAAAATGATCAAAGAGGAATGTAAAGAAGTGAATAAAGTGGTGGGTGTGGCAATGACGGGAATACCTATCGCCAGCGCGATAGCAATACTGGCGGGCATACCATCGCTGTGGACAAGAAAAATAGGGGTTAGGTCTTCGGATGAATTCGAAAACTACATTCTGAGTTATGGTGAGCATACGCTCGTAGAGGGCGAGTTTGAAGAGGGCGATCGGATGGTGGTTATTGATGACTTAGCGACTAAATTCGATTCTAAACTCGTTGCTATTGAGCAGATACGCCACGAAGCGAAGAAAAAGGGTTTAACGGTTGAATGTAAAGATGTGGTTGTTTTGCTTGACCGTGAGCAGGGAGCGGCTGAAGTTGCCACTCAGCATGGCATTTCGTTTCATTCCCTCATCCCGTTTAAATCGAAAGGACGTGAATGGCTGAAAAATAGCTTATCGGAAATTGAATATGAAGTCATCACGGAATATCTGCGGGATGAAAAGAAATATCAGGATGCTGAGGTTCAAAAAGAGTTATATGAGATTGTTTTAAAAAGGGCTTGAAAAAATGAATGAATATAAAATTAAAAATGAGAAACTCCAACCACTGGTTAGAGAAATTAGGTGGAGCAGATAGAGGTATGAGTGAAAAAAGCATCACATTACAGGAGCAGTCATCCATAGATACCACATACCAGAACATAAGAGCGATATTAGAAAAAGCACGCAGCACCGCTTACCGCGCTGTTAATTTTGCCATGGTTCAGGCTTACTGGGAAATAGGCAGAATCATCGTTGTGGAAGAGCAGAAAGGAGAAGAGAGGGCGGAATATGGAAAGGCACTGATTAAGGAACTTTCTCGAAGGCTTACACGAGACTATGGGAAAGGGCTCAATCAAACAAATCTCTGGTATATGCGACAATTCTATTTGACTTTTAAGAATCCTCACGCACTGCGTGGGGAATTGACATGGACTCATTACCGCCTACTTTTGAAGGTGGAGAAAGAAGAAGCAAGGGATTTTTACATGATTGAAGCGATTGAAAATCGCTGGAGCACGAGGGAACTGGAACGGCAGACCAACTCGCTTCTGTATGAGCGGCTTGCATTAAGTAAAGACCGCGAAAAGGTTCTGGAACTATCAACAAAAGGGGCAGGTAATACAGGAGCCAAAGGATGTCATCAAAGACCCTTACGTGCTGGAATTCTTAGACTTGATTCTTTGCAGTGATAAAAACGAGACGATGGTAAGATATACTCTGCTTGAGGACAGCAAGCAGATATTCGCGTCTAAATATAAGTTGTATCTGCCGACAGAAGAGGAATTGAAAGCGGAATTGGAGCGGGAACGGAATATGCTGGAGATGGAAAGGAGATTGGGAAGGAACTTAACAAACTCATGCGAAAGATTGAATTTGATATAGATCAAACAAATGATAAGGTAGAGCGATGAGTAGAATCAATGAACTCATGAAGAAAGAGGAAA
Organism: Candidatus Methanophagales archaeon; assembly: GCA_030612405.1. Lineage (GTDB taxonomy): Archaea > Halobacteriota > Syntropharchaeia > Alkanophagales > Methanospirareceae > QEXZ01. Next base: position 21,663 of record JAUWNY010000006.1, on the reverse strand, counting down.
GCGAAGACTTAGAATTTAAAAATATAGTCCATAAAGTTTCTGAGAAAACGCTATACCGTGATTTGCAGAATTTGGTAAACAAAAGGGTTTTGAAAGAACTTGGTGAAAAGAAAGGGAGGAAGTATGAACTGCGATAACAGACACTTATTGGACATAATAGACATATTTCGGACATTTATCGGACATAACGATTGGCAATTATCCGCACTTTAAACATTATCAGACGGTTCAAAAGATATGAATAACAACTTTAAGCAAACAGAAATCGGCTTGATCCCTGTGGATTGGGAAGTGGTGAGGCTGGGGGAGGTGAAGGGGGGGTGAAAAGAGGTGAACGAATATAAAATAAAGATAAGAGACACTGCAAAAGTGGAAAAACTACAAGAAGAAAGTTATCAAATTCCTGTGTTGCAAACAAGAGAAGAATTGATGGATTTTTTAATAAGAAACAAAGCGTATCCATATTGCAGCAAAACAGGGAAGATATTTTTCAGGAGATTAAAAAAAGCGGAAGACGAGAATACGAATTTTGAGGGAATAATAAAGAATGGTGCTGTTGAAAAATTGGGCTTGCAAACAGAAGAAGATTGCAGATTTCTTAGAGAAACGATTAGAGAAGAGCTAAGCAAGAAGAGGGAATACAAACCCGCAATAAAAGATTGGCCTGAGGAAGAAAGGCCGAGGGAGATGTTGATGAAGCGCGGTGCAGAAAATCTCTCGCCGGCTAAGCTTTTAGCGATTATTTTACGAACTGGAGATGGTGTTAAACGGATAAGCGCAGAGGATTTAGCAAGAAATATGATGGGCTGTTTTGGTAATTTCAGGAACTTAGACTCCGCGAGTTTCTCGGAGTTATGCTCGGTTGAGGGAATTGGTATGGCAAAAGCAGCACAGATAAAAGCATCTTTGGAAATAGGCAAACGCTTTTTGAGAGAGAAAACCAAAATGGGAAGGAAAATTAAATCAGTTGATGATGTAGTCAATTATTACAAGCCTTATCTAAGAGATTTAAAGAAAGAGGTATTCAAAGTCATGCTGTTGGACGGGAGAAATAAAATAATTAACGATATAACAATTTCAGAAGGAAGCTTAACGGCAAGCGTGGTGCATCCACGAGAAGTAATAAAAGAGGCGATAAAGGAGTCTGCGGCTGCGGTAATCTTCGTGCATAATCATCCAAGTGGAGAGCCGAATCCAAGTGAGGAGGATATTGAGATTACCAATCGTTTGGTTCAAGCGTGTAATTTGGTGGGTATAAGGGTTTTGGACCATATTATTATAGGTGGTGATGGTTATACGAGTTTTGTGGATGCGGGGTTGATGAAGGAGGGGTGAAAAATGTTCAAAGAAGAGGGGTTGGCATGATAAACGAAATAGAAAAGAGGCTGTGGAATGCAGCGGACCAACTCAGGGCTAATTCGCGGCTTAAATCTTCTGAATACTCCGTTCCAGTCCTTGGTTTAATTTTCTTACGCTTTGCTGACTATAAATTCACACTTGCAGAGCAGGAAATAGAAAAACAACAGATGAGTGGTCGTCGTGGAATCACAAAAGCCGATTATCAGGCGAAAGGTGTTCTCTATCTTCCGGAGAAAGCTCGTTTTTCTTATCTCTTGAATCTCTCAGAAGGGGAAAACATAGGCAAAGCGATTAACGATGCTATGAAAGCCATTGAAATGGAAAATGAAGACCTGAAAGACGTTCTTCCTAAAACTTATAACAGGCTGGAAAATGACGTTCTTGTCGCACTGCTCAAAACCTTCTCCGGTATTCCCATGACACTCGAAGGAGATGTCTTTGGGAGAATCTACGAATATTTCCTGGGCAAGTTCGCCATGGCAGAAGGGCAAAGAGGCGGTGAGTTTTTTACTCCGACCTCACTGGTAAAACTCATCGTGGAAGTGATTGGACCCTATCACGGCAGAATCTATGACCCTGCCTGTGGTTCTGGCGGTATGTTCGTGCAGAGTGCTAAATTCGTAGAAAGACACAAGAAGAATCCCAGTGCAGATATATCTATTTACGGACAGGAAAAGACGGCGGAGACAGTGCGACTGTGCAAGATGAACCTCGCAGTTCATGGTCTATCAGGCGATATTCGGCAGGGCAACACCTACTATGAGGATTTCCACAACAGCATCGGTAAGTTCGACTTCGTGATGGCAAATCCGCCTTTCAATGTTAATGGCGTGGATAAGGAGAAAGTCAAAGCGGATAAGCGGTTTGTTCATGGCGTTCCAAAAGTGAACAATGCCAATTATCTCTGGATACAGGTTTTCTTGAGTGCCTTAAACGAAAGAGGCAGAGCAGGGTTTGTGATGGCGAACTCAGCCAGCGATGCCCGGCAATCAGAACTGGAAATCAGAAAGAAACTGATAGAAGATAGAGCGGTGAGTGTGGTGATTGCCATAGGTGCTAATTTCTTTTATACCGTGACATTGCACTGCACGCTCTGGTTTTTTGATAAGGGAAAGAAGCATACCAATCGCAAAGACAAAGTTTTGTTTATAGACGCCCGTAGTATTTACCGGCAGATAGACCGTGCACACAGGGAATTTACACCTGAGCAGATTGAGTTCATTTCCAATATCGTGAGACTTTACCGTGAAGAGCGCGTAGAAACGGAGAAAGGGAGCCAGAAACTTACGGAACAATATTTTCCAGAGGGCGAATATCGTGATATTCCCGGACTTTGCAGGGTGGCGACCATAGAAGAAATCATAGACCAGGGATATTCGTTGAACCCAGGCAGGTATGTGGGTGTTGCGGAAAAGGAAGAAGAGGATTTTGATTTCAGTGAGAGATTGCATGAACTAAACGAAGAGCTGGAACGGCTGAATGCCAAAGCGCATGAGTTGGAAGAGAAGATAGCTGAGAATGTGGTAAAGATACTGGATGGTGTAACGATATGAGTGAAGAAGGCGTAGCGTTAAAGGAGCAGTCATCCATAGATACCACCTACCAGAACCTAAGAGCGATATTAGAAAAAGCACGCAGCACCGCTTACCGTGCGGTTAATTTTGCCATGGTTCATGCTTACTGGGAGGTAGGCAGAATCATCGTTGAGGAAGAACAAAAAGGAGAAGAGAGGGCGGAATATGGAAAAGGGCTTATAAAAGAGTTATCTATAAGATTAACAAAAGACTATGGCAGAGGTTTTGATGAGTCGAATCTAAGAAATATGAGATTATTTTATCAAACTTTCCCAAATTGTGACGCACTGCGTCACGAATTGAGTTGGACTCATTATAGACTTCTTTTTAGGATTGAAAACGGGGAAGCGAGAAACTTCTACATGCTGGAATCTGTCAAGAATAATTGGAGCACGAGGGAACTGGAACGGCAAATAAACTCGCTTCTATATGAGAGGCTCGCATTGAGTAAAGACAGCGAAAAGGTTCTGGAACTATCAACAAAAGGGCAGGTAATACAAGAGCCGAAGGATGTTATCAAAGACCCTTACGTGCTGGAATTCTTAGACTTGAAAGAGAGCCGGAACTTTCTCGAGAAGGACCTCGAACATGCTTTGATAGATAAATTGCAGGCGTTTTTACTGGAGTTGGGCAAAGGTTTTTCGTTTGTAGCCCGGCAAAGACGAATTACTGTTGATGGTGACCATTATTACATAGACCTCGTATTTTACAATTACATCTTGAAGTGCTTTGTCCTTATTGATTTGAAAGTTGGCAAACTGACCCATCAGGATATCGGGCAGATGGATTTTTATGCGCGCTATTTTGAGAAAGAGGAGAAATTGGATGGTGATAATCCCACTATCGGGTTGATTCTTTGCAGTGACAAAAACGAGACGATGGTGAGGTATACGCTGCTTGAGGACAGTAAGCAGATATTTGCGTCAAAATATAAGTTATATTTGCCGACAGAAGAGGAACTGAAAAAGGAATTAGAGCGAGAAAGGAAGATGCTGGAGATGGAAAGGAGATTGAGAGGTGATAAGGAATGACGGAGGAGGTGAAGGAGGGGTGGAGGAAGGTGAAGTTTTCTGATTTTGTGATTATCAATCCTAAAATACCACTTGAAAAGGGTAAAGAATACCCATTCATAAAAATGGAAGATATATCTCCAGGCAATAGATATGTTTCTTTTACAGAGAAGAGGTGGTTTAAGGGCGGCGGTTCAAAGTTTATTACGGGGGATGTCTTATTTGCCAGAATAACTCCTTGTTTAGAAAATGGTAAAATTGTGCAAGTAAAGGATAGCGCCATTGAAGGTTTTGGTTCAACTGAATTTTTTGTCTTTAGACATAGAGAAGGAATTTCAGATAGTTCATTTATTTATTATTTGTCAGTTTCAGACATAATCAGGAAACCCGCAGAAAAATCCATGTTTGGTGCATCAGGGCGTCAAAGAGCAGATTTAAATGTAGTGCAAGATTTAGAGATTGACGCCCCACCTCTTCCCATCCAGCGCAAAATCGCCGCTATTCTATCGGCTTATGATGACCTTATTGAGAACAACACTCGCCGCATTCAGATTTTAGAAGAGATGGCACAGGCCATTTACAGAGAGTGGTTTGTTAAGTTTCGATTGCTAGGACACGAGAAGGTGAAAATGGTGCATTCAGAATTGGGGAAGATACCGGAGGGGTGGGAGGTGAAGAAAGTTAAAGACATTGTTAAAAGATTAAAAGCAGGTAGAACATACACTCAAAAAGAGGTATTGCCAATGGGGAATATTCCTGCAATAGATCAATCAAGAAGTGAATTTTTGGGTTTTCACAATAACGAATCTGACCATTATGCATCCTCAGAAGAATCAATAATAATATTTGGTGACCATACGTGCAAAATGCAAATAATGGTGGAGCCTTTTTCTTTAGGACCAAATGTTATTCCTTTTATTTCTAACGACAACGGTTTAATTTATTATTTGTTTTTCTTGGTTCGTAATCTGGTAGAAACTCATGAATATAAGAGACATTGGAATGAATTAGTAATTAAAAAAGTAGCATTAGCGGACAAAAAATCGCAAATCTTTTTTTCGGAAATGGTAAAACCAATAACAGAAGAGATTGATTTACTAAGAAAAAGAAATTTAAATCCCCGCCGTACCCGTGACCTGCTGCTGCCAAAGCTGATTTCGGGCGAAGTGGATGTTACGACACTCGGTCTTACTATAGGAGGTTCAGAGGCATGAGCATAGAGTCTCAAGATAGTGGCATCCAGATTATAGAGGTTCGCATCCGCAACTTTCGCTCACTCAAAGAAGTTAACGTTTCACTAGACTGGCTAACTGTTCTTATTGGAGAGAACAACTCTGGAAAAACAAGTTTTCTCGATGCACTTTTCGCAGCAATCGGAGCTGGAAAACGCGTCATTTCCACGGAGGATGTCTTTCTGGGGCCTTCCGAGAGCAAAGTTCCCGAGAACCGAGAGATTACTATTGACTTACTTATCCGTCCAACAGATGATGACGGAAACATTATTGAGACTTTTCCTGAAGGGAGTTATTGGGTTGCGCTTTGGGGAAATGGTGTTTCACAGGATGACAACGATAATGACTTTGCGGCGATTCGTACTCGGATGAAGTGGGATTCGACACGAGGCGAATATATCACGAAACGGAAGTTCCTCGTAGATTGGCAAGACGACCCGAATAATTGGCATCTTGCAAAAATCAATGAAACTGCTGGTTTGGTCACGGCTGCTAAAATCGAGCCTCTGGCCCTCTATCTCCTAGATGCAAAGCGTGATATAAAGGAAGAATTGCAGAGCCGGAGTTCTTTCTGGCATAAATTAGTGTCCGATCCAGGTCTCACAGATGCACAGATTGAGGCACTAGAAAAAGCCCTTACTAAACTCAACGACGAGATTATTTCTGGTAGTGACGTCCTTGTTCACGTTCAAGAGCACCTAAATGATTTATATAAAACCATCGGAGGCGATAAGGACAGTGTCTCTATTACACCGATTCCACGTTACCTACGCGATTTGAGCAAGGGTATGGATGTAAATTTTGCAACGAAAGGAGCTCAGACATTTCCGCTCGCCCGACACGGCATGGGCACGCGGAGTCTCGCGGCGGTGCTGACGTTTCGTGCCTATACCACATGGCGGCAAAAAAACGCGAAGGGTGACAAAGTGCATCCAATGTTAGCGCTGGAGGAGCCCGAAGCACACCTGCATCCCCAGGCTCAGCGAGCACTTTTTAAGCAACTTGAAGAGATTCCGGGGCAACGAATTATCAGCACCCATTCCCCATATATTGCAGGTCAGGCAAAGGTAGCCCAGTTCCGCCACTTCAGAAAAGATGGTGCCAATACAGTGGTAACTCGGATGGATACAACATTGCTTACTGACGAGGATATTCGCAAGATCAACCGTAGGATACTGAATACAAGAGGCGACATTTTATATGCCCGTGCCATAGTACTCTTTGAGGGAGAAACTGAAGAACAAGCACTACCAATTTTCGCTGAACAGTATTGGGAACGGCAACCGCCTGCTTTAGGGATCACATTGGTTGGGGTTGGTGGATCTGGAAACTACTTACCTTTCCTGAGATTATCTTCCGGTTTTGAAATACCGTGGTACATCTTTTCTGATGGTGAACCCGGACCACTTAAACATGTTAAAAATGCATTAGAGCAGATTGGAGTTGAGGACTATCCCAAGCATCCGAATGTTTTCGTGCTTCCAAATGGCCATAACTTCGAGTCTTATCTTATCTCCGAAAAATATGAAGATGCGATCTTAACCATGCTGGACTCTTATCACAGCACAAAAAATTACCTTGATAACAACTACATTCCAAAAATGCATGGACAGAAGAAAACCGAGACTACTAAAAGGGACTACAAGTCGCCAGGGGGACATCAGAGAGCACTGGTTGATATCTTGACGGAGAAAAAGACCCAATACGCCGGGCCACTTGCTTTATCGATCACATCTTTGGATGATGAAGCGCGTAGGTTCCCTGATAAATTGCGACAGCTATTTGAGAAGATATCCGCTGACAGGGGTTTAGAACGAGGGGGTGGAGATATCGTATGACTCTCCGTCTTTCTCCAACTCAACAGAAGATTGTTCAACATGGCGATGGTCCACTGCTTGTTGTTGCAGGACCAGGTTCTGGAAAGACTCGCGTTTTAACAGAGCGCATTAGGCGACTATTGAACGAAAGCAAAGGACATTTCCGCATACTGGCTTTGACCTTCACGAACAAGGCCGCAAACGAGATGAAAGAGCGGTTAGCGGAATTCCCGGATATAGAGCAACGTGCCTTCATCGGCACGTTGCATAGCTTTTGTATGGAAGTGCTTGCTAATAGAGGTAAATCTGTAGGAATCGACAAGCTCCCTAACATCTTCGAATCGTATCAAGACTGCATGCAAGTCCTCCTGCAAGCTGCAATGAATGACCCTGAATACCCTGAACTTAGGCACTTGTTGAAGGGTGCCGGGAACGCTAAGGAGCGGGAGAAGCTCCTCAGTCGCTGGCTTGAGATGATTAGGGAGGCCAAAAACAATTTGTTGCTTCCAGAGATGTTGGATAACGAAATTAATAGGAAAGTCTACAAGGCTTACAATGATGGTCTTCGTGCGTCCTATGCTGTGGATTTTGACGATCTATTGCTACTTACATACCGCTTATTTCAAGAGCGTCCCCGAATTGCTGACTTCTACCGCCGACAATATCGCTACATCTGTATTGACGAGGCGCAAGACTTAAATGAGGCGCAGTATCAAGTTCTACGTGCTCTTTGTGGGTTAGAATATCGCAATGTAATGATGGTGGGTGACCCAAAGCAAGCTATCTTTGTTTGGAACGGGGCTGATCCGAAATACCTTAATCTATTCGAGAGGGATTTTAGTGCAAAGAAGACATCTATGGATGAAAATTTCCGATCTTCTCAAGCTGTCGTCAATGCGGCAAAGGCATTGAATCCCGAATATGAGGTACAAGGGCAACTACCCATCGTCGGATCAATCGAATTGATCGTGGGCGAGGACGAGCAACATGAGGCAGTTCGTGTCCTTGATCATATTCAAGACCTTATCAACAAGGGACATAACGATATTGAAGGGTCCATAACATTGGAACGTTGTGTTTTGCTGGGGCGAAACAGATATGTGTTATCCACAGTAGAGAAAGAATTGGATAAACGTCAATGGCCGTTCTACAAACAGCTTTCAGCCCAACACGAAAGCGAGTCTTACCTCTTGCAGGATTTTGAACTCTGTTTACGTCTCCTAGTAAATCATCGTGACCGCTTACACCTTGGAATGCTTCTCAAGCGTTGGAATATGCGCGAAGAAGATGTCCTGCCCTTAAATGATAATGTCAACAATGGGCGGGATCTCTTAGCTACCTTAAAGAAAAGAGTGCGTGGGAAAGATCAAGAGGCTGTGCTTCAGGCCATAGAGGTAATGGAATGGACGGAGCAGGATTTCAAGTTTTCAAATGCGATGGATTATTTGGATAACTTTGCAGAAAATAAAGAAAGCCAAGAAGAACGCGCCTTGATTATGGAAGACACCAAAACATGGCGTAAGCATTGGAATTTCTTTTTGCGTTCGCAGTCTGGAGGTCTGCACTCTCTTACATCGTTTTTAGGGCAAGTCGCCTTAGGGACAACTCAACAGCCACGACAAGAGGGTTTGGCATTGATCACGGTGCACTCAGCGAAAGGCTTGGAATTTGATGTTGTTGTGGTAATGGGCATGGCGAAAGGGACGTTTCCCGACTATCGAGCCAGTGGTGCTGCGCTGCAGGAAGAAAAGCGCAATGCATTTGTTGCAGTTACACGTTCAAAACGCTTGCTGGTTTTAGCATATCCTAAGACCAAAGTAATGCCCTGGGGTGATGTGTGGTGGCAAAAACCTTCGCAATACTTGAGTGATCTTGGTCTCATTGAGGGCTAATAATGAAAGACTATAACGACTACTCCGAATACGCCCTGGTAGAGCAGCCAGCCATCGCGCTCTTTGCCGAACTGGACTGGCAAACGGTGAATTGTTTCCACGAAAAATTCGGCGAAAACGGAACGCTTGGCAGAGAAACACCATCTGATGTTGTCTTAGTGCCACGCCTGAAATCAGCTTTGTTTCGTCTGAATCCCGAGTTGTCCAAAGAAGCCATTGCCCTCGCCATTGAGGAGTTGTGCAGAGACCGCAGCTCATTAAATCCCGTAGTTGCCAATAAAGAAATTTACCGGATGCTCAAAGATGGCGTAAAGGTTCCAATTCGCATGGAAAATGGCAGCGAAGAGATAGAAACAGTAAAGGTAATTGACTTTGACAATCCAGAGACCAACGATTTCTTTTTGGCTTCCCAGTTCTGGGTCACCGGCGAGATGTATAAACGCCGTGCAGACCTCGCGTGTTTTGTCAATGGCTTGCCGCTTATTTTTATCGAGTTAAAAGCCACGCATAAACGCTTGGAAAATGCCTATCGTGACAACCTCTCAGATTATAAAAGTACCATACCTCAGATATTCTGGTACAACGCCTTTATTGTCCTCTCCAACGGTTCAGAAAGCAGGATTGGCACCACCAGCGCAGACTGGGAACACTTCAGCGAATGGAAGAAGATAGGAAGTGAAGGGAAAGAAGGGGTTGTTTCTCTCGATACAATCATCAGGGGCACCTGCGAGAAAAGCCGTTTTCTGGATATATTCGAGAACTTCATCCTGTTTCAGGATACCAGCGGCTCGGTTATCAAAATCATTGCAAAAAACCATCAATATCTGGGTGTGAACAGTGCGATCAATAAATTGGTCGCAACCCTCACCCCCGGCCCCTCTCCCAGAGGGAGAGGGGAGAGAGTGCATTATCGAGGCGGGTTTCAGTTTGCGGGGTTGGTGGAGAGGGCGCGGGAACTTCGTAAGAGCCAAACTCCGGCGGAACAAATCCTTTGGGAAATGCTACGGGACCGACGGTTTTTAAATCTGAAATTTCGGCGGCAGCATCAGATAGGAGATTATATTGCCGATTTTTATTGCCATGAGAAGCAGTTGGTTATTGAGCTGGATGGTTCTATCCATAGAAGATCCGACGTTCAAAAGAAAGACCAGCAAAGAGACGCTTCTCTGAAGTCGCTGGGGTTTAATATTGTACGAATTCCAAACGCCCTCGTCATTAATCAGCCCGAACAAGTCCTGAACCAATTAGCCGAAAGTTTTCCTTCTCCCTATGGGAGAAGGACAGAGGATGAGGGTGCGGTCAAGGGCCGCTTGGGTGTCTTCTGGCACACTCAGGGCAGCGGTAAGAGTTTCTCCATGATCTTTTTCTCGCAGAAAATCTTAAGAAAATTCAAAGGGAACTACACCTTTGTAATCGTCACCGACAGAAAAGAACTTGACGAGCAGATATATAAGAATTTCCTGAGTGTGGGTGCAGTTACCGAAGAGGAAGTTCATGCAGAAAGTGGCGAACACCTAAAACGGCTTTTAAGCGAAGACCATCGCAACATCTTCACTTTAATCCATAAATTCAGAACAGAAACCGGCAAGCAGTATCCTGTCGTATCAAACCGCTCGGATATTATCGTGATTACAGATGAGGCGCATCGCACACAATACGATGTTTTAGCCGGGAATATGAGAACAGCGCTGCCAAATGCTGCTTTCATTGCTTTCACGGGAACACCTCTGATTGTAGGTGAAGAACTCACGCGAAAGACATTTGGCGATTATGTGAGCATTTACAACTTCAAACAGTCTGTGGACGATGGCGCTACTGTCTCTCTCTATTATGAGAACAGAATCCCCGAACTCCAGTTAAAAAATGAAGATTTAAATGAAGACATTGAGCAGATAGTAGAAGAATCCATGCTTGATGAAGAGCAGGAGAAGAAATTGGAGCGTGAATTCGCAAGGCAATACCACCTCATCACGAGAAATGACCGCTTGGAGAAAATCGCTGAGGATATTGTCGCTCATTTCGTGAGTCGTGGCTATCAGGGCAAAGCAATGGTTGTCGCCATTGACAAGCCAACCGCAGTGAAGATGTATGATAAGGTGCAAAAATACTGGAAGGGATGTATTGAAAGCCTGAAAGAGGATTTAAAGCATGCGAGGGACGATAAAGAACGAGAAGTTATTGAAGCTAAGATTAAGTTTATGGAAGAGACGGATATGGCGGTAGTGGTGAGCAGTGAACAAAACGAAGTGGAAAGATTCAAAAAACTCGGACTGGACATCGTGAACCACCGCAAGCGGATGAATGAAGAAGATTTAGCAACGAAATTTAAAGACGCAGACGACCCTTTCAGAATCGTGTTCGTGTGTGCAATGTGGATGACGGGTTTTGATGTGCCGTGCCTTTCTACCATCTACCTCGATAAACCCATGCGCAACCATACCCTGATGCAAACTATTGCCCGAGCAAACCGCGTATTCAAAGATAAGCCCAATGGCTTGATTGTGGATTATATCGGCGTTTTCAGAGAACTCCAGAAAGCGTTAGCCATCTACGGTTCTGCCATTGGCGGAGGTCTTAAAGAAGGAGAGAGTCCGGTCAAGCCAAAAAGAGAACTTATAAAAGAGCTTGAAATTGCTATTGCCGAATTAACAACGTTCTGTGAAGAAAAAGGGATTGACATACCTAAAACTCTCAGCTCAGCAAAATTTGAGAGGATTAAATTATTGGATGATGCGGTTGATGCCATTTTAGTAAACGAAGAATCCAAAAGAAAGTACCTTGCATTTGCAACCAACGTGAATAAGTTATACAAGGCTATTCTCCCCGACCCCGAGGCTGTGAAATTTGGCGAACTATCTGCATTATTCAAGGTTATCGCAGACAAAATCAGGTCGCTATCGCCAGAGGTAGATATATCAGAAGTTATGGGTAAAGTAGAAAAGTTGCTTGACGAGTCCATAGAAGCCGAGGGTTATGTCATCAGGGAGCCGCTAGAACCTTACGGGACGTATCGAGTTGACCTCAGCCAGATAGATTTTGAAGCCTTGAAAAGGCGATTTACGCGTGAGAAAAAGCATATACACGCAGAGAGATTGAAAAATGCCGTTAAGAGGAAACTGACCGAAATGGTCAGGGTGAACCGCTCAAGGCTGAACTTTCTTGAGAAACTCCAGAGGATGATTGATGAATATAACTCAGGTGCGATAAATGTTGAGATGTTCTTTGATAAGTTACTTGCGTTTGCAAGGGAACTGCGTGAAGAGGAAAAGAGAGGTATTTCTGAAAATCTTACGGAGGAAGAACTCGCAATTTTCGATTTGCTTTATAAACCTGATTTGATGGCGAAAGAAAAGAAACAGGTGAAACTTGTCGCTAAAAGGGTGTTGACGGTGTTGAAGAAAGAGAAACTGGTTTTGGATTGGCGAAAAAGGCAGCAGACACGAGCAGATGTGGTTCTTACCATCCAGAATATTCTGGATGAAGGACTGCCAAGGAATTATACGCCTGAGGTTTACCAGCAGAAATGCGACACTGTTTATCAGCACATCTATGACGCATATTATGGTATGGGAGGAAGTGTGTATGCTGCGGGGACTCAAGCAGGCATTCACCGGTAAGTTGACGGAAGAGTGGGGAGATAATAATGGCATTAATCGGATCGCATCAAAAACTAATCTCGAAAATAGTTGCGTGAGATCAAATCCTAGAAGAAATCATTTCAAGAGGAGAAATTTTATATGGCTATACAGAATACAACTTAAGAGTGAATATCTTTACAAACGAATATGAACTGTTAGATTGTCATAAAAAATGATTAGATCAGCTAAGTGGACGACAACAAACCTTGCTATAAAAGCAAACTTTGTTGAAGGGAGGCGCTCTTTGCAAAGTTTCTTTTCCGTTAGGAAAGATTAATAAACGAGGTAAAAGATATAGATAAGCAAAGGAGCTAGTTCGAATGAGAGACACACTAAATGAAATAATAAAATGATACCTGGATCGTCATCATTAGTCGCCAACATCCTTCTAAAACGAATGCAAGCCGAGAAATCGAAATTTGAAGAGTTGTATACAGATTTAGACATATTAGAAGAGAACATAACAGAGGAAGGCTATCATTTCCCGTCTCTGGAAAAGCCCCTGAGAGAAAAGTTCGAGCACTTCAAACAAAAAATTTTTAAAGAAGTGCGGGATAGAAACCTGGAGAAAATACAGGCTCCCAGTGCAATCAAACGAGAAGTTACAGGTGCACGGCATGGCTCCGATTTGATACAGCAGCTGTATCAGAAATATGGTACGAAGGGGTTGAGAATTGTTTTGAAGAGCCCGCCTGAAACGTATAACGAACTTACGGACCTTTCATCTTATACGAATAAAATCAGTGAATTTGTTTAGCTGCCAGGATTCAAGATGCCGGATACAGGTTTGAGGAGAAGAAAACAGAGAATAAAAAACAGAACTCTGCTCTCATGCTCTCACTTGTATCTTGTATCTTGTATCTTGTATCCTGCATCTTCACAACACCTAATCTACTCGAGTTCTTCCAACCCAGAATAGAACCTCTTCAACTTCCCTTTACCCCTTTCGAGCATGAAATTTGCCTTCGATAAGATAAAATCCATATAACCTTCGCTGCAAAACATCACACCATCTTTACCCAGCGGCACGTCCATCCTTTCCGTGCTCACTATCTCCACTACCACTTTTCCATCTTTTGAAATCGCCTTTATCCCACTGTATTTAAACCCTGATTCAATCGCTATTCTTAACAACGCCTTTGCTTTCTCTAAATCCCTACATGCCACGTGCAGTATCGGCGATTGCGATAACAGCCATATCTCTCTTTCCTCGGTAATCCCCTCCCTGCCTTTTAGCTTTATCGCTTCCTGCACCTCTTCCCTGCTCACCGGGGGACGATGCCACTTACCAATAAACTTCGCTGCTCGCTTCGCACCTATCTCAGGGATAGAAATCAAAACGATTCTGCCAGAGCAACTGCTCGTGGTAAAGAACCCCTCAAAGCTGTTTATCTTCTCTATTATCCCCACTATTTCTTCGTCTGCTCCCCCTATCCGCAATTTCTCAAGCGCCCTCTTCTTTTGCTTTTCAAATATCGTCATCGCTACCGAACCTACTCCCTTGTCTTTTTCTACGCTTCCAGAATAATTCCGAAAGTTATTTATATTACATCAATCAAGAGTTAAGCAAACAAGCGAAAAATGATAGAAGTATTTTTAGCTATCGGGCTGTTAATCGCGCTCACGATATTATTAAGTTTATACCGAGCAGCGCTTGGACCCGGCGTGTTCAATCGTGTGGCAGCGATAAACGTAATAGGGACAAAAACAATCGTCCTCCTGGTTATCATCGGCTATTATTTCGAAAGACCTCTGTTCTTTGACATCTCGCTTCTTTATGCAGTACTAAATTTCATTGGCACTTTAGCATTCGCAAAATATTTAGAGAGGGGTGAGGTATGGTCTTAATAGATGCGATAGTGATAATATTTTTGGCTGCTGGAATTATCTTTATGTTCACCGGCGTAATAGGCTTATTGAGATTGCCCGATTTTTACACGCGACTGCATGCGACCGGGAAGTGCGATACGCTTGGAGAGGTTCTTATAATCGCAGGTTTGCTGTTATATCATCTCTTCGTTTATAGCCCTGGAGCGGAACTCTCGGTGAAACTTGTACCCGTGAAGCTCTTATTTTTAATAATATTCATTTTCCTCGCCAATCCAACGGCGACACATGCGATAATGAAAGCGGCTTATAAAACGGGTGTGAAGCCTTGGAAGAAAGGGGATGCGAGGATGTGAAGAAGGGAAAGGGAAGGAAGAGAAAATGAACGCTAAATCAGGAAAAGGTTTTGGAATACTCGTAACGTTTTGTGCCATGTTTCTATTCTGGCTGCTCTTATCCGGTATCTTCGACGCCCTCCACGTCGGGGCGGGTATAATATGCAGTGCAATTATTGCATTGATTTCTCATGACCTGCTGGTGAAGGAAAAGGGAGATAAAATGCTTTCTAAGTCCTTTAGATTCGTTATTTATCTCGGTTGGGAATTGTGGCAGATAGTACTGGCGAACTTCGATGTCGCATACCGCGTTCTACATCCGAAGATGCCGATAGACCCGCTCATAATAGAATTTGATACTTCCTTGAGAAGCGATTTCGCTCTCGTTACACTCGCTAATTCCATCACCTTGACCCCGGGAACGATAACCATAGATATAAAAGACGGTAAGTTTTTGGTGCATGCAATCGCGAAAAAACCCGCTGATGCGCTCTTAGTGGATAAGACGATGCAAAATAAAGTGGCTGACGTGTTTATGGAATGGTGATGGTCGCCTTACGGCGACAATGAAAAATGAAAAATGAAAACTGCAAAAGTTAATGTTGCGATAAAAAACGATAGTTTTTTATATTATATTTGCGAACTAAAAAATAGGAGATAAATAAAAAATGATACCTTCCCTTGACCTCGTGCTGTTGTTTTTAATTGTGGCAATCGCTATCGCAGCAATCACCGTGAGAGACCTCTTGAGTGCAATCATGCTATTGTGCGCTTATAGTTTCCTGATGGCGATGGTCTGGGTGGAGATGCACTCGGTGGATGTCGCATTTACCGAAGCCGCTGTCGGTGCGGGTGCATCAACTGCTTTCTTAATCGCTGCTTTATCCAGAACAACGAGGTGGGAGAAGAAATGAAATTAATATCGCTTTCGGCACTGTTCTTTGTAATTTTTTTAGGCGTTCTTTTCATCTACGTAGCGGAGGATATACCTGATTTCGGTGACCCTTATTCAGCTCCTAATGGGTATATCAGCCTGGATATCAGCCTGGATGCTGCCGAGTTAGAAGATAATTTGAATAAAGGTGTTGTTCCAGGGGTGCTGACGAGTAAACTTAAAGCCATAGGTTTTCGGGATGATGAACTACCGTTAAGGATTGAGCCTATAAAAGAAGGTGAATGGGAAGCAATTATTATTCCCGAGGAGAAGGAGCAGGATTTCTATCCGAAGGAGCAGAAATATTACTTTATTAAAAAAGATGGTGCTAAACTGGATGTTTACCGGTATGCGCTTATCAAAAGGTATGTGGAGGAAGGACACCATGAGACAGAAGTGCCGAATATGGTAACCTATATTCTCGCGGATTACAGAAGTTACGATACGCTTGGTGAGACCACCGTTATATTTACCGCCGGTGTGGCGGTTATGTTATTGCTAAGGAGGCGCGAGAAAAGACCGGAGGCGAGTAAGCATTGAACGCGGAAAATAGTGAAGCAGGAGAGGGCAAAGAGAGGGCTGGAGATGTCATCGTGGAGACCGTATCGAGATTGATGGTTCCTTTTATCCAGTTGTTTGCGTTATATGTGATAATACATGGCGCGGGGGGACCCGGGGGAGGATTCCAAGGCGGCGTGATATTCGGCGCTTCTTTCGTCTTGCTCGTCATCGCTTTTGGTATTGTTAATGCGGGTAACAGATTCCCAGAGGGCGCAAATACCGCTTTTATGAGCCTTGGGGTGTATATCTATGCGGGAGTAGGACTCTTGTGCATAATCTTCAGTCTTGGAGCTGCGCAGTTTCTCAATTACGGCTTCATCCCATTAACAACACATTTTGAGGAGAACAGGGCTTTGGGGATGGACCTCGTAGAGATAGGAATAGGGATAACAGTGATGGCAGTAGTCACGTCTATATTTTTCAACCTCGCGTGGAAAAGAGAACCCGAAGAAGAAGGAGGAGAGGAGGAATAAAAATGATGGAATGGCTAATCGAGGAAATACTTGCAAAATATAATTACTGGGTTTCCATAATTCTCATGCTCATTGGTTTCTACGCAATGATTGCAAAGGGCAACCTGATAAAGAAGGTCATTGGATTAAGCATATTCCAAACTGCTATATTCCTCTTCTATATTTCGCTGGGTGATATAACAGGAGGAACAGAACCAATCGTGATAGAAGGATACAAAGGAATATACGTGAATCCCTTGCCTCACGTGCTTATCCTGACCGCGATAGTAGTGGCAGTAGCAACACTTGCGGTTGCCCTCGCTCTCGTAATAAGTATGTATGAGGAATACGGGACGATAGAAGAGGAGGAGATAATAGAGAAGGAGAGAGAGCTGGGGGTGTAATATCGCGGTGCAATTGCAAATTGCGGGAATAAAGCGTGCCACCGGTGTCCCGTTGGGAAAAAAGAGATACCTTTACATATTTTGTTGGCTCATACTTTTTCTAAAGCATAGGAAGAGTTTTTGAGTGTCGCTATGGTACTAAGCGTTAAGCGTAAATATAAAGAGAAAGGAGGTAAATAGTGGATGATGTTAAGCCCCGTTGAACATTTCCCGGTGCTTGTGGTTGCCATATCCATGCTTTCTGCTTTCACCATTCTGATTGCCGGCTGGCTGAACAAGAAATCCTGCTGTTTCATTTCCATCGCAACCATTCTCGTTCAGCTCGTCATGTCTTTTTATATCCTGAATCACGTCCTTACGGTAGGAACCATACATTACTGGCTCGGCGGATGGGAGCCGCCCTGGGGCATAGAATATCTCGTAGATGCTTTGAACGCTTATGTACTGGTCATCGTTCTGTTTTTAGGCTTGCTATGCGCAATACATGCGAAGAGTAGTATAGAGCACGAAGTCCCGGGTAAAAATGCCTCTTTCTTTACCGTGTATCAACTCTTTATAACTGGTTTATGCGGTGTAACTGTCACTGGCGATATATTTAACATGTATGTTTTTATTGAGATATTGTCCTTAGCTGCGTATGCATTAGTAGCTTCGAAAGGTGGGATAGCACTGAGGGCGGGTTTTACTTACCTCGTTATGGGTTCTATTGGTGCTTGCTTCTTTTTGCTCGGCATAGGTTTCCTGTATGCGGTTACGGGCTCGCTGAACATACATGACCTCTCGCTTCTATTGCCACCGCTATACGGAAACAGAGTAGTTCAAGCGGCTTTTATTTTCTTCATCGTAGGATTGGGTATAAAAATGGCTATCTTTCCGCTTCATACCTGGTTGCCGGATGCACACCCCGCTGCACCCAGTCCAATCTCAGCAATGCTGAGCGGAATCATGATAATGGTTGGATTTTATGCGTTAATTAGGGTGTTGTTTACGCTCTACCCCTTCTACTACAATTATGGTCTTATCTTGCTTATCCTGGGTCTTCTGTCAATGACAGTGGCAAACCTCTTTGCCTTCTTCCAAAAGGACTTGAAAAGACTTCTTGCTTACTCAAGCATTGTCAATATGGGTATTGTAGCCACAGGTGCAGGTGTTGCCGCTTATATTCTCTCAACCGTAGCGGAACCATCAAAATCTCCTCCAGAAGCAGCATCTTTAGCTATGGCTGGCGCCTTACTCCATATTTTAAGTCATGGTGTAGGCAAAGCGATGGTTTTCCTGGGTTCTGGTAACATTCATTACGGTATCCACACCAGGGAGCTTGCGAAAATGGGTGGCATTGGACGCGACATGCCCTTTACCGGTTACTCAATGTCGGTGGGCTTGCTCTCATTATTAGGCTTGCCTCCGTTACTCGGTTTTTGGAGTAAACTCTTAATAATAATGTCTGTGGCATTGGCAATTCAATCTGTTGGTGGTGTGGTGCTAATTACGACTTTTATCCTTCTCTTATTTAATGTTATCTACGCCGCTGCATATTATCTTAGAGTGACGAAGGTTTTAATGATTGAAAGCGGTGCTGTTAGGGCCCACGAGGCACCCTTTCCAATGGTATTCCCAGTTGTTGTTTTTGCGCTCTTCTGTTTAATTGGGGGTTTGTTCCCCCTTTCACTCGTTAGATTAGCCGTAAGGGCATCACTTATAATTTTAGGAGGTGGATGAGTTGGCGATAGTGGAATCCATAAGTCCGTTGTTAGCAATTTCATGCCCCTTTATCTGCGTTTTTCTCATATTACTCTTCAGGAAGCAACCAAACATAAGAGAGAGCTGCACGATGCTCGCCAGCATAATGCAGTTTTTGATAGTCTTTTCTATGGCACCGATTATTGTAGCAGGAAATGTGATCGAATGTCCGCTCTTTACTATATTTACCGGGCTTGATTTTATATTCAGAGTAGATGCTTTTGGTCTTATATTCGCTATTACTTCTTCTTTCCTCTGGATTCTGGTGTCGTCCTACTCCATAGGATATATGAGATCGCTGCACGAACACGCACAAACGCGATACTATGCTTGTTTCGCTTTAGCCATCTTCGGTGCGGTGGGCATGGCACTATCCAAGAACCTGATTACATTGTACTTTTTTTATGAGGCATTAACGATCTCAACGTATCCGTTAGTGGCTCACAATGGCTTAGCTGAATGGGGACATAAGCAAGAGCAGTCGGACCAGGCAGAGGAAGCACGATTTGCAGGTCGTAAATACTTAGCTTATTTGCTTACTTCGGGTTGGTTCTTCTTTGTTGCGATTGTGTTAACGTTTTACCTTACCGGGACGACAGACTTTGAGAACGGCGGTATTTTAACAGTCGCTTCGGCTTCGCGCATGACATTGATGCTGCTATTTGCGTTATTCATGCTGGGCTCCATGAAAGCTGCATATATGCCTTTCCACTCATGGTTGCCAACGGCAATGGCTGCGCCTACACCGGTGAGTGCGCTTTTACACGCCGTAGCAGTGGTGAAGGCGGGAGTGTTCGTAGTCGTCAGAGTTGTGTGTTACATATATGGTATAGAGTTGATGGGTGCGATCGGTCTGGGGGTAATACTCGTTTCCCTAGCAGCGTTCACGATGATTGTCGCTTCTCTGATTGCAATCGCGCAAGACAACTTAAAAAAGAGACTTGCATATTCCACGATAAGCCAGTTGTCTTACATCCTCTTTGGCGTGGCGTTGTTAAACACGATGGGCGTACAGGGTGCGATGCTTCACATCCCTTTCCACGGGTTCATGAAGATAACGCTGTTTATGTGCGCCGGTGCGATAATAGTAGTTACAGGCAAGAAGAACATAAGCGAGATGGCGGGTATAGGAAGAACGATGCCGGTAACGATGGTAGCATTCGCCATAGGCGCGCTTGGAATGAGCGGCATCCCGCCGGTGTGTGGAGTTATAAGTAAATGGTATCTTGCTATGGGTACGCTGGATGCGCATGCCCTGGGTTTGCTGGCGGTGCTTCTGGTAAGTTCTCTACTGGATATTGTTTATTTCTTCCCGATAATATATATTGCGTTCTTTGGTAAACCAGAACCAGAAAAGTGGACGGATGGAGGAAATAAGAATAGTAATAAAAAGCCAGAGATAAAAGAGGCATCTATTTTCATGCTCGTTCCTCTGACCTTGACGGCAATTTTCTCCATCGTTTTCTGCCTGTTCCCGAATACATTTCACATATTAGACCTTGTAAAACTCGCAGTTGCAGGTTTAGGAGGAGGTGTGTGAAGTAGAAATGAAGATGAAGATAGCGATAACGATGAGACATTTGTTTTTGATGCTTTACGTGAGCCTGTTCATAGGTGTTCTGGCTGGGGTACTTGTTAAACTGTTTTTACATCCGCATGCGCACTTCTGGTGGGAGGAAATACCTGCCTTTAGCGCAATTTACGGTTTTGTCGGCTGTGTTATCATCATCATTGCGTCAAAAGCGCTCGGGCATCACTGGCTTCAGAAAGAGGAGGATTATTATGAGAAGCATTAGAAAGGAAAATCCCAATGTCAAATACTACCAAATCCCAGGTAAATCCCAATTACCAAATCCCAAAAATTGGATAGTATTGGGATTTGGGATTTGTTTGGTTGTATTGGTGTGCATTTGGATTTGGGATTTACAGGAAGAAGGGGGTGATAAGTGGTGATTGAGTGGTTTCATCCGGGGTTCATATTCCTCTTCGGAGCTTTTCTAATACCCGTTTTAAAGGGAAAAGAAAGGCTGAAACAGGCATATCTGCTCTTACTCCCGGTAATAGCATTTGTAAACCTTATTCTCATATCAAAGGGAGTATTCGGGGCAGGTCCTTTCTGGCAGCTCTCCTTCATGGGATATGAGCTTACCCTCGGCAGAATAGACCGGCTGAGCATGGTTTTCGCATACATATTCGTGATTGCTTCCTTTTGCATGATTCTTTATGCAATTCACATAAAGGAGAATTGGCAGCACGTAGCTGCTTTCTTATATGTCGGAAGCACGTTGGGAGTGGTCTTCGCCGGTGACCTCTTCACTCTGTTCTTCTTCTGGGAAATAATGGCATGGGCGTCACTGCTATTAATTTGGTATAGAAGGACGAAAGCGGCATACGGTGCGGGATTTCGGTATATTATGGTGCATTCATTTGGCGGTGTGTGCCTATTAGCCGGGGTCCTGATACACTTGCATAATGGCAATTCTCTCGCCTTTGATTCGTTTACCTGGGGTATAGGGGGTGAGTATCTGGGTGCTAATCTTATATTCCTCGCGTTTATCATAAACGCCGCAGTTCCGCCTTTACACGCATGGCTGGCGGATGCGTATCCTGAAGCGACGGTTACCGGCGCGGTGTTTCTTACTGCATTCACCACGAAGAGTGCGATATACGTGCTGATAAGAGGTTTCCCGGGTGTAGACATTCTGATATGGTTGGGTGCGATAATGGCGGTGTACGGGGTTGTCTTCGCAGTGCTTGAGAATGACATAAGAAGACTTTTAGCCTATCACATCATCTCCCAGGTGGGATACATGGTAGCAGGAGTGGGAATGGGCGTTTTTGGCACGGCAGCAGGAGAAATGGCGATAAACGGTGCTGCTGCTCATGCT
>JAUWNY010000148.1 GCA_030612405.1 Candidatus Methanophagales archaeon | reverse complement strand
GACTATGCCCCGATGCCTGATCTTTACTACCTCGCCTTGCTCCGCTCTCTCCGCTAAAGTTTTCTCCACCGCTCTGATGTGCTCTTCCACATCGCCCTGTATTGCGATTATACCTATTCTAACTGCCATTATTCATTAAATAGTCAATAGCAATAGCCCGGGACGGATTCGAACCGACGTCCCGAGGTCCAGGGCCTCGGATGATTGACCTCTACACTACCGGGCTATGTCTTGGCACTAATACTAACACTAAGATAATTGATTTTTTTAAGAGATAAACATGATGTACTTATCCTTTGCGGCACTGTCGATTTTTCCAGTGAAATTGCCAAATCCTTAAATTCCACCGCAGAGTTCACGGAGAACGCAGAGACACCAGAAAGAATAATTTTTGATGATCGGACGCAGATGAACGCAGATAATCCGGATTTTAAATTTAATTTTGGCACTAAACCCGGAGTTAAACGTAAGGCATTTGATGATTTGAGAAAATAGTTTTCTGCGTAAATCTGCGTCCTAAATAGGATAGGTAGAAGTTATACGTTATATACCGGAA
Organism: Candidatus Methanophagales archaeon; assembly: GCA_030612405.1. Lineage (GTDB taxonomy): Archaea > Halobacteriota > Syntropharchaeia > Alkanophagales > Methanospirareceae > QEXZ01. The sequence continues at coordinate 5,082 of JAUWNY010000148.1, read as the reverse complement.
AAATCGGCAGTACAGTGTTAAACGATTTTTGTCCCCGTTTTCAAACTCCTTGTGTATTCTTCTATCTCACGAAGCATGCTTGCTTTAGATTTTGACTCCAGTCCCTTCTCTATCAGCCGTATGAACGCACTACCCACGATTGCTCCATCTGCGACTTCGCAAACCGTTCTTACATGCTCGGGCTTTGAGATGCCAAATCCCACCGCCAGGGGTACGGATACGGATGTTTTTACTGCTCGTATCCTTCTGATAAGCGGGTGTATAGCATCAGAAATCTGCTCCCGCGCGCCGGTCACGCCAAGCAGCGATACAACGTAAACAAATCCTGATGCAACGTCCAAAATCCGTGCCATTCTTTTCTCGGTCGTTGTAGGTGCGATAAGAAAAATCAAGTCCGTTTCATGCCTGTCGCATATCCTCAGCAGTGGTTTTGACTCCTCCACGGGTAAATCCGGCACGACTAAACCTTTTATTCCTGCCGATTCGCAATCCGCTATAAAATCTTCCAAACCTCGTTGCAGCACCAAGTTGTAATAAGTAAGGCAGACTTTTTCCACTCCTTTTATCCCTGCTGCGACTTCAAAATACACGTCTGAATTCATTCCCGCTTCTAAACTGCGTTCACTCGCTCGCTGTATCGTAACGCCATCGGCAATAGGGTCAGAGAAAGGCAAACCCAGCTCCAGAATGTCCACTCCTCCTTTGACCATCGCACGAGCGATTTCCCCGGTGTCCTCAGCAGTGGGATAACCAGCAGTTACAAACCCTATCAAAGCTCGCTCTTTTCGCTTTCTTAACTCCTCAAATTTCTCTTCAAGGCGCATGTTATTTCTTTCTTTTCACGGTTATCGGGACATTTCCGCTCTCAAATTCTTCCATTGCTATCTCTATGGGGTCTATTTCCTCTGTTCTTATAAGCACAGGAGCACCAGCGGCTATCTGTAGTGCTCGTGCACCTACGATGCGTGCTTTTTCGTATTTCGTGTATTTATCTCTTTTTTCTGCCAATGAAACCGACCTAATTTTATTCGTATATGCGTGATGATATGGGGTTGCTGAGATTTGAACTCAGGTCTCGGCATCCCGAACGCCGAAGGATAGTCCAAGCTACCCTACAACCCCCTTCTCGTAGTTGTTCATTCATACGGTGCTATCTCGTCTATCAGCTCAGCATGCGTTAGAAACATTCTTCGGCAGCAATATCTCGTTATTCCCAGCTCGTCCAGTACCTCTGCCGGCTTCTCGTGCCTTATTCGCTCCTTGTACTCCTCCCAAACATCGGATATTACTCTTCCGCATGTATAGCATCTAACTGGAATCATTTTTTACTTTTTATTTTTTATTTTTTATTTTAGAAATTTTACCTGTAAGATTTTTGCCTGTGCGCTCTCGCACCTTTAGCACCAAACTTCTTCGGCTCCTTCTGCCTCGTATCGCTGACTAACAGGCTTCTATCATATTCTAAATAGGATTCACGTAGTTCCTCATTCCCCGTCCAATCAACCAATCCACGAGCAATAGCGGTTCGAGCTGCTTCTGTCTGTCCCATGAAACCGCCTCCTTTTATATTTACGTCCACCTCGATACTCTCAATGTCAGCAGCGACATCGGGGATCTGAGATGCGATAAACAAAGGCTCGGATAATTTCGCCCTTATCACTTCGGGTTCTATGATTTCCAGTGGCTTCTTATTTATCCTCACCAAACGTTCTCCTTTGCTTTTGCCTTCTTGTATAGTTACGCGTGCAACGGCTTTCCTCCTCTTCCCTACCTGATTTACTATTTTTTTTACCTTCTTTTTGGTGCCCATCCTAACTTTCCACTCACCTCCTCCAGGGTTATATATTTACCGAGCGATAACCTGGTTTCTGCATTTGCTGATTCCACTTTCTTACTCGCTTTTCCTTCGTATTCGTCGGGTATACCCTGATAAACCTTCACACGAGAAAGAGCATCTCTACCTCTTGCACGTTTATATGGGAGCATTCCACGTATTGTGCGTTTCACGATTCTATCAGGCATCGTAGGGAAGAAAGGTCCTTGCTCTTTCGACCCCTTGTTCTTTCTCGTTTTGTATTCCTCAAATAATCCCACTTTGGAACCGCTTATTACCACGTGCTCCGCGTTAACAATTGCAATTTCCTTATCTTTTTCTTTTAGCAACTGTTTCGCAACTTCACTCGCTAATCTTCCTAAAATAAGTCCTTCACCATCTATTATTTCCATTTTTTTCTTGTTAAACCTTTTCTAAACGTTTGATTACGTGATTATCTTCACGCCAGTCCCTTTTGGATTGTCTTTTGCCAGCTCCTCAATGCTTATGCACTTGCACTTTCCCTTGCTTTTTACCTTTCCTTCTGCGGGCTCAGTGATCTTCTCAAATGCCTTTTTACTGAATCCCAACGCTGCAACGGTAATCGGATTCTCAAGCGTACCCGCGCTCAGCACCTTCCCGGGCACCAATATCGTATCATTTGCACGGGAATATCTGTTTATTTTACTCAGATTTACCGCTGCATAATTCCTTCGCGGTTTCTCTAATCGCTTCGCTATATCCCTCCATATCGGTGCGCTGTTCTCCCTCGCAATCCTCTTTAAATCTTTTATTAGCCTATTAATCTGCGGATTCGTCTTCCTTTTTGTTCGCATCTTTTCGCTTTCGCCCCTCGTTCTCCCCTTCGCCTTTGAAAATCTTTAGGATACCTTTTTATAAAGGTTGCGGGATAAAATCATCCAAATAAATTTTATACCGCCCTAATTTACCGCCGTAATTCCCCGCTGATATTTTCACTAATCCTTCGACATTCCTTACGCTATCTATCGCGGCTTTCATTGCTTCTTTTACCGTGTCGAGCGAAACGCCATTTATGACGATTTCGGGAATGCACTGCACGCCTTCCGGGACCTTCGACCCGCTTATCCTATGCTTTAACGTGGGGCAAAAGGAATGATTGGTCGTGGGGCCTATCTCAGGATATTTCGTTTCCGGTTTAGAACCCGCAGAGCAGATATCAAAAGGAGTTATCGCACCTTCTACTTTGTTTATCGCATTGATTGCCTTTTCACCCGTTTCTAATGCTGCTTCTATGCTACTGCAGAAGAACCATAAGTTCCCGCCCATTACTCCCTTCTTATAGCCTAAATGACGTTCCACGAGAAACTCCCCCATCATTATCGGCACCACGACCACTTCCCTTCCAAACCTTCGCTCTATTGTCTCGTATCCATCGCCGCAGTGACCTATTCTGTCCACAGTATCAATAAAATTCCCATCAGGGATTTCAATCGCATTGAAGACCGAGGTCGTGGGCACGACCAGTATTCCCTGCCGTATTCGTTTTGATATCTCATACTCCAGTTTTTCGGCGGCATCTTCGTCTTTACCTTTAGTGTAATTCACCCATATCTGTGCTATCGCGCCTTTTCTGCCGTCAGGCGTTTCGTGCTCGCTTAGCCACTTCTCTATCCCTCCTTCTGCCTCGCCAAAAACGGTGCAAGGCAATGCAGTGGCACTGTAAGCCGCTCGCTCCAATCGCTTTTCGTCTTTCGCGGTTATGCATATCCTTGCGAATAATCCCTCAAATGCCTCGCAGTATGTATTCTCGATTTCCATTTCGATGTGTTTTTGTCTAATATATTGTCAGACGGACTTATTCGGTATCCTCAAACCGCCCTTCAAGCTTCTTCAACACATCCGGCAGTGTCGTATACTCCATCTCCTCTACAGGCAGCCGATGTGGCTCAAACGGTCCATGCGCTCGCATGTAATCCGCTATCTCTCCTGCCTTCTTCCTCGAAAGGTCAAAAGCAGGGTCGTCGAACAAATCCGCGGTTCCCACTAATCTGCCATGACTTACCTGGAAACCCGCAGCGATAACTCGCGGCGGACCGTCAAACCGAGTGCACTGCGAATACTTGAACGGAACGGGCATTATAGGTCCGTTATGCGAACCGCGCATCCAGCCACTGACGAGATAAGGCAGTGAGAACGGCTCTAAAACCTCGCCCAGCGCCGGCAATCCCCCCTGTGCTCGCACCAATGCGACTGGGTCGTCCTTACCCACGTATCTACCCGCCGTAAAGAACAACTTCTCCGTGCTTATTGACGCTACCGGCTCCTCTTCCGGTATTGGACTCGACCCTTTCGGGAACACGCGCTTTATCACGTACTTACTCTTCGCTCCTATCAGCGCTAACAGCGAATACAACTCCTCCGGGCATTTCAAAAACACCTTCTTCTTCTCTTTTATGTCCCAGACCTCAAACACGAACCCGTCGTGCATCGTGGGGTCTATGACAAGCCCTGCGGTATTGAACGGGTCGGCGAAGATTTTATATATCGGGTAATTAAACGCACCGGGCTCTGTTTTGTCCATCATAAACGCGACTAACGGCTCTGACCCACGTTCCACAAATTCCATCTCCGCTATCCCGGGTCCCATCCCGCGTATGTTCCCGCTGAATGCATCCACTAACAAATCCTGCCCCGCACCGTGCAACTTCAACTCCTTCGCAACCTCGGTCGCCGCTTCAAACGTCTCCCACGCCAATCCATGTATCTCTTCCGAATCTACTCCTTTCCGGTGACTCATCAGCAACTGTAAATCGTCACCCGCGTTCAACACGTGATAACTCACGAGCAACCCCTCTTTTTTCGCCTTCTCCATCCACTCTGTCGCTTTTGCTTTTAACTCAGGGCGCACAGTCGAATGCCCTGGAAATCCACCGACGTCCGCTTTTATCAAACTTATGGTTATTTTCTCCATTTTTCAGTCCTTCTCTTCTTTTTCTTTTCTATTGTATATAAAGTATAACTTCCTTCTATTTGAGACGCGGATTAACACGGATTTACGCGGATTTATTTAGGTTTAACATTGTTGATTTTTATCATCTGTGTTAATTAAGCCCTTTCCGGGCTTGCGGTGAGCGTGCCTCGTAACCTAATCAGCCAGAGGGTTAAAATCCCTCCTGTGCTGTTTACCCGTATCGGTGCAGAAGCCGACAGTGGCAGGGTGTCCCTCGCGAGGGGGAATCTGAAGAGCCTGAGGCGGTCTTCAGCCCGAAGCAAAAGCGAACCAGAGG
>JAUWNY010000001.1 GCA_030612405.1 Candidatus Methanophagales archaeon | reverse complement strand
TGTGTAATCTGGTGGTTAATAATTCTCGGAATGACTATAATCACCGCCACGTCTTCACGTTAGAGATAATCACAGAACCTTCTTCTGAATCGCTGACCGCCTTCTCCAACGCCGCATCCAGCGTATCAGAAAAAAACACCGTCTTACCTTCGATTTTATCCTTGAACTCATCACCCACGATTATTATCTCAACGAAATCTCTTGCTGCACTCGCTACCACTTCTTTCAGTTCTTCCTCGTTCACACCTTCACACACATATTCCGACTCCACGCCAACAATCAGAATCATCTTATCAGAATACCGCCGCGCCATTTCCGTTATCACATCGAGGAACGTCAATTTTGTGCCTGAATTGGAATTATCAATCAAAAACCGCCCTTTTCGGTTCTCAACCTTCAATCTGCCGCGCACTGCGGAAATGTCGCCTGTATTGACCCTTTCTGGTGGAATGCCAAGACTCAAAACCGTGCAAAACGACGCTTCTAAACTGTTCCTGTAATAGTCCCCGTAGAAACCAGCTTCAAAATGGAATTTCATCCCGCCACTTACGGAATCACCATTTACGGTTTTCAGCCCGTCGAAAAAGACCTTGTGCTCGGTATCGTCTAACCACAGGTTCTTTGCCTTTGCCGTGGCGCCAAAGAAGTTCGTATTGAACCTGAACCCTTTCAGTTCATTTTTTCGTTTTTCCGGCATTTCCGCGAAACTATCTGGAAGAACTATCACGGCGCTTTTTCTGTTTCTACCTTCTATTTCGTCTGCGTAATTCTGTATCGAGGCGATTTTCGCAACAGAAGCGTCTTTTGTGCCACCGGCAATCCGGTAATCTGCTTCCAAACTCGTTATTACGCCTACATCGCCGATTCCCGTTAAACCAAGCGAAATTTCAAATACTGCAATCTCCGCCTTCAAATTCTTTTCTTTCGCTATGCGCATCACTTTTAATACGTTCGCAGGTGCGCCGCCGATTCTGGGGAATTGCACCTCTTCCCCTGCCGATTGGAATCTTGTAACGGAACTGGTATGAGAAAGCACCTTCGCATTATTGTTTTTCAGCAGCTGACAGATTAGTTCGCAGACCGCCGTCTTCCCCACCGTCCCCGTTACTTCCACCACCTTTGTATCGCTGAACAGGTTTTTCAAACGTGCAATTTCTTTTATCGCTTTGTGATGGCTCATAAAAGGTATCTCCATCGTTAAAGCCCGTTTTACAACCTCGAAGTTTGGATTTAGGTGAACCGGTGCGATAACCAGATCGTAATCCAACGCTTTAGTAAAGGTCTGATGGTATGGGTCGAACACCTCCGCTTGTTTTCCAAGTTCCTTTAGCTCTTCTGCAATTATTTCCGCTCCGTGAATGGTGTCTAAAACCAATATCCTGGTGGCTTCTTTTAGGTTCATTTGTTAGTTTAGTGTGCCTTTTAGAAAAGAAGTGCTTTTACCAAGATAAACTTTCCAATTAATATACTTATTTCCTCTCCACAATCTTTCCTTTATGCATTATAGCAATTTCATCACTCATCCACTCTACTACTTCTAAGTCGTGGGAAATAAACAGGTAACTTATCCCATATTTTTTCTGCAAATCCTTCATCAAATTGAGAATTTGTGCCTGGACTGAGACATCCAGCATAGAAGTGGGCTCATCTGCAATAATAAATTTTGGATTCAAACTCAAAATTCTTGCTATCACAACTCTCTGAATTTGCCCGCCACTTAACTCATGAGGATACCTGAATAGAAGCTCTTCATTTAAATTAACCGTTTCGATTAACTCATAAATCCTCTCTTTTTCCTCTTTTTTATTACAGACCTTATGAATCCTTAGGGGTTCAGCAATACTGTCATAGATTCTCATCCTCGGATTCAGAGATGACTCGGGATTCTGGAATATCACCTGCATCTCCCTTCCCAATTTTTTTAGTTCGCGGCCATTCAGGCTCGTAATGTCTTCACCACCGAAGATTATTTTCCCCTCTGTAGGATTTATAAGTCTTGAAATTGTCCTCCCAACAGTTGTTTTCCCGCAGCCGCTCTCACCAACCAAACCCAAAGTTTTTCCTTCCTTTATCTCAAAACTCACACCATCAACCGCCTTTATCACTTTCTTCCTGAATATTCCTGAATAGAAATATTTTTTCAGGTTCTCAACCTTTATTCTCGTCATTTTTATATAGGAAGCACCTTACATGGTTTTTAGCCTCTATCTCTATCATCTCTGGATGTTTTTCTGAACACTCATCGCTTTTATATCTGCACCTCGGATGGAATCTACACCCTGCGGGGAGTGAAGTGAGGCTGGGGCTTGCACCCGGTATTGGCTTTAAGCCTCTACGTGGAAGTGAGTCCAGCAGATCTTGCGTGTAAGGGTGCTTGGGCTCAGATAAAATTTTCTCAACAGGGGCAATTTCCAACAGTTCGCTTGCATACATTACTGCAATTCTGTCACACATTCTTTTCGCCACTTCCAGGTCATGGGTTATTAGCAGCATACTCATGTTCCTGCTTCTGACTAACTCAGACATCAAATCTACAATCTTTTTTTTCATTGAGTAATCCAAGCCTGTGGTTGGTTCATCTGCTATTAAAATTCGGGGATTTAGTGCTAATCCAATGGCAATCATAACTCGCTGCTTCATCCCACCGCTAAATTGATGTGGATATTCATCCATCCTTTCTGGGTCTATGCCAACCAATTTGAACGTCTCCGCCGCTTTCTTTCTCGCTTCTTCTTTTCCAATGCCCTCGTGATAGCGGTAAACTTCTGCTATCTGCTCTCCAACAGTTAACACGGGATTCAGTGAGGTAGACGGATTCTGGAGCATCATTCCAATCTCTTTACCTCTAATTTGCCTCATTTTGTCTTCAGAAAGCGTCAATAAATTTTCTCTCCGGTAAATGATTTTTCCCTTAATTTCTACATTTTCTGAAAGCAGCCCTATTATCGCCCTTCCAAGGATTGATTTCCCACAGCCAGTCTCCCCTATTAAGCCTAAAATCTCATTTTCCTCTATCTCTAAATCAACGCCATTGTTTGCTTTTACAATTCTTCCCCTCGCATTGAAATAAACCCCCAGGTCTTCTATTTTCAATAAAGTCATTTCCTCATCATTATCATTTCCTTTGCCCTTGGATCTAACGTATCTCTTAATCCATCACCTAAAAAATTAAAAGCAAGCACGGTAATCATTATCATGATGCCTGGGAAAAAGGTTAAAAAAGGTGCACTACGCAAATAAGGGATGCCTGATTTAAGCATTGATCCCCACTCAGGTGTAGGAGGTTGAATGCCCAAGCCTAAGAAACTGAGAGCTGCTGCAAAAATTATCGTATGGGCAATACCAAGAGTTGCAAGCACAATAACAGGACTTATACAATTTGGCAAGATATGACGACGCATAATATAGAAGTTTGAGGCTCTTAACGCTCTTGCCGCTTCAACAAATTCTTTTTCCTTTACGGAGAGTGCCATCCCCCTCACAAGTCTTGTGTATGCAGGCCAATGCGTCACGGCAAGGGCAAGTATCACATTGAAAAGGCCGGGTCCTAAAAGTCCTGCAATCACCAAAGCGAGAATTATGCTTGGAAAAGCAAGCACTATATCCACCGACCTCATTATAATCTCATCCACTATTCCACCGTAGTAGCCAGATATACCCCCAAGGATTGTGCCAACTAAGGCTGTTATTCCCACTACTATAACGCCAATTTCTAAGGATATTCTCGTCCCATACAGGACTCTTGAGAATATGCCCCTTCCCAGTTCATCAGTGCCAAAAGGGTATTCGCTATTGGGTGCGAGCAGCCGTTTTTCCAGATTTTGTTCTAAAGGGTTATGGGGTGCAAGGAAAGGGGCGAAAAACGCAACAAATACTAAAATGATGATGATTACTATCCCTACTGCAGCCATCCTGTTTTCTCCGAGTTCCTTAAGTGCTATCCACGTTTCGTTCATTTTTTCTCGTACCTTATTCTCGGGTCTAAGTAGGCATAGAGGATATCTACTGCCAGGTTGGCTAATGCGAAAATAACAGCAATAAATAAGACACAACCTTGAATTAACGCAAAATCCCTGGCATATATGGAGTCCACCAATAATCTTCCAATTCCGGGCCATGCGAATATTGTCTCAACAATAACAGCTCCTCCAAGTAAAAAGCCCAACTGCAACCCCACAAACGTAATTACGGGTAGCATAGCATTTTTCAACGCATGCTTTAAAAGTATTGTTTTCTCATCCAATCCTTTTGCTTTTGCCGTTACTATGTAATCCTGGTTTAGCACATCCAGCATGCTCGAACGAGTAAGGCGAGTTGTGATAGCAGCCATTGATGTGCCTAAGGTTATCGTGGGAAGAATAAGATGTTTGATGCTGCCGTAGCCAAAACTGGGAAGCAATCCAAGAGATAGAGCAAATAACCAGATTAAAAGCAATCCCAGCCAGAAGTTGGGCATGGACACCCCAAGCAAAGCGCCGGTCATGCACGCATTATCAACAATAGTATTTTTTCTGACGGCACTGATTATTCCAATAGGTAGCGCTATCAATAGAGATAAAATTAAACTTGAGATTGTCAACACCAGGGTTGCCGGGAATCTGGTCAGTATCTCTTCTAAGACATCTTCATAGGTTATCAGTGACTTACCCAGATCCAGGCGTAAAACGTGCTCCAGCCATCCTAGGTATTGAATATACACTGGAGCGTCTAAGCCCTCTGTTACCCTTACCCATTCTATTTCCTCTTGTGTCAAGTCCTCGCCATACCTGGCTACCGCAATCATCTCTGCAGGGTCGCCAGGAGCGGACTGCATTGCAGAAAAAGTAACCACTGTTACACCAAGGACCACTACAAAAACCAATAGAAGCCGTTTTAATATATATTTCAGCATCTCTCCTTCTTCTTTGCAACGATGATTTTTGTTGGGTCTTGTGGAGAGGAGAGGTCTAAAATTCGTGTGATAGAGAATCCGGTGGCTTCTAAAAGACGGATGTATTCTCCCAATGTGTATACCCGGTGCTCACTCCTCCTCATTGCCAGCATGAAATCAAATAAAACAGAGGTTAAAGGTGATGTTCTATCATCGTTAATTGTCCATCGTCGATATATCAAAACACCATTCTCATTCAGAGCATCATATACCTTTTTTAGGATACCTGTTATTGTCACATCAGATACGAAAATAACGTCATAGCCATTGCCAATATCGTCCTTAGTGAAATCAGCAGCGATAATGTTTATCTTGCCTTGCGTTCCATGCTGCTCAAGATATTCTTTTGCAATTTCTGTAACGTGAGGCAAATCAAATAAAACAACTTCGAGGTCTGGCTTCAATTGATGGAAGGCAATAGAATACAGCCCATGACCTCCTCCAAGGTCGAGAAGCTTCTTTGCTCCTTTAAATTCTGGAAGTGATGACACAGCATCTACCGCTCTTTGCATAGCTCCTGTGATGGCTATTTCAGCATGTCCTACAATAAAAGTCCTGTCAATGATGCTCTTATTTTCTGTTCCTGCTTTAATTTTAATGCCACCGTTCTTCAGGGCATCACTTATTCTTTGCCAATCTGTTAATCCTCTCTTCTTCATCTCAAATAAAGTGCCCTGATAAAAAGGGCTTTTTCTTACAAGAAACGTCTCTGCAAGTTTGGTATTCGAGTATCGATTATCTATTTTGTGGATAAGATTCAGGGCTACCAGTGCATTCAAGAACTTCTCAGTCAAGTACGGGTCGGTCTTGATTTCCTCTGAGACCTGGTCTGCTGTTTTTGGGTGGGTGAGCGAATCAAAAATTTCTAAGTCTGCTGCAGCAAATAGGATATTCGCTTTTTCGTTTCCTTTTGCTATTTCACCTATAAGTCCAAAATCCGCTTCGGGCATCCTGTATATAATCTTGTCCATTTTTAGTCCTCAATATTCACCGTCCAGAGATAGCGGAGCGAACTCCATCCTGGCATGGGCTCAAAGCCCTGGACTTTTTTGTTCATCGCTATTATGCGATAGTCTTCGATGTAGAGTGCGACAGGTCTGTTTTCATTGATGACCTCTTGTATCTCATAAGCAAGTTCAAGTTGCTTTCCATGATCGAGAGTGGAAAGATGCTGATTGATCAAGCGGTCGAGAGTTTCGTTTTCGATTAATTTTGCACCCCACCCACCTGCTCTGGAGATGGAATGATAGGTATGTGAAAAGTCGGGAGGTATCCTTGGCGTCCCTGTATCCACCTTGATCGTCGTATCAAAACTGCCCCTGCTCAGAGCTGCAAAATGTGCTCCTGACTCCAACACCTGTATTTTCACATCTATGCCCACCCTTTTCAATTGCGCTTGTATCACCTCTGCGATATTAGACCAAAGCGGGCTTACTTGAGATATAACGAAAGAGACCTTAAAGGGCTTTCCATCCTTCTCTAAGATTCCGTCGCCATCCGTGTCCTCCCATCCTGCTTCGGCTAATAGTTTTTTGGCTTTCTCTAAATCGTATGGATAACCCTTAATTGTAGGATTGTACCACTCAGTTTCAGGAAAGACAGGTCCATCAACAACTCTGCCTCCATCTCCAAGAATCACATTTATTGCATTTTTGTCAATTGCATAGCAAGCCGCTTTTCTTACACGCAAATCATTAAACGGTGACTTAAGGCAATTGAAAGCGACAACATTAATTCTGAACCCTGTCTTCTCAGATTTCATTAGTTCAAGGTCAGGAATATTTTTTAATCCTGAAATTGCATCGGTTGGAATGTGACTTCCTGCATCGGTCCCAGTCATATCTATTTCGCCGGTTTCGAGTGCCATTACCCTCGTGTGAGGGGAGGGTATTACTTTGAAAGTTACTTTGTCGAGTTTCACATTGCCACCCCAGTAGTTTTCATTTTTAATGACAGTAAAATACTGATCTTTAGCATGATCCCCGAGTCTAAATGAACCTGTTCCTACTGCATTTGTCACCACGCCATTTTCATATTCAGTGGGCTTTATAATCGCACCACCAAAGTGTAACTCAAAGAGAAACTGGGGGGAAGGTCTTTTCAGAATAAATTTCACCGTATGATCATCTGTAACCTGTATGTCCTCTATAACAGATATTAGTGGGGGATATTTGAAGTGGTTAATCGAAAATTTGACATCATTTGCTGTTAGTGGAGTTCCATCGTGGAATTTCACTTTATCCCTTAAATGGAAGGTGTATGTTTTCCCATCATCGGAAATGTCCCAAGATTCAGCCAATAGCGGCTTAAACTCCTTATTTTGATCCATCATGACAAGCGTTTCGAAGACCAGATGATCAGCACTGCCACCCATCGCTGATATTATATCAGATGGTCCTGCCCATCCCCTTACACCAATTGTGAGTTCTCGCTTCGGAGCTTCTTCCTGCTTTAAACAACCTGCTATTAAGACGCCCAACACTATTATGCCAATTACTACCAGTCCAATTGTCACTTTTCTTGATACCATTTTTACGCACCCCCCCTTATATCCGCCTTAAGTCCTGTTTCTTCTATCATGTTTACATAAATCGGAAGCACGTTCATGAACGCAAAATCTTCTCCGATCTTTTGAACTTTGCCTCTAAACTTATGGGAAAATATTTTATTTTTCGGTTCAAAAATTCCGTGTATTAGCCTGTGGCTTGCTCCTGCCATTATCCAGAGCTGTAGCTGGTCATCCCTTCCGAAAGCCCCGTCAAGGTCTGTGTTTCTGTGAGTGAGCCTCACTATTGCCATGGTTTTGGCAATGTCTATTGATGTCGCAGAAGGGTGATTTTCCAGCGGTGTTCCAGGTATTGGAAAAAAACCCGAGATGTAGATCAGCTTCAGGTTCTCAAAGTTTTTAAGATAAAATATGTGGTTCACTCTGTCCTGATAAGATTCTCCAATGTTTATCATTATACCACTTGCCAAACCTACGCCATGTTTGTCTATCAACTGCGCGACCTTTTTTCTCTCTTCTATACTATCCCCTGGCTTGATTTTTTTGAATGTCTCTTCGTTTATTGTTTCGAGCGAGCATCCAATACTTCCAATGTCGAGTTCTTTTAGTTTTTGGATATTTTCATCGGACATATCTACACCGTAGTTGACAAAGACATCGAGGTTTGTTGCTGATTTGACGATCCTGGTATCTTCTACTGCTTCTGCTCCTTTATTGCCGGAGCATCCACCACCACACTGAACACCTTTGAAGCCAATTTCTTCGGCAATTTTTGCTGACTCCGCTACCTCTTCTGGGGTTGCTACATTAGTGAAAAACTTAGCTTTTTCGCTTGACTGCCCGCAGTATCTGCATGGCGGATTTGTCCTGCATCCCTTGTTAGTGGATAGAATAAAGGCTTTCAGCTTAAAGAGCCTTCCAACATTTTTGTCTCGCACGTAACTGGCTGTACTCAGCAGTTGGGAAACTTTTACCCAATCGTTTGCCCCTTCAAAGAGGAACAGCACCTCTTCCCTAGTTATTTCCCTCTCTCTTGCATCAGCCAATAGTTCTTCAAACTTCATTTATCCACCTCCTCTCAATTTCAGGTTCAACTTCCATTCCAGCCCCAGTAATGAATCTTACGGTTGTTGGAAGTAAATTGAGAAAGTCTAATCTATCATTGATGTGTTTTACTTCTGCACCTATTGTATGCCATCCAGCACCATCCCTTACTCTGTGTACAGATGCACCAGCATGAACGACTCTGTTGACTCCAGCCATTATCCAAAGTGGAATGTGTTCGTATCCGCTAATATGGATGTCAATATCTCGAAAAATCAAGCGTGCGATTGCAGCAGTTTTTGCCGCCTCTAATGGCGAAGTTAATGGATAGTTAGCCATCGGAGTTCCAGGAGCTGGATGGAACCAAGTGCACAGGAAATACTTGAAATTTTCAAACTGTTTCAGGTAAAACATGTGATCTACGCGGTCCTCATAAGATTCTCCTAACCCACTCATTAGTACACTGTTTAATCCTAATCCTGTATCGTTTATCATGTTAGCAAGTTTTTTTCTTGCATCCAAGTCATCTCCTGGTTTTACTTTTCTAAATAACTCTTCATTTAGCGGGTTAACTTCGAAAGAACTTGTTACATCTACACCTCCTACGTTCTTTAGTTCCTTTAACGTGTCTTCAGAAAGCGCTGGACCAACGTTTACCCAAATATCGAGGTCAGTTGCTCTTTTAACTGCTTTAACGGCTTCAATAACTTTTTCTCCGCTGTTTCCTACTGTCGTTCCGCCACCGAGCTCTGTCATGCTTATTCCTGTTTCCTCTATCAATCTGGCACCTTCAACGATCTCATCAATGGTTAGAACATTCTCGAGTCCAAAACCAGATTTAATATTGCTTGAACTATGGCAGTATCTGCATGGTGGATCCACAGTGCAATGCGTAATTAAACCTATAAAGCCATCCAGCTTAAACACATTCCCAATTTCGTCATCCCGTACCCTGCTTGCAACTTCAAACAGTTTCAATGCCTTGTCATATCTGCCTGTTTCTTTAAAAAGATACAGTGCTTCTTCCTTTGTTATTTCATTTTCCTCTGCATTTTTCAATACTTCTTCAAATTCCATTTTTATTTGCCCCCCACCCCACGCATTGTCGAATATATTTCCTCCACATCTACCAGCACAACCGCTTTCGGTCTCAATTTATGATGACTTGCAACAAGTTTTTCAAACCTCTCTGCCATCTCAGGTCTTTTTTCTCTCAGTACCGAAATCCTTTTCTCTCGCACTTCGTTTTGTTCTCCCATTATTTCAACCGCTTTATCGTATAATTCACCCTGAGCGAAAATCTTTGCTTTCCCTTTAATCTGATATGCTTTCAGTTCTTCCAGTGCCTCAACGGCAATTGCAACCCGGGGATTCTCTTCCATGTTTTTTCTCGTCTTTTTGAAAAACACATCTACAATCAGCAGTTCATGGTCGCTGATTGCTCTGCAAAGACCTACTGGAACCACGTTTGGGTTACCATCTCTTGAAGAAGTCGCTAAATGGACAATATTGTTATTTATTACTTCCTTCACCTCTTCTGTTATTTTCATGTTTTTTACCTCCTGTTTTTATTCCTCGATATACACCTTCCATAGGCTGAGATATGCCCCGTGTATTCCTCCAAACATCTCATAGTTCTTAACACGCTCATTCACAGCGACAACGTTTGCATCAGTATAAATAAAAACCCCTGGGACATTTTCTTCCAATACTTCCTGAATATCATAGAATATCTTGACACGCTCATCCTCGTTTACCGTTGTATATACCTTGTCTATCAATGCAGTTAGCGTATCATTTTTGAATGCGCAATTTACTCCCCTTTTCGAATGGAAGAAGTAATTAAGCCAGAGAGAAGGGTCACCATGTCCACAAACGCCCAATTGCATCATCATGCCATACTGTCCTTTTTTAAACATCATTTTCTGAGCTCCATACTCGACTGTCTGTAATTCCACATCCATTCCAATCTCTTTCAATTGTGCCTGGACTATTTCTGCGATTTTTGGTACTTCCGGATGGCGAGCAGAGAGAACAAACGTGACTTTTAGTTGTTCCCCATTTCTATCTCGAAAGCCATCTCCATCTGTATCTTTCCATCCCGCTTCTGCTAATAGCTCTTTTGCTTTCTCTGGATTGTAAGGATACCACGTTAGCTCCCGGTTTAATAGATGTTTGGTAGATGGCATTGACAAGGGTCCCTGTAATAATGGTGCTGCTGTCTCACCCACTACAAAAGTGACCATTTTTTGAGTATCAATGGCATAGTAAACAGCTTTTCTCACTTTTAAATCATTGAACGGCTCTTTTTCTGTATTGAATTGAATCCAATTCACGCAGGGCTGTGTATATCCTTCAATTACTTTTATTTCCGGTTCTTCTCTCAGTCTCGGTATGTCTGGAACGTATAATACGCCTCTACCCGCTCGATGACCTGTCAGGTCTATTTCCCCTGTTTCTAAAGCCATAGCTCTTGCGGAGGCATCAGGTATTATTTTAAAGGTTACTACTTCTAATTTTGGTGCCCCTCTCCAATAATTTTCATTCTTTACCAGCACAATTTTTTGGCTCTTGACCCACTCATCGAGTTTGAATGGACCTGTCCCAACAGGTGATTTGAATTCTCCGTTTTCATCTACGGCTGTTGGGCTCATTATTGGAGCTGAACTGACATCCCTTAATAGTGGTGCATACGACTTATTTAAAACGAATCTAACCGTGTATTCATCTATGGCATCTATTGATTTCAGCATTGCATAAAGAGCACGGTATGCTTCGGGTTTATATTCGAAAGAAAACTTCACCACCGAAGCATTGAATGGAGTGCCATCGTGGAATTTTATTCCTTTATTCAGGTGAAAAGTCCATACTTTACCGTCTTCTGATACGTCCCATGACTCTGCTAGCAAAGGTTGAATTTTAAGATTCGCATCCTCTACTACCAATGTTTCATAAATCGGGCGAAGTGGTGCTCCCCATGGGCAACCAGAAACAGGCTCCAACCCTTTTATATCTTCTCCTATCCCAATAACTATCTCTTGAGGTAGCTCTTTAGGAACTTCTTCTGGCGGGCTTATCCAGCCAGCCAGTATTATACCGCATACGAGGACCACCCCGGCAATTATACAAATCAGCAAAGCAGTTATTCGTTTGTTCATTTCTTCTCCTCCATGTAAACGCCATCGAGATTGAGCCAGGGATCTTCGGCTGTGATAATATATCCTTTTACGTATGAATTCGCTGCGACAATCTTCTCTTCATGAACCAGATAAAATGCCGGGACTTCTTCAACGACCATCTCCTGTAATTCGTGGTATAACTTTTCTTGTTCTTTTGTATCTACCGTTGAGTCTGCCAAATCAACCAATCTGTCGTATTCTTCGTTTTTGTAGTGACCGTATGGAGATTTAGAATGATGCACAAAGAAGTGTCTTGGATAAGGTCCCCATACGAAATATCCTGACCTCAGCATCATATCAAAGTTACCTTCTCTTTCAAGCTTTGTAACTGCTCCACTTTCCAGAACTTGTATTTCTATATCTATTCCCACCTTTCTTAACTCTCCTTGAATAGCTTCAGCCGTTGGAATCCAGCGTGGTGCCCAAGCGCCTCTTTCCACCAAAAGAGTCACCCTGAACGGCTTTCCATCTCTGTCCACTATTCCGTTACCATCCGTGTCTTCCCAGCCAGCTTCTAATAATAATTCCTTAGTCTTTTCTGGGTCATATTCATACAGTTTGAGATCTGGTTTCGAATACAACATAACAGGAGAAAAAGCACGACCTTTTGCCGGCTTT
Source organism: Candidatus Methanophagales archaeon (assembly GCA_030612405.1). GTDB lineage: Archaea > Halobacteriota > Syntropharchaeia > Alkanophagales > Methanospirareceae > QEXZ01. The sequence goes on along the minus strand of JAUWNY010000001.1, from coordinate 27,431 downwards.
CCAACACCCTCTAAAACGGTGTTTACCAGTTTTTCTGTGTCAATAGCATATGCCACAGCCTTTCTCACTTTTGTGTCATTAAAAGGCTCTTTTTCACAGTTAAATTGCAAAAAGTCAGTGAAGGTTGTTAGTTTCCTATATACTTCGATATTTGACTCCTTTTCTAACCTCGAGACTTCAAATTCCGGCACCTTTATAATCATGTCCACTTCTTTAGTTTCGAGTGCCATCACACGTGTTGACGCCTCAGGAATCACCTTAAAAATGACCTTCTCAAGGGTTGGCTTCTCTTCCCAGTAGTCATCATTTCTTACAAGCACGACTTCCTGGTCTTTTATCTGTTTTTCAAATTTGAACGGTCCTGTTCCAATTGGTTTTACGAACTCTCCCTTCTCATCCACACAACTGGGGCTCATAATGGGCCATGCCACATGCGTGATATAAAGTGGTACGGGCGTAGGTCGCTTTGAAACAAATTTTACACTATATTCATCCAGAGCCTCTACATGGTCTACCGTCCCGATTGCAACTCTTCTAGCGAAAGATTTATCACTGTATGAAAATACAACTGCGGTCGAATTAAATGGTGTTCCATCATGGAATTTGATCCCTTTTCTTAAATGAAATATCCATGTTTTTCCATCATCAGGTGTTTCCCACGATTCTGCCAATCCTGGCTGTATATTCAAATCTGTGTCTAATCGTACTAAAGTTTCGTAAACTTGTGACCACACAAATCTCGCGTCTCCACCGGGAAACTTGTCCAAATACCAGTTATCAACATCTGTGCTTATGCCAACCACTAATTCATGTTTCGAAACTTCTTCTGGTGGGCTTATACAGCCAGCTACTGCAATTGCCACCCCCGCAACTATACAAACCAACAACGCAATTTTTTTCTTCTTTTCCATTTTACCCCCTCCTTTTTATTAACATCTGTTTTACATCCCTCATAGAATACCAATAACCCCTGCTTAGTGCGAATCGTCTCCGAAAATCAGGTGTATTTGGGAAGATTATCGGCAAAGAAACGTCCACACCTCGTTCAAAAAGCACCTTTGGATAAAAAGCCGAAGTGGGACCATAAATTATTCTGGTCCTGGCATTTTTGGAGAACTCGAGAAGGTCATTTAATGTGCCATTCACTACGGTCTCACCAGTGATGTAAACAACATCAGCGCCACTTAGAACTTCCTTACTCTTATCCGCAGGAAATATTTTTATGTTAGATTCATCATCAGCGTTGAAATCTATAAGCAATAGCTGCTTCAAATCCATGAGCTCGGTAACATGCACCTCCTTTGCAACCTCTGCACACAGGGGTGTAGTCATCATGTGAAATCCAACCATTGCTACTTTGTCCGATGTTTTCACGAATTTTGAAGGGTTTAAAAGAGGTGTGTTTGGAGCAGAGAAGGCTTCAACATCATATCCCTCTTTTTTCAATTCGTTTCCATCATTCATTAACCTATAAGAGAGTGCAGAAGCTATTGAAGCCCTTAGTGAGTTTATGAATACGCTGTTCTCCAAGCTCCCCAGTTTGTCTATGACATCGTAAGCATTCAAATTGAGCAGGTCTTCTATAAACGATACGTCTTCTGGAATCTCTTCTCTTTCCGCTTCGTTGTTTGCGCAACCGCATCCGAGTTCACCATCATCATATCTCACATAGCTCAATGTCCACGGACCGATTCTGGTGATGACTACGTTTGAAAGAGTTGCATTTATACCCAGATTCTCTATCTCCTTTATCGTATCTTTTATTATGCCCATTTTTTACGTTACGCAATTCCTTCTTTTATTCAATCCAAAGCAATCATTTTCCTGCTCATGTCTTTCCCTCCAGATAAACGCCCTTGAGATTAAGCCAGGGGTCTTCGGCTGTTATAGTATACCCTTTTACGTAAGAATTCGCGGCGACAATCTTTTCTTCGTGAACCAGATAAAATGCCGGGACTTCTTCGATGACCATGTCCTGCAATTCGTGGTATAGCTTTTCTTGCTCTTTTGTATCTACCGTCGAATCTGCCAAATCAACAAGTCTGTCGTATTCTTCGTTTTTGTAGTGACCGTATGGACATTTAGAATAATGTAGAAAGAAGTGTCTTGGATAGGAACCCCATACAAAATATCCTGTCCTCAGGATCATGTCAAAGTTACCTTCTCTTTCAAGTTTTATGACTGCTCCAGGTTCCAGAACTTGCATCTCTACATCTATACCCCCCTTTCTTAACGCTCCCTGAATGGCTTCACTCATTGGAATAAAGCGGGGTGGTGTCCAAGCACCTCTTTCCACCAGGAGAGACACCTTGAATGGCTTTCCATCTTTATCAACTATTCCGTCACCATCGGTGTCTTTCCAGCCAGCTTCCGACAATAATTCCTTAGTCTTTTCTGGATTATATTTGTACAGTTTGAGGTCCTGTTTCGAATACAACATGACGGGGGATAAAGGACGGCCGTTTGCTGGCTCTCCAACATCCTCTAAAACGGTTTTAACCAGTTTTTCCGTATCAACCGCGTATGCCACTGCCTTTCTCACTTTTGTGTCGTTAAAAGGTTCTTTTTCGCAGTTAAATTGTAAAAAGTCAGTGAAGGTTGTCAATTTCCTATATACTTCGATATTTGGCTCCACTTCTAACCTCGCGACTTCAAATTCCGGCACTTTCATTATCATGTCCACTTCTTTGGTCTCCAAAGCCATTACACGTGTCGCCACCTCTGGAATTACCTTAAAAATGAGTTTCTCAAAGGTTGGCTCTTCTCCCCAGTAATCATCATTTCTTACAAGCACGACTTCCTGGTCTTTAATCTGCTTTTCAAATTTGAATGGTCCTGTTCCAATTGGTTTCACGAACTCTCCTTTTCCGTCCACACAAGTAGGACTCATAATCGGCCATGCTACATGCGTGATATAATGTGATACGGGTATAGGTCGCTTTGATACAAATTTGACACTGTACTCATCGAGAGCTTCTACATGGTCAACATTCCCAAGTGTAACTTTTCTAACGAAAGATATATTGCTGTACGAAAATACCACTGCTGTCGCATTAAATGGTGTTCCGTCGTGGAATTTAACTCCTTTCCTTAAATGAAATACCCATGTTCTTCCATCGTCTGGGGTTTCCCAGTATTCCGCCAATCCTGGTTGTATCTTCAAATCTGTATCTAATCGTACTAAAGTTTCGTAAACCTGTGACCACACGAATCTCGCATCGCCATAAGGAAACTTATCTAAATACCAGTTATCAACATCTGTGCTTATACCAACCACCAGTTCTTGTTTGGGAACTTCTTCTGGTGGACTTATACAGCCCGCCATTATTATACCGCCTACGAGAGCTATCCCCACAATTATACAACCCCAAAAAGCATTTTTTTTCTTATTTTTCATATTATCCCCTCCTTTTTATTAACATTTGTTTTACATCCCTCATAAAATACCAATAACCTCGACTTAGTGCAAATCGTCTTTTGAACTCCGGTGTATTTGGAAAGATTATAGGCAAAGAAACGTCCACACCTCGTTCAAAAAGCACCTTTGGATAAAAAGCCGATGAGGGTCCGTAGATTATTCGTAATCTGGCATTTTTGGAGCACTCGAGAATTTCATTTATTGTGCCGTTCACTACGGTATCACCAGTTAGGTAAACAACATCAGCCTTACTTAGAACTTCCTTATTCGTATCAGCGGGAAATATTTTTACGTTTGAGTCCTCATCAGCATCGAAATCAATAACAGATAACTGCTTCAAATCCATAAGTTCGGTAACACGCACTTCATTTGCAACCTCAGCATATAGGTGTATAGCCCACGAGGGAAAACCAACTATCGCTACTTTATCCAACGTTTTCACAAATCTTGAAGGGTCTAAAAGAGCAGTGGTTGGAGCATAGTAGGCTTCAGCATCATATCCCTCTTTTTTCAATTCGTTTCCATCGTTCATTAACCTATAAGAGAGAGCAGAGGTTATTGAAGTCCTTAGCGAGTTTATGAATACGCTGTTCTCTAAACTCGCCAGTTTGTCTACGGCATCGTAAGCATTCAAATTGAGCAGGTCTTTTATAAACGATGCATCTTCTGGAATTCCCCATCTCTCCGCTTCATTGTTCGCACATCCGCATCCGAGTTCACCATCATCGTATCTCACATAGCTCAACGTCCACGGACCAAACCTGGTGATAACTACGTTTGAAAGAGTTGCACTTATACCCAGATTCTCCGTCTCTTTTATTGTCTCTTTTATTATGTCCATTTTTATTCCCCTTTTTCATCACCTCCCCTTTTTACCCCCTTCACGCATTCACACCACGCAAAGGGCATCGTTACCAACTTCACCCTTTTTGCTTTCATTTTCACACCTTTACTCTTATTTTATCCTGAAGATAACGTATTGCATTTTTATTGTTGAGGATATATATAAAGTTTTCTATTTTTTTCTTACTTTCAATCTGCTCTATGAAGGAAATTATGATACTATACTGCGTTTCAGAGGGTTATTTTATTGCTCTTCTCTTAAAAGCCCACACGCCCAGGGAAAAGAAAATGAGAAAGTAAACTCCTATTCCTATAAAACAGTAAATGGCAGGAAGAAAAGCAATTTCAGGGGTGAGAATTGCACGAATTCCCTCGCTTATATAAGTTAAAGGAATAAAAAGTGTGAGGTAGAAAAAGGCGGGGTGCACCTCAGGGAGAAGAGATAGAGGATAGAAAGTAGCCCCAAAGAACATCATTGGCATCATGATAATAAACAGCACTTCAAACATGGTCTCCGGGATAAAGGAAGAGCCTAATGCAAGACCAAGGGAGGCAAAAGTTATTCCTGAAGCTATGAAAATCAGAAGAAGTTCAAAGAAAAAAAGAGAGGAAAAGGAAAACTTTCCTGGAAAGATTATCAAGGCTAAAGCCAGGACTATTGTTCCGGAGACGATACCCTGAAATGTGCCACATATTATTTTTTCAAGAGCGAGAGTTCTCATAGTTATAGGCGTGAGAATATGTGCTCTAATCTCTTCATTATACTCAAAACTCAGGCTAATTCCTGCTGCCACCCCCCTCATACTGCCTGTCATGGTAGACATGGAGATTATCCCAGGGACAAGGATTTCTATATATCCTGCTCGGAACAGATTTAACTTGGGAAGAAGGACTCCAAACACAAACAGGAAAAAGAGTGGCTCGCCGATTATACGGAGTAGATTTCCTCCTATTTCTTTCCAGAAAACATGCATATCTCTCCTGAAAATTGCCACTGCGGCATTAAAACTCCATTTTGCTCTTTTTAGATTCATTTTAGTCTCCCTCCAGTCAGATTTATGAAAACATCTTCCAAAGTTGGCTCTCGTGAATGAAGTCCATATACCTTCAGTCCTTTTTTTAGATTTTCGGGGGTCCCTTCCTTCACTATTTTTCCCTGGTTCATGATAGCAACCCTGTCACATAGACGGTCCGCTTCTTCCATATAGTGGGTAGTAAGAATCATGGTCTTTCCCTCATCCTTAAGTCGCAGAATTTCTTCCCAGATTGCTATTCGTGCTTGTGGGTCAAGACCCAAGGTGGGTTCATCCAGGAAAAGAATTTTGGGGTCGTGTATTAAAGCGCGAGCAACAAGAAGCTTTTGCAGCATACCACCTGAATACTCTCTTATCCCGCCCTCTGCTCTATCCGCAAGTCCCACTAAGGAGAGAAGATCCCCTGCCCTCTTCCTTGGATTTTTAATGCCATACGCTCTTGCCATTACCAGCATGTTTTCTCTTGCTGTAAGCTTTCTATCCAGGCTTCGATGCTGAGGGACAACTCCTATAAGGTGTTTAACGGCTAACGGATCGTTTACTACATCAATTCCCTTTATCCGAGCTGTCCCATGGGTAGGTTTAATTTCCGTGGTGAGTATTCCGACGAGTGTAGTTTTTCCTGCACCGTTTGGACCGAGCAGTCCGAAAATCTCTCCTTCTCTGACATGGAAAGAAACGTCCTCTAATGCTTTCAGACCATTATAATATTTAACCAACTGGGAAACGCGAATCATCTTTTTTCGTCATAAGTTTAATATTTCTGAAACTATAAATCATGCCTTATATACAACGAGAGAAGAAAAATGTTATCAAAACTAAAAGGGATAGAGAGCTATAAAAAATATCTGGAAACGCTTGCTCTGTCCACCGCACTCGCAGGGCTCATGCTTTTCATAGCCTTTGGCTTGGTGTCGTTTTCTGAGGGTGAGAAAACAATTCCCAAACACTTTATTTTGTTGCTTCTCGCGGTCTTCTTCGTTGTTTTCACCGTGTTTTATGAGTCGAAAGAGAGAGAAAAGGAGCGGGTGAAGAAGAAGCGGAAATGGGAACAGAGCTATCAATCGCTTCTTAAAGGCTTGTTCCTTGCCGTATGCGCAACTTTTGCTTTCGTTACAACGTTGGCAGGTATAAAATACATACAACGAGGCGGCATTAACGCAGTTGGAGGAATGGATGTGTTCATTTCTACGTTAGCGATATGCATAATTGTCAGCATGACCTTACTCAGCCTGTTAAAACCACTTGAAACAACGTTCTAAATGAAACAAACGCTCAGACCAAAAAACCTTTAAGCGCACGTTCGATTTTTTTCCTTATCTCTTCGCCGGGCATTAGCTCCTCATTTTCTATCTTCCGTAGCAACGAGTGCCTTTCATTTATCTTCTGTGCAAGTTCTGCTTGTTTCAGCCCTGCCTTTTCTCGCGATTCTTTTATCTTACGCCCGTAATCCTCTTCCACCGCATCAATTTCCATCTCCGCTTCTATCTCGTGGTCAATTTGCGTATATAATTTTGAAATCGGCTTTCTTTTGGGCTTGCCATTGACACTGGAATTAGCGTGCTGCGATTCCAGCACTTCATTTCCTTTCTTGGCTCCCTCTACAACTGTTCCAAGCCGTGCGCAGGATTTACAAACGCTCAACTCTGACGCATCTATTCTTATGCGGTATACCTCACCTTTTATTTCCGTGCCACATATCTCGCACTGTGCCTTGGATTTTATTTCCATTTGTTTTTGTATATAAGGCATAATTTCCATCTATTTATTTTCTGTATTCATTTATATAGGCGTGAAGTAGAGAAGTAAATATTAATTGTGAGTGATTGTGGTCAAAATGAAAGCGAGCGTTAGCAGTGGTAATAGCAACCGTATCAGCAGTAGCAGTGTGGGTGTGGGTGCAAGTGCAGGTGCAGGTGCCGCCTACGGCGGCGGTGATTATCCCCGATACCTGGCGGATATGGTGCGACGGTTAGAGGAAGTAAACAACCAGTTGACGGATAGGGTGCAGAAGTTAGAGCGAGAAGAAAGGTATCGCGAGGAGTTGAGAAATCGGTATGAGCGCGAGATAAAGAAGTTGAGGGCAGAGATAGAAAAGCTGCGTACTCCGCCTCTGGTAATAGGAACTGTTGTGGATGTAATAGATGATAAAAGGATAGTGGTAAGGAGCAGCGCAGGACCAAAATTCGTTGTAAATTACTCGCAGTTCATAGACCCCAAAGAAGCTGCGCCCGGCACGCAGGTGGGGCTGAATCCGCAGTCGTTGGCTGTGGTTAGCGTACTGCCTTCGGCAAAAGACCCTTCCGTGTACGGTATGGAACTGATAGAATCGCCCGAAGTGGATTACAATATGATAGGCGGGTTAAATGAGCAGATAGAGGAAATAAAGGAAGTAGTCGAGCTGCCGCTTACGGCTCCAGAGCAATTTGAACGCATAGGTGTGGAGCCACCAAAGGGTGTTCTTCTGACTGGATTGCCCGGCACGGGGAAAACGCTGCTTGCCAAAGCAGTTGCACATCGTACATCTGCTACTTTTATACGTGTCGTTGGTTCTGAACTGGTGCAGAAATATATCGGTGAAGGTGCGAGATTGGTGCGGGAGCTTTTTGCACTGGCAAAGGAAAAAGCCCCAACCATACTGTTTATTGACGAGTTAGATGCAGTAGCGGCTCGCAGAGTAGAGGACGGCACGACAGGTGAGCGTGAAGTGCAGCGCACGATGATGCAGCTTTTAGCCGAGATTGATGGGTTCAATCCAAGAGGTGATGTGAGAATAATAGCTGCGACAAACCGACCCGATATTCTCGACCCTGCTTTACTTCGTCCCGGCCGATTTGACCGTATCATCGAAATACCGGTGCCTGATAGGAAAGCGAGGGAGGAAATATTCCGCATACACACGTCTAAGATGAAATTAGGAAAGGATGTAGAATTAGATACTCTGGCGGCACTTACTGAAAATGCCACGGGTGCTGATATAAAGGCGATATCTACCGAAGCGGGCATGTTCGCCGTGAAAAGGAATAAGAAATCAATAGAAATGGAAGAGTTCGAGCAAGCAATAACGAAGATAATAGGGGACGAGCAGAAGCCTCATCTATATGCTAAGGAGACGGGCGCGATGTTCGCATGAAAAAAGGATAAAGCCACCCGAAGTGATGCTGGTTATGTTCGCGGTTTCATTTATAATCGGGTATTTCGTTCTCCACTCGTTACCCGTGGCGGTTTTTGGCGCGATTGTCGCGGTAATAGCAGATGGCGTGCCTTTAAGAGTTTACGGAGTAACAATAGACGATAATCTAACGATACCATTGTTTTCAGGCATTTTGATGATGAGTTTTTGGTGGGTTTTTAGCTGGTTTTGAGTTTATAGTCGTTCCAAAAAGTAACCACAGGATTACACAGATTTTCACGAGAAAAATCTCAGATTTCTGGTCTTGTGTTAATCTCGTGAAATCTCGTGGTTTAATATTTGCAATTTATTACCCCTCACTTCGCAATTTATCCTGGAGTTTTAAAAAATGCCTATCCTCTGTTTTCACAAAAAAAGCAGGTTCTCCTCGCGTAATGCTTACCCTCTCTTCTTTGCCCACCTTCCTGTAAAACTGCCCGTCTATGACTAATTCTGCTTCCTTCATCCCCAGAAGCTCTAAACTTATCACTGTGTTTATGTCCACGATAGTAGGTCTTGCAGAAAGTTTAAAAGGTGCAATTGGCACTATTATGACTGCATCTACTTTTGGGTCCACTATTGGCCCGCCAGCGGACATCGCATACGCAGTGCTTCCTGTGGGCGTTGCGAAAACAACACCATCTGCTCTTAGTCGTTCTAACTCTTCACCATCCACAAAAATAGCGAAATGCAGCATTTTCCCGGGTTTTGACGTTATTATCACCGCTTCGTTCATCGCATAGGGCATCCGTCCTCTTTCGCCTTTTAGCTCCACCGAAAGCCGCTCTCGCTTCTCTACCGTAAACCCTTCTAATAGCTCGGTGAGTACAGAAACCGCATCTTCTGGCTGCACCTCCGCTAAAAAACCGATAGCACCCATATTTATACCCAATACAGGCGTAGGAGTTTTCAAATAATGAAGCGTTCTTAGAATCGTGCCGTCACCACCAACGCAAATCAAAAAATCTACCGACATATCTTCTATCCTCATGCCTTGATTTTGTCTTTTGAGCTTTTTCGCCGTCTCTCTATCCAGTATGACTTCAGCTCGTTTATCCACGCACTCAATCAGACGCTTTAACACTGCTACATCTCGCTCCTCGCCCCTGCACACCATCCCAATTCGTTTTGGTTGAACCAAGTTCATTCCTCGCAAAGCCGGGATATTGCCTCTGCTAAATCACCTCGTGTCTCGATTAGCGTGGCTTTTGCCTCTTCCGCACCGCAACCTGCTTTTTCCATCACTATTTCCACATCTTCAGCAGAAATACTCACTTCATGTTCCTGCTCAGACACCAATTCGCGCTTAGGGCGTTTTACCGGCGTACCCGTTATTTGATACATCTTCGAGCCCTGAGCGTCCATAATCGTAACGGTTGCATCCTCAAAAACGAGTTCTGCATCGGCTGTTTTTATCACTACTTCCTCCACGTCGTTCATCTCTTCTACGCTTAGACCCACTTGTTTCATCATCTGGTCTAATTTCTTAGGACTCAGGTTTACCCCCTTTCTAAATCCACCTCGCATTTTTTCTTTCCCCCTCTTTAACTTTAACCTCTCACTCTCTAAGTAGCTCCAACCTAATAAAATTTATTTACCTCTTTGCATATTTATTCTTATGCATAACCATCAAGCACCCTCTCCCACTCACTCTTCTGTAACTACAAGTGCCGGTACCAGTACCGCTACCTCAAAATTCGTATCACATCCTCTTTTAAAGGAAGCGGTGGTGGAGCAGAGAAAATACCAGATTTCTATTGCAGAAGCAGGGAAGAAGGACTCATTGATGGTTGTTTTGCCTACTGGCTTGGGTAAGACGACCATAGCCCTTTTTGTTCTGATAGACCGGCTGAAGAAGGGAAAAATTCTTTTCCTCGCTCCTACGAGACCTTTAGTCGAACAGCATTCGGCGTTTTTAAAAGATGTGATGACCCTTGATGCTTCTCTTATACAAACGTTCACGGGTACTATATCGGCGGATAAACGAGAAAAGTTATGGGACGCTGCAAAAATAGTCGTTTCCACGCCACAGGTAATAGAAAACGATTTACTGAGCAACCGGGTCACCCTCCGCGATATAGCGCTGCTAATACTCGATGAATGTCACCGCGCAGTGGGAAACTACTCGTATGTGTACATAGCGGAGAAATATTATGAACAGGCGAAAGAGCCGCGGGTATTGGGGATGACCGCTTCGCCTGGCAGTGACAGGGAGAAGATAAGGGAAATTTGCACTTCCTTAGGTGTAAAGCATGTGGAAAGCAGGACGGAATACGACCACGACGTAGCCCCTTATGTATTCAAGAAGAACTTTGAATGGCGTAGTGTAGAAGTCCCTGAGGAGATAAAGCGCCTGAAACGAGTCTTGGATGACGTATTGGAAACGCGATTAAAGGAATTACAAAAGCTCGGGTTCATAAGAAAGAATAAGAGGGGCAGGGACATATCAAAAACAGAGCTTTTACAATTACGGCGGATAATAGAGATTCAACTGGCAAAATGGAAGCATGCGGACTTATACAAGGCGTTGTCATTGCAAGCAGAAGTATTGAAGCTAAAACATGCGATTGAGTTGATAGAGACGCAGGGCATTTTCGCCGTTAGAAAATATTTTGACCGATTGAAGAGTGAAGCACTTTCAAGAGATGGGAGCAAGGCAGCAAAGCGGTTGCTTAAGGATAACAAGTTCGTGGATGTGATGTCCCTGGTGGCATCATACGAAGGTGAGCATCCAAAGCTGAACACGCTGATAGGGATACTGCAGGAGGAGATGAGGGTTAATCCCGATACAAGAATAATCGTATTCACTAACTACCGCGATACTGCGGAGATGGTTATATCAACGTTGCACAGGTTGAATTCAGAAAAGGAGGGAATAAAAGCGGTTAAGTTCATCGGACAGGCGTCAAAAGTGGGCGATAAGGGATTAACGCAAAAGGAGCAGGTAGAAATAATAAATAAGTTTAAGGAAGGTGTCTACAACGTTTTGGTTGCCACTTCCGTGGCTGAGGAGGGACTGGATATTCCTGCGACTGACCTCGTGCTGTTCTACGAGCCCATTCCTTCTGCGATAAGAAGCATACAAAGAAAAGGAAGGACTGCAAGGAAAAAAATAGGCAAAGTAATCGTGCTTATTGCAAAAGGAACGAGAGATGAAGGATATTACTGGCTCAGCAGGAGCAAGGAGCAGGCCATGAGGAGAAGGATAAGTGAACTCAGCGGGGGCGGCGGGATAGGAAATGAAGTCGCGGAAACAGTAACGGCGAAAGTGAAAGCGAATTTAGAGGATAAAATCAAAGTCAAACCACCGCATCGTGAACAAAAAGAGGAGCAAAAACAGAGACAGATAACCGAGTTTGGTGCGGAGCCATTGCAATTAACCATCTTTGTAGACATGAGAGAGACGCGGTCGGGAGTAGCGAAGTTCCTGGCGAAAGCAGGTGTAGACCTGAAATTGCAGAATTTAGAGATTGGCGACTACGTTGTTTCAGATAGGGTTTGTATAGAGCGGAAAACAACGCTTGATTTCCTCGATTCGCTGATAAACAAACGCAGGAATTTGTTCGACCAGATACATCGAATGAAGAGCGAGTACGAAAACCCCTTGCTCGTTATTGAAGGTGACTCGATTTATGGGCAGAGGAATGTGCATCCAAATGTGGTGAGAGCCGTAATGGCTACCATAGCGATTGATTTCTCTGTTCCTATACTACAAACGAGGGACGAAGCAGACACGGCATCGCTGATTTACGTGATCGCAAAGCGTGAGCAAATGCCGAACAAAACGGAGGTGAACCCACATGGTAAGAAACCTTCGGCATCTTTAAGGGAGCAGCAGGAATATCTCATCTCTGCATTATCTAACATCGGTATTGTAACGACAAGGAATCTGCTAACACGATTTAAAACGGTAGAAGGCATTTTAATGGCGTCAAAGGAGGAATTGATGGAGGTAGAACACGTGGGTAAAAAGACAGCCGAGCACATAAAAGAGGTCTTGTGTGCGGAATATAGCAGCTAAGGCGAAGGTGCAATTAATAAACCACAAGATTACATAAAAAAGAATAATTTCTGATAATCGGACGCAGATGAACGCAGATAATCAGGATTTTAAATATAATTTGAGGAAATAGTTTTCTGCGTAAATCTGCGTCCTAAATAGAAGGGAGATATACTTTATATACAATAAATAATCTCGTGGAAATCTGTGTAATCTGGTGGTTAATAATTTCTTAACCCGTAAAAATTTTGTATTTCATGTCCTCTTCCATTATTTCCTCTTCTATTCGCTTTGCAATTATCTTCTCAGGATGATGAAGCCCTTTAACTCGTTTCGTGAGGTCTTCGAAACCGGAAAACTCCCCTTTCTCCCTCTCTTCCACTATTGCCCACATCAATTTCTTCCCTATCCCGGGCATCAAATCGAGCGTGTGCAATCTCGTGGTGATGGGTTTTGCTTCGTTGAACGCCCGTATGAATCTTTCTTCATCATCCGTTACCATTTTCTCCAGAATATAAGGAAGTTCTACCTTCGCCGTCTGTGTCAGTTCCGTATATCTCAATCGCTTGATTACATGGTCTATTACGTCTCGCTCCCCTTCTCCAATATATACGCGTTCATACACCGCCGGGATTTTATCTTTCTTCGGTGAAAGTTCCATTAAGACGAACTTAGCCTCGCCAACAGCCTGAACAAGTGGTTTTTTCTGATATACCGGTCGAGAATCTTCGGGGTGCCCGTAGGGCAAATAATCAAGGATATGGACATGCGTTTCCCGTTTCTTTTCCCTTCCACTTTCCCTTCCCCTCTCTATCCTACCCCTCTTTTCATACTCGTTCCCTCTCATCCTCTCTCCCCTCTAAAACTTTTTAGAATTTTTTTTTAAAAAATCAAAAAATCCAAACTTTTTTGTTTTGTGTAACTCATTCATTCATACTTGGCAACGCAATCAAGTATTTGTTCTATGTTTGCCTCGGTAAGTGTGAATCTCTCCTTCGCGTAGATTGCTCGAACCTCATTATTGCTCTTTGGCATCAGGTCAGCAATCCGAATGGCAATCTCCTCTTTTGTTTTCTCTAACTCCAGAAGCTCATTTATAAGGGCTCTTGACTCTTTAGCTCCGAGTTTGGCGAACTTTGTCGTATTCTCAACCGCTTTTCTTCGCTCGAACCTCATTTCATTCTCTTCCGCCGCCCCTTTCTCTTCCTTCCCTCGCTCACGCTTCCTCGGTGCAGTCAAAATATCCCTGGCTTCTGCGAGTGTCAGAGCCGATTCCTCGATTATATCCTTTACTATCATTTATTTCTCTTACCTCTACCACGATATTGCCGCCTTACCTTCTTCTACTTTTCGTTACATATATTAAACTATAAGCAAAAAAGGAATAAAAAGCTTTTTATTGTAATACAGTTCATAGTTTCAGTAAACAGTAGGACAAGGGGGTATGGTTTAACGTATGAATAATTACAGGATAAAGGACATAAACCTTGCAGAAGGCGGGAAAACGAGAATAGAGTGGGTCGGTGGTAGAATGCCGGTTTTGAGCATGATAAGGGATAGATATGAGCGTGAGAAGCCGTTAGAAGGTGTAAATGTGATAGCATGTTTGCACGTCACGGTGGAGACGGCGAATCTTGTCTTAGCACTAAAAGCGGGTGGTGCGGAAGTTGCACTTACGGCTGCCAATCCGCTCTCTACGCAGGACGACATAGCTGCTGCTTTGGCTTCGCTTGGAATAAGAACATACGCATTCAGGGGACAGAGTAACGAGGAATATTACGAATGCCTGGATGAGGCACTCAGGATAGAACCTTCGGTAGTGCTTGACGATGGCGGCGATGCAACTACAAAGATTCACGCAGAGCACGAAGAACAGATGAAAAACATAATGGGCGGCTGTGAAGAGACGACCACGGGCGTGATAAGACTTCACGCAAGAGCGAAGGAGAACAAGCTGGGCTTCCCTTTTATCGCGGTTAACGATGCAGAGACGAAAATGATGTTTGATAACCGATACGGAACCGGGCAGAGCACAATTCATGGCGTGATGAATGCGACAAATATTCTCCTTGCAGGTAAGGTTGTCGTAGTAGCCGGCTACGGCTGGTGTGGACGAGGAGTAGCGCTAAGGGCAAAGGGGCTGGGGTCATCCGTGGTAGTAGTGGAGACAAACCCGCGAAAAGCATTAGAGGCGGTTATGGATGGATACAGGGCGATGCCAATGCGAGAAGCGGCAAAAATCGGCGACCTCTTTATCACTGCTACCGGCGATACGTCTGTTATACGCGGCGAGCATATGGAGTTGATGAAAGACGGCGCAATTCTTGCCAATACGGGTCATTTTAATGTCGAGATAAACACAAACGACCTGGAAGAGATGGCAGTGGCGAAAAACGAGATAAAAGAGAACGTGGTTGAATATCGGATGACCGACGGCAGGAAGCTGTATCTGCTTTCCGAAGGCCGACTTGTGAACCTCGCTGCGGCATACGGGCATCCTCCGGAGGTAATGGACATGAGTTTCGCAGATCAGGCGCTGTGCGTGAGATATATAGTAGAGAATCATGAGAAGCTTCGCAAAGAGGTATATCCCGTACCGAAGGATATAGACGAGGAAGTGGCTCGATTGAAGCTGAAGTCAATGGGCGTGGAGGTAGAGGAACTGACGGAAGAGCAGAAGAAATATCTCAGCTCGTGGGATTTTGGGACGTAGCCACCAGGCAATAGGCAATAGGCACTAGCCACTAGGGGTTAGGCTAAAGTCCCTAGTCCCTGATCACTATTTAGGGAGGAGAAGACTATGAATAAGGAGAAGAAAATGGAGAAGGTCGAAAGGTTACGGAAGAAATTAGAACATTGGGTTGAGCATAATAAAGAGCATGCGGAACGTTTCAGGAAGGCGGCGAGAGAGGCAGAAGAGATTGGACCCGTGGATGTCAGTAGACGTTTGAAGGAAGCGGGAAAGAGCATGGAAGAAGCATCGTCACTGTTAGAAGCGGCGAGGGATGAATTAGCTTGAACTAACAAACTTTAAAATGTATTTTTTTCATCTGCGTTAATCCGCGTTAATCTGCGTCCATATAATTTTATACGTCTTTACTTTGCGTGATGGAGTTAGCAGTCGAGACTTCACGTCCCGTACATCTTATAAAAACCCATAAAATCCGATAATATCGGAACTAAGTCCACACCTCTTATCCTGCCCAACCCGCCGGAAGCAGCGGAAATCTCATCAAATTTGGTTATTCCGTCTTTCCTGACACCCTCGCCTTTTATAACTATGGGAACAGGGTCACTGCTGTGTCGTTTTATTGATACGGGCGTGCTGTGGTCTGCCGTAATGGCGATATATGCGTCAACATCCTTTATTCGTGCTACAAGCTCTTTATCTATCCGCGAAATCATGTCCTCCTTTCCTTTAAAATCGCCGTCGTGTCCCAAGCTATCGGTAGCTTTCACGTGAAGGAAAACAAAATCATGCTTTTCCAATGCATGCAAAGCAGCTTCTGCTTTATTATTTAAATCCGTATCCGCTCTGCCTGTCGCACCTTCAACAGGCACAACGTCCATGCCGAGATATTTCGCAACGCCTTTGTAAAGAGAAGCTCCTGCTATGCAGGCAGCTCCGAATCCGAATCGGCCTTTCATCGGAGGCACTTCCTCATAGCTTCCCGCACCTCGCAGCAAAATTATGTTCGCAGGTAGTTCGCCTCTCCGCCTCCTTTCTTCGTTTACCGGATGCTCATTCAGTATATCATAACTCTGAGAGACAAATTCATTCACGATGTTTGCGGTCTTTAGTTCTTTCTCGCCTTCCTCAAGTTCGAGTTTAAGCGGCACACATTTTTTTACTTTGCTTCCAGCTTCATGTGTGTCCACATCAGAGACCGCTTTTGACAGATTCTCACCTTTCAGTACCAGTGCGCATCGGTGTTCCGTGGTATTCGTGAACATTATTTTGGTGTGGTCTATTTCAAGCCCGTTTAGTGCTTCTGCCAGATCTTTACTGCCCTTCCTCCCGGCTCTTCGGTCTATGATTCGCATCTTATCATCCACGGTAGCGAAATTCGCTCTGAAAGCAACGTCTCCTTTGCATAGTTCCATATCAGCACCAAGCGCTTCAAGCACACCTCTGCCTGGATAATACTTGTATGGGTCGTAGCCAAGGATTGCGAGATGTGCCGTATCGCTTCCGGGTACTATCCCGGGAGAGATGACGTCCATCAACCCGTTTATTCCCTCTTTGCTTATCTCATCTAAATAAGGCGTATTAGCAGCTTGTAAGGGCGTCTTTCCTTCTATGGATGGGCGGTCTCCGAGACCATCACAGATTAGCAATAATGCTTTAGCTTTAGCTTTGTTTTTTTTCATAGCTTGATTATCTCCTTTGCGCATAGCTTAATCCTTCTCCGTCCTCATTTCCAGGTCATATCCTACTAAATATTCTATCTCTTCATCAGTCAATCCGTAAATTTCTCCAATTATCGCGTCAATTTCATTAATCAACTTTTTGCACCTGTTCACTTTGAACTCCAGTGATTTGTACCCTTTCCTTTTTTCCACAAAATAAGAATTCTCTTTATAGCATTTCATTAATTTCCGAGCATAGCCTTTTAATTTTTTCGACATATCAGTGGAAATAGCACCAGCAGAAGGGATTGGAAACTGTTTAATAACGTTTTGGGTTAAATCTCTACAATCAGAAATAGTCAGCCAGAACCAGTAAAACAGCGTGCTGTTTACGGCACAAGTAACAAAATCCGCATAATCCCTATTTACCTTTATCTCAAACCAGTGCGATGGTTTGACCTCCTTACCGTCCCTGATCCCTTTTGGTTCGTAAGTTAAGAGCTTTGTCCAATACGATTCGCCGCTATCGTGATAGAATAAAGAAACGCCCTTTTTCCCATTTAGACTTAGGATATCTCCTAAGGATTTCTGGCAACTGACCGCCTTTTTGAATATTTTATAGTCCTCTTCACTTCCAATCTTGGGTATAAAATCATCAAAATCCCATGCAAATTCACTACAATCGTATATTGGTGGTTCACTTAAGATTTTATTTCTGGTTTCTTCGGTGAGCCGAAGATATCTCGATGTTTTGACGCTTTTAGCGCCGCTAATATCCTTTTTACATATCGTAATAGCGGTTCTTTGCATTACACCTTTAAAAACTGGTTGTGGTCTTATCGCAAAGTTGATAATCGTCAAATCGTTTGTATATTCCCTCAGGAAGTTTCTCAGCGCTTTATATTTCGGCTGGCAATAGGCAGAGTTCGCATGAATGAATCCAAACATGCCCGCAGGGTAAAGCAGTTTTTTTATCGAAATCCTCATGAATGCATCATACAAATTCCTCGATTCTGGAAGTAGATAACCATATCCAACTTTGCTAAGCTCAACGTAAGGTGGATTCCCGATGATTATATTGAACCCTCGCTCCTCTTCTGGCTTTCCAGAATCAAACACGTCATAGAACTCAAAGCCCCAGTGGAATGGTTTCAGGTGTAGAAAATCTTCCTTGCTTATTTTTATTCTTCTTGCCCTGAAATTCAAATAAAGATTCCCGTTTAATAGCTTCTGTATCTTCACATCCAGCTCATTTATTTTATCTTTTAATCCCCTCGCTTCTTCTCCCTCCGCTCTTTTATACTTTTGTAGAAGCGGATTTCTCTCGTTAAGAAACTCATCCAGCGTGGGTTTTTCCTCTTCCATAAAATGGTTCAAAAAATTGAGTTTTGTTTGCCTGAAGTCATTTATATCCACGTATCCAATCAAACTATTCCCCACACGGAGGTTGTAGTCAATGTTTGGTAATGGTTCTATGCGTTCTGGCTCGTAAGAATCAACAAGCCAAAGCCAGAGCCTCAATTTCGCTATCTCTATCCCACTCGGATTTATATCCACACCGTAAAGATTATGCACTAAAATCCACTTCTTCAATGCGATGTCCGAGTTTCCCAGTCCCAATTTATCGTCTATTCTTCTATTCAGCGCGAACAGGATATTCGCTGCAGTGAGCAAGAACGCACCAGAACCACAAGCATTATCCAGAACCTTTATTTCTTGTATTATCTGCTTCCATATTTCTTCCAGAGTCGTCGCGGGCAAGATAAATAACTTCTCGATGTCTTCGACCAGTTCAGTTTCCTTGTAGCCCTTCTTCTCCTTAAGAAATTCGTTTGTTCGGTAATTTATGTAAGAATAGATGGTATTCTCGGAAATATACCTTGTTATTTGTTTCGGGGTATAATACGCGCCTGTTCCCTTCCTGTCCGTGGCAGTCATCGTCCTTTCAAAGATATAGCCCAGAATTTCTGGGTCTATGGAATCCTCGTTCCCAAGCTGCTCCTTATGCACGAACTTGAAACTGTCTAAGAACTCTATCACCGTCTTCAAAATCTCTGCTTTTATTTTATAATCCCCATTCCTCTTCTCAACCTCGGTGTGAACAAACAAACTCCCATTCAGGTACGGAATTTCTCGGAACCGCTCATTAACATCAAATCGCTCATCTTTTGGCGTATTCAGCACACCAAAGAACAATTGTCTTAGCTTTGCTGTAAGTATGTCCTCTTTAACTTCAAACAAATATCGGAGTATATCCTCACCTATTATTCCTTTTGACTGCAAGAACTTGATAAAAATCAGCCGATTCATCACTACCTGCGCTATCTGTTCCTTTTCATCCAAATCCTGCACTCCACGGACATTGCTGACCAGACAATCGGCTTCAGAAACGGTCTTCAGCTTGTTTTCATGGTCTTTATATCTGCCTCCGTGCAAAAGCGCATTATACCAGTCGTAAAACTTCTTGCTTATCTCCTCTTCGGTTTCCGCCGAAACAACTCTCTCCTTGCCTACTGAGTATTCCTTTATCTTTTCGAAATCCTCCACTAACTTCAGGTCATCAACTATTTTCCCACGCTTGTCAATGAATACCCATCTCAACCCGTCACTTGCCACGCCAAAATCGTAGTTCTCCTTCACTTCTGCAAGTTTGAATAAGCCTTTTATTTGATTAACAGCTCCTTCTTTACCCTTTTCAAATAAATCAGCATTTAAAGGCTTTGCCTCAATCAGGAACATGTGTCCTTTGCCCTTTATGCCGTAATCTACACTGCGATAGCCACTGGGTGTCTCAAAAGATTTCTCAGGCAGTTTTTCCAACCTAAAAGCATCGAGGATTTTGTCAATCATGAATTCTCTCGTAAATGCTTCTGGCTCCGCCTTCTCGTTCATAAATTCAGAATGAAGTTCTTTCCCTTCTTCAAAGACTTTGTTTTTACCATCCAGCGTAAGCCGTTCCTTAATATCCTTTATCAGGTAATCAACAATATTTGCAGGATTCATTTTTACTTTCTACTTTCTATTTCTTATTACATCTATCTAAAATTAAATTTATTCTTTCCATTTTTTCAATCACCCATCCCAACCGCCATCAGATACCCTCGTGCTCGCTCGGTTTTTGGATACCTATTCACGAGTTGCCAGAATTTGGGTCCGTGTCGTGGCACCTTCAGGTGTGCAAGCTCATGCACCACAACATAATCATGCACAAATGTCGGCATTTTCAACAGACGGTCGGAAATCCGGATTATTCTGGTTCTCGTGTTACAGGTTCCGAACGTGCGTGTATTCTGCTCGGTCGTATAACTCATCTGCTTCCAGGAAAGTTCACCACCAAAATACCGCTTGTTGAGTGCTCGAGCACGCTGTTCCAGTACGGCATCAGCATTTTTATCCGTAAGTTCGTTCTTGCGTCGCCGCGACTCGAAACGCTTTTTCGCCCACTGGACGTACTTGAACTCCTCCTCTCGCGAGATAGCCGCCGGTAGGTATAAGTGAATGGCACCATCCACTTCTCGTGCACTTATCGTTTTATTTCTTCTTTGACTGCGAATTATCTTGACGTCCATCCTTCTTAGCCAGCATATTTAAGGGTGACGAGCACGAGCCCACTGCGGAACTGCAGCTTCAGGGAATGCATCTATTCGTGGGATGTACGGCTTAATGTCGATTATCGGCGAGCCTTCAAAAGCGTCGAGCCCTTTCACCGATAAAATATTCCCTTCCCGTTTCGCCAGTTCCGCTACGCACAATCCGATACAATTAGGTCTGCTTGGGCTCCTGGAGGCGAACACACCCACTTTTGGGTTTCCCGCACACCCCATTGGAATTACTTTTAAAACCCTCCTTCTCTCCTCAGTAGCTCGTAAATGAAACCCGTAGAGGATGATAATATGCGAGAAGGTATCTAATCCTTCCAAACCCTCACGAAATTCATCAAAAATTCGTATCTTTGATATTCCCCTTTCGTTCGCCTTCTCCACCACACCAATAAATCGTAACATGGCTTTACTTTACCTGAAAGACGAAGAGAGCAGCGCCCCGCCCACGGCACCGATGTACTGTGGGTATTTCGGCACAATGACATCAAATCCCAATACGTCATTCATCGCCGCCGGCACGCCCTCCACCAGTGCAGTACCGCCAACTTCTATCGCAGGCTGCCTGAGGTCTATTTCCTGTAACAACTGCTCTTTTACCTGTTCTACTACGGAATGACATGCAGCCGCCGCAACGTCTTCGCGTCTCGCCCCGCTTGACAATGCGGATACGAGGTCCTGAATACCAAAAACGATGCAGTAGCTATCGGTCTTTACTTTATGCGCGTCGCCTTCCATAGCCAACTGCCCCATCTCTACCACGTCTACACCCAATCTACGTGCCACCATCTCCAGGAACCTTCCCGAAGCACCTGCGCATATCCCACCCATCGTGAAGTTGTCAGGGATGCCGTCTTTTGCCGTTATTATCTTGTTGTCCATACCGCCGATGTCAATAATCATTGCCTCTCCCTTTTCTATTCCCGCAAGATACATCGCAGCCTTTGAGTTTACGGTCAGCTCTTCTTGCACCAGGTCCGCGTTGAAATGCTCACCTAACGCATATCTACCGTAGCCGGTCGTCCCTATCGCCTCTATGTCCTCCCTTTTCACACCTGCGATTTCCAGCGCCTTCGCAAAAACACGCTCTCCCGTTTTTATTACGTCCCCCGTTGGAGTCCATGTAGCGCCCAACACCTCATCATCCTGCATTATCACTGCTTTTGTCGTTGTGGAGCCCGAATCTATACCCGCCGTGAGTCCCTCCTGTTTCCTCCTTTCCAGTATCCATCTCCGCTTCACTATCGTAATCAATGCTTCCATTCTCGTCATCAATTCACCCGCTTTCGTCCGCTCCGAAAAAGGATACATAACAAGCGGCAAGGTTGTCTTATCCTGTATTATCTTCCTTATTTCCGTCCTTATAATCGCTCCTCGTGGACACTTGTGACAGCCTGCAATAAATACGGCATCCGCATCGCATAACCCCTCAGCCACCGCGTACCCTCTTGCCAATGCTACACTTAATCCAATGCTGTTCTTAAGGTCATATCCAAATTCGTCTACTTTCGATGCTACATAGTCAAGGTCAACTTCGGGCACAAATATCTCGGCTCCTATCTCCGTAGCAACTTTTTCTATCTCTTTTTGCACGTTCCCATATACGGTGCCACAGGAAACCTGAGCAATCCTTATCTTTTCCTCTCTTTCCCTTTCCCTGCTCTTTTCCTTCTTCCTTGCAGTCCCCATGATTTTAATATAGCTCCTATTTTATTTATTTTACTTATATCTGAGAATATATATTCATACAGGGATTATGCGTGATGCAAGACGAGTAAGATGTGTTGGTTTTCAGCCAAACTTCCTTTACTTCGAGCCAAGGGCAATGGCAGGGGCAGGAGCACGGGGGATGGGCTTCTATAATCCCAAAACCGAAAAAATATTGAAGGTGGAGGAGTTAGAGAGCATAAGGCTGAAAGATTATTTGCGGCTCGACCAGGCGGAATCGGCGAAGTTAATGGATATTTCGCAGCCTACGTTCCATCGAATAATAACTGAAGCACATCGAAAAATAGCAGAAGCCTTTGTCGAAGGGAAAGCCATAAGGATAGAGGGCGGGAGCTATGTGTTTGCGGAATGCAAAATGCCTGCTCGGTGTGGAGGTGGAAAGCACAGAGGAGGAAGAGGACATTTAGCTTCTTTTAATTTCGAGGATAAGGTATAATTATGACTATGACTATGACTATGGGAACGGAAGGAGAGAAAGAAAAAGAGAAGATGAGGAAGGAGGAAGACGCGGCGTTGAAAGCGAGTATGGAGAAGGTAAAGTACAAGATAATGGTGATGAGTGGAAAGGGGGGAGTAGGGAAAACGACGGTAGCAGCGAATCTCGCTTTTGCTCTTGGAATGAGGGGTTTAGACGTGGGGTTGATGGATGCCGATATACACGGACCTGACGTGCCGAAGATACTGGGAATAGAGGACAAGCGACCAGAGGTATCAGGGGATAAAATGTCGCCAATTTTGGTCACACCGAGGCTGAAAGCGATGTCAATAGGGTTTCTGCTGCCTGACCGGGATTCTCCTATTATCTGGCGGGGACCGATGAAGATGAATGCGATACGACAGTTCCTCTCAGACGTGGATTGGGGTGAGCTGGACTATCTGGTCGTTGACCTTCCGCCGGGGACAGGGGACGAACCGTTAAGTGTTGCGCAGTTGATAAAAAACGTGGATGGTGCGATAATCGTTACGACACCGCAGGATTTAGCATTACTGGATTCGAGAAAGGCAGTGAACTTCTCGGGTGTGCTGAAAGTACCTGTGATAGGGATAATCGAGAACATGAGCGGATTTACATGCCCTTACTGCGGCAAACAGATAAACATTTTCAAATACGGCGGTGGTGAGCGGGCGGCGAGCGAGTTGGGTGTGCCTTTCCTCGGCAGAGTGCCGCTCGACCCGAAGATGGTAGAAGCTGCGGATGCGGGCACACCTTTTGTCATGCAAAAGGAATCGAAGGTGAAGGAAGCGTTTGAGCACATAGTGGAAAATGTGCGGGTATTTGTGGAAGGTAAAACACAAAAGAAGTAAATTGCCTTTTTATATCGTAATGAATATATATTCATATAAAGAGGGAAAAAAAGTAAAAAAAGGGAAAAGGTGAAAAGAAGGATGAAGATGTGCGTAACTGCAACGACAGGGGATTTGAATGCGCAGGTAGACCCAAGGTTTGGCAGGTGTCAATACTTTGTATTCATTGATTCGGATACGATGGCGTTCGAAGCGATGGCAAACAAAGCGATCGCTGCACCGGGAGGAGCAGGGATTCAAGCGGCGCAGACAGTAGTGAATAAAGGAGCGAACGTGCTTATCTCAGGAAATATAGGTCCCAATGCCTTTCAGGTGCTTTCCACCGCCGATGTGAAAATCGCAACCGGTGCGTATGGCACGGTGAAAGAAGCTGTTGAGATGTACAAAGGCGGTAAGCTTAACGAGGCGGGGGGTTCGACAGTTGCTGCTCATGCGGGTATGGGTGCTACTGCACCAGGTGGCGGATTTGGCATGGGCATGGGCGGAGGACGAGGTGGCGGTAGAGGACGTGGCGTGGGCATGGGACTTGGCATGCAGCAACCAATGCCTTCGCAACCACAACCACAGCCACAAGTGCCGCAGGCACCAATAACGCCTCGAACGAAAGAAGAAGAAATCGAAGAACTATCGAACATGGCAAATAGACTGGCGAATGATTTAGAAGAAGTGAAGAAGAGAATAGAAGAACTTAAAAGGGGGTGAAAAAAAATGGCAAGAGGAAGAGGTTTTGGAAGAGGTTTTTGGTCTGGCTTTGGACCCGGGAGAGGTATGGGAATGGGCAACCCTTATCCATACTGCAGGAATTTCCCATGGCTTCCCAGAAGGTGGTGGACAGGAATGTATGGTGCAATGGCTCCATCTCTGGGAACATACCCCGTGCCATATTATGGCTATCCGTATTCTTACGGGAGGTGGATAAGATAAAATGAGTGGCATGGGAAGAGGAGGAGGAAGAGGTCAAGGAATAGGACGAGGAGGTCAAGGGCAAGGAAGAATGGGTGGCAGTGGATTGGGACCCGGTGGAGAATGCAGATGCCCAAATTGCGGATATACAATGCCACATCAAGTCGGGGTGTCATGCTATCAGCAGACTTGCCCGAAATGCGGGTCTAAAATGACAAGACCGTAAAAAAGTTTAGGAGGTGAAAAGAAAAAAATGGGAGGAAATAGATGGAGAAACATGTATTATCTGACTGGTTTGCCAGGCTGGATGAGGTTTGGATATTCGCCAGGCTGGGTAGGTAGAACTCCCACGGGAATGCCGCCAGGTGCGCAGTATCTTGCTCAAACAGGACAGATGCCGCAGTTTGCTTCATGGATACAGCAGCAAGTGCCGACAGGCGCGCCTGTTGCACCAATGGGCATGCCGACAGTGCCAAAAGAACAGGAGATTTCTATGCTTGAATCGCAGGCGAAGATGCTTGGTGACCAGTTAGAGCAGATAAAGAAGAGATTGGAAGAACTGAGAAAGTAAAGTTTGGAGAGGAAGGAGTTAATTAGAAACTGGGGGTAAAACAAAATGGGTATATGCGAACTGTGTGGAAAAGAAGGGAGTAGAATGGAAGCAGACCACAAAGAGCTTGGACGCATTATGGTTTGCCAGGAGTGCTGGTCGAAGCTATACGGGGAGAACAGTATGGCAGCGGATGTCGGTTGTTCTGGCGGTAGTTGTCCATTTTGCAAGTAGGCAAAGGAAAATTAAAAAGAGAGGGGGTAATGTAAGAGTATGAAACTATGTGTACCAACACTGGGAAATGGAGGATTAGACGATTTTGTAAGCGAGCACTTTGGAAGAGCGCCAACGTTTACTGTTGTGGATATAGTGAATAACGAGGTGGAAATTGTGCAGAACACGGGTGAACATTTTGGCGGTGTAGGCAATACGCCGGAGCTCGTAGCAGGTGCAGGTGCTGAAATAATGCTCTGTTCGGGATTAGGACCGCGTGCAATCGGCATGTTTGAGCAGTTGGGGATAGAAGTGTATGTGGGCGCCAGTGGCACGGTGAGCGAAGCAATAAGGGCTTTTCAAGCCGGAAAGCTTGTCGAAGCCAGCGATGCCAATGCGTGTAAAATGCACCGGCATTAATAATGCTCGCAACGTAATGCAACACAGCACAACGGTGAACAGATGATTATTGCGGTAGCAAGTGGCAAAGGCGGTACGGGAAAGACCACCGTAGCAGTTAATCTTGCGCTGTCGCTCCCGAACGTACAAGTACAGCTACTCGATTGCGACGTTGAAGAGCCAAATGCACATATCTTCCTTAATCCGGTGAACGAGGTGGTAAAGCCGGCATATACGCTGGTGCCAACGGTCAATTACGATCGGTGTGATTACTGCGGGAAGTGTGCTGCAGCGTGTGAATACAACGCCCTTGTTGTTGTGCCTTCCAAAAAAGTTATGATATTCCCTGAACTTTGCCACGGCTGTGGGTTATGCGCCCTGGTATGCCCGCAGGATGCAATCAGCGAGGCATCAAGGGAGATTGGCGTTATAAAAACAGGAAAAAGCGGTGACGGCAACATTGACATTGAACTCGTGTACGGGGTGTTGAATATCGGAGAGGTGATGGCAACACCGCTGATCGACCAGGTAAAAGAGGAACTTAATCCAGAAAAGACCGTGATTATTGATGTCTCGCCGGGAACGGCATGCCCGGTGATTGCTGCGGTGCAAGGCAGTGATTACTGCGTGCTTGTGACTGAACCCACGCCGTTTGGGCTCTACGATTTGAGGCTTGCGATTGGGGTGCTCAGGGTGCTAAAGATCCCTTTTGGCGTGGTGATAAATAAAGCGGGGATTGGGGATCGAAAAGTCTATGAGCACTGCGAGAAGGAGGGAATACCGATTTTGCTTGAGATTCCGTATGACAGGCAGATAGCACGGTGCTATTCCGAGGGCGTGCCATTTGTGAAGGAGATGCCCGAGTGGAAGGAGCAGTTCGCGGGGATAATTGATAAAGTTCTCTTATAACCACAAGATTACACAGATTTTCACGAGAACCTTTTTTTGTATTTTTCTTTTAGCACAGGTTTTCTTTTTATGAAAAAGAAAAAGTGTTGAAACAACTAACGGTTATTAGTGGAAAAGGAGGCACGGGGAAGACAACCCTTGTGGGCTCGTTCGCCGCCCTCGCAGAGAACAAAGTCATTGCAGACTGCGATGTGGACGCACCAGACCTCCATCTGCTGTTGCATCCGGAAATCATAGAGAGAGAGGAGTTTAAAGGCCTGAAAGTTGCCGTTATGGATAAAACGCTGTGTACCGAGTGCGGAATATGCGAAGAAACATGTAGATTCAATGCGATAGCTTTGACCGAAGAATCAGGTTATGCAGTCAATCCCGCACGTTGTGAGGGTTGTGGCGCCTGTGTGTTTACGTGTCCGCAGGAGGCACTTACGCTTAAAGAGCGGGTCTCTGGGTATTCTTTTATATCAAAGACGAAATATGGCATGATGGCTCATGCGCAGCTAAATATCGCGGAAGAAGCGTCTGGAAAGCTGGTTACCGTTGTTAGAAACACGGCACAGCAGGTTGCGGAAAAGGAAAGTTGTGAACTCATTTTGATTGACGGGGCACCAGGCATCGGCTGTCCGGTAATTGCGTCCTTGACTGGCGTGGACCTTGCACTCATCGTTACCGAGCCCACGATGTCCGGACTGCATGACCTCGAACGAATCCTGGATGTGACCAGACATTTTGGGATTGATTCAATCGTCTGCATCAACAAATACGACATTAATGAGGAGAACAGCAACAGGATTACCGAGTTTTGCCGGCAGCGAGGAGTGGAGATGGTTGGAAACATTCCTTACGACCCCGTGGTCACCGAGGCGATGGTTGCAGGTATGCCTGTGGTTGAATTCTCGGATGGGCGAGTATCAGATGCGATAAAGGATGTGTGGGGAGGTATAAAATGAAAATAGTCTATGGACCGGTTCCATCACGGCGTCTTGGACGCTCTTTAGGCGTTAGCCCAAT
>JAUWNY010000122.1 GCA_030612405.1 Candidatus Methanophagales archaeon | reverse complement strand
GACATTTTCAATCGTTCCTGCAAATCCGCGATAACATCAGCAGCATTAACGCCACGTCCACCTCGCTCACCTTCCAGAAGCTGGCCAAAAAGAATCTCCTCCTCCTTCTCTGTTATTAGATTGCTCGTTTCCCACGCGGTTAAAACTGCCGACAATATCGGGCGTATGCCCTTCATCCCTAAATTGACTCTTTTGTTAACCGACAAATCCTTTCTTGCTATTGCCTGCCCAAGTGAAGCAACAGAAGCACCATATACCGCTCCTGCATGAGCACCGAGTTTTTCCGCCTCATCATCAGTTACTATATGCAGTGGATTGAATGGCAACAACCCCTCACTTCTCACCACGTCTGCTACTGACATCTTCGCCAGTTTATCCCCTGTAATACCTCTCAAGCTCAACAATCCTTCCGTCTCGCTACCTTCCCCTTTTTCCTTATTCTTTTCTTCCTTTTTATTCATCCTTCTTACCTCCTCCTCCTTCAAAATCCATATTTGCCGTGCTTAACTCAACCAACACCTTCTCCAAATCATCCACTCGTTCGGTAACCACGCGCATAGAAATACCGTAGTCAACCACATCACAGCCAATCTCCGACACTTTGTAGAGTTTTATAAACGCATCAAACGCCCCTTTGTAGTTCTGTCGTAAATCCTCAAGAAACATTTTAAATCGAGATTTGAAATCTATTCGTAGCTTCTCCGTTTCGGTATACAAGTTCAAATAGAACATGTTCTCATCACGATCCACAACATATTCCCACTTTGTAATATCAAAAGCCTCCTTCATATCCTCCGCCATCTCGGTTATCGGCTCCATAATCTTATCCTTCAATCCTGGGGTTTTGAATATCTCATTGAGCAAATCACCCATACCAGCATTGGCAACGTAATCCCATAACTTATCCGACCCCAATGCTTTTTCAAATACGGTGCCAAGGATACCCATCCCTTTTTTCTGTTCACTCATTTTTCCGTCACCAAATCCTCCTCACGCACACCAAACTGCATTTTATACCCTTCTCCCGTATCCTCTTCCTTTATCTCCAACGTCGCCTCGCTTTTAACGTTTTCCTTACCCTCTTCCACTTTCTCATCTCCTTTTTTCTCTTCTTTAGTTCCCCGTCTCTTCTTTCTTTTATCCTTCTTTTTATCGTCTGTATCTTCGACAAAAGCCTCCGTTATCACACTGAGCAGCCCTGTCCCAGCAATAGCAAGGTTGAGAACGGTTGAGATACCATCAGGCATTTTATCAAGCATTTCGAGTGCCCTTTCCGGGTCCTTTTTAGCAAGCTCATTAACAATCTGCCTTTGCGCATCAATTTTCATCTGATACGGCGCTTTGAAGACCAAATCGCCAATACCCGTTCCGCTACCGTCGGCGGTTCCACTTCCATCTGTTGGTGTGTTCATCCGTGTAACGAAACTGCTCAAAACACTCTCAAAATGTACCATCTTCTTGTCCTCAACTACGGATATTATTCTGTCCAGAGCATCTTCAAACTTGGTATTATCCTTTTCTTCGGTCTTCTTCTCCTCACCCAACCGACTTAGAACATCCGCCTCCGACTTCTTCTTCTGCTCCTCAACTGCCTGTGAAAGTTTACCTTCAAATCCATCTTCCATTTGCAGAAGATCAACCGGAGGCTCAATATCGTGATAGTCCCGCCACTCGCTCCATAGTATTTTACTGTCCGCGCCGATTGCGTTTACCTTGACAAATCCGCCGCCGTCGAGTTCGTTTGTTATTTCATCTTTGGTTGGCGGTGTTGGACCCGGGAGCGAAACATCCTTATCATGCAGTTTACCGCCTTTATGTAGCCGTACCTTCAACTCATAGTGATCAACCTCTAAGGTAGGATTCCCTTCGATGGTAAACCGCCCTTTGGGCACTGGACGCGTACCCTCTTCTTTCCTGACATATACTGTGTAATAACCTGGTCCAAATGTCTCTGCGATTTCCTCCTCTGAGGGTATATGAGTAAAATCATGCTGACAGTCAACAGCATCGCCACCCTGTTTTGGTCGGAACCGAACGGTAATATCCTCCGGATCAAACTCCCTGCCAACACCCCTATTTTCAAACTCATCGCCTTCTGTCTCCTCACTGTCATCCATTCCCACCTCGCTTTTATCCGTTATTCTACGTATCTTCTCCAACAAACCCATTTTCAAACCCCCCAAAAACGCAGTATCCACCACTTTTCATCACTCTCTCCTTTTCTTCTCAGTTTTTATTTGCTCTTATCCACTCTTAATTCTTAAGTATTTATATTTATAAATAATATATAGCGTTATATTAACATATAAATTGATAGGGTAGGGGGCAAGGGGAATTGCAAAAAGAAGAAGAACATCTGATTAGAGCGAAAGAAGAAATAGAAATGTTCATGGAAAAGAGCAAATGCGGCTTATGCAACCAAAAAGCGGGAACTGTGGCGAAAGCGCTTGAGGACCTTGTAACGTTATATCAAAAAGCACGTGATTTCGTTGACTTCGCAGACAACTCAAAATATTTGCGAATGTTGAATATAGACGGCGAGGAGAGGGGAAATGAAGCAATCGAATAGACGCATGGCGCAAGTATCGTTTAGGCTGAGTAAAGACCTATACGACAACCTACAGAAACTAAAGAAAGCGTTACGAGTGAGTGACGATTCAGAAGCGATCCGGTTCTGCATGGTGTACACAATCGCAGCAATGGACAAGCTTGATGAGAAAACATTCAGCGAGGCGTTTGCAATTGCGCTGGGCGAGACGTTCTTTAGCAACGCAGAAAATGGCAAAACAGGAGTGAAAAAGCAACGAAACCCTTAACTTTTCCACACTCGATAATCGGCGAAAAATGCCAGCAGATATGCAATACACGCTGGGAACAGTTAGCATGTGTTGTCAACTCACTTGAGTTGTACTATGGCAGAATCACAAAAGAGGAATTAAATGACCAGACCGAAATCTACGTTGATGTAGCAATTACGGATTTGAGAGAAATCAAGCCAGAAAAAAAATAAAGAAGGGTATAGCTTTTTAGTATTACCATCCCCATCCAGAAATTAGTCTTATTATTATCTCCCTTCTCTTACAGAAGCACGACCAGGCGTTGTTCCGTACTCCGCTTCCATCTCGTCAATGATGCACTTCAACAGGTCCCATCCATACTCATTCCTGCACTTATCGAGAGCAGACTGATGTTTCCGAACAGTTTCCGCGCCAGTAAATTTAGCCATTTTTTTCACCTCCTATTTTTATCATTGCTATACCTTTATTATGGAGTATATTTAATACTTTGCATAACATTGTATTACACTAGGACAGGAAAATGGCAAAAAAAATAGAGTTACCCGCGCCACCTCCAGAAGTGTCTTGGAAGTATTCCGCAGAAACCGAAAAGCTTTTACAGTATCTAAACGGTCAGCTTGAAATAGGGCAACCCCTACACCACCGAGTAAAAGACAAGCTTGCTCAACTAGAATCGTTGGGATTTCCTAAAAGGGAGATTGAATACATACAAGAGCAATTCGGGAAGCCTGTGGACGAACGCGCGGTTTTAAAACGATCCCCAGAAATTCAAGCGTGGTTAGACGAGTTGCTTGAATATATAGTTGATTTGTTTGAGCATGTAGGCGTACCACGATTACAGGCGAAAAAAACGGCGAAGGAACTGATTGACGCGACGGTAGAAAACAAATCAATCGTGCAACCGGAGAAGATAGTGAGTTCATTAGAAGCGAAGTTACGCAGAGCTTATGGTGCGCTGAGCAGGGCGATGGAGACACAACCCAAACCAGAAGCACGTGCACAACCCAAACCCGAATCAGAACTGAAGAAAGTAGAAGACGATTTGAGGATTATGTTTGCGGGGTGCCACGAAGGGGTTAAGCGAAGCTGTACAGATTTGCAAAGGGAATTAACAGCCATTATCGAACATGCACTTATACACCCCCTAACTCTTTTAGAGCCGACAATCGCTATGATCAACCGCTTGGACTTAATAGAGGTGGCAGACGATACGAAAGCGATATACGACAACTACCGCTCCGATATAGAAAATACACTGATGCGGTATGGCGAGCAAATAATGACCCCCCGGGATCTGCGTAAAGAGATACCAAGATTATCCAACCAGCTTGATGTGCTTTCCGATTCGATAACAGACTATCTTGAGCTATTGATGCCTAAAGAGAAACCCGCGACAAAGGCAATACCAGAAGAAGAAGAGACATTTGGAGTAGCAAGATTGAGAACAACGAAGACAGAAGGCAAATACGCTGGGCATACGCAAATATCACGAGACTTCAAAGACGATAAGACCGGCGCCACGGTTGCGTTTTACACAATCAAAATTGATCCTGTTGCGAAAGGACCCGTCGTATCACTGTTCTTCCGCGTACCCGCTGTTAACTCGCCGCTACTCGATGAGATCACTCTGGCACGGGTGGAAGAAGAAGGCTGGAGCGCGATACTCAAAAATATCAGAGACCAGGTAAATCCGGACTACCGCGATATTATATTCACGAACCTGGAGACCGACATCGCAGACATGGAAGAGTACGCCGCGAGCTTGAAAAGATGAGCTACGTAACTGTAATCTGCCCTAAATGTGGGAAGGAATTAGGAACGACTAACGTTGAGTTAGTTATGTGGAGCGAATGCCCACACTGCGGCGAGAAGTTCATGGTATACCCATCTGGAAGGACAGAAAGTGGCTGGGAAAGAGTTGGTGTCCATGAGCCACCACAGCCCGAGGGCAAGCTAAACAAGAGTGAGAAAACAACTCACAACACAAGAGAAATGGAATGTGAAGTCAACCGGCTGAAGAAGCTGGGTGTGGGAATAGAAAGAAACCCGATATATACTAAGGTTGGGGAGGTGGACACGGTAGTCGGTACGTACAAAGGCGAACGGCTGAATTTCGCACTTGGTGAGATAGGACGTAGCGATCAAGCCCAATTCGATACCGTAACGATTGGGGGCAAGCCAGTATGGGCAAAGAAGAGCACCGCGCTAACATTACTAAAGAAGAAACTCAAGAAAACCGAGAAAGAGCCTAAGAAAATGAAAATCTTTCCAGAATGGGGCGGTTTGGGCAGGATAGGTAAAAACAAGACCGACAGCAGTAAAGGCGGCGAGAAGGTAAAAACCGTTATCGAAGAGTTACAACTGGATTTCTTAAAGAGAAAACGGTGAAGAAAATGTTCAATAACAAATCAAGCGGCAAATACTACAAGGCGGCTTACGAAGAGTTCTGGGGACTCCACTCAGAAGTAGAGAAGAAAAGAATCCTTAGCCGGCTGAAAGTAGCGAAGAAGAAAACACTCACGCCGATTGAGCTTGGCAATTTGAAACGGTTGCTACAAGAACTCCAGGTGGACGATTGGACATCCGAGATAGACAACGACCTGACATACGGGGAGAACAAAAGCGAAATCACGAAGAAATACGGGCAGTTACCAGATAAGAACAGAGAAGAACTTGCCGTTATTGAAGAGGCGGCGGGTGAATCGTTCATAGACTACATGTCGAATCTGGTTAAGGACATACGTGGTGGCAATACCGAAGCTAAAAACTACATGCGTGATTTAGGTTACAAGACGCTGTACGGCTTCCTGAGAGCGTTAAAAGGCTACATCCCGGACTACTTGCTGGAAGAATGGATGGTACCGAAAGTAGTGCGCATACGTGAATTTGTAGAGCAGAGAATCGAAACGGAAGAGGATGCGAAACACGTTTTAGAAGGTGTTGCCGAAATATCCGAACTGCTGGCGACGATGCCTAAAACCATTCGTAACAAATACGAACCGGAGATAGCGGAACTGAAGACGAAGGCGCAGGCAAAAGTGATAAAAGAAGAACCGACAGAGGAAGAGATGACTCTTGACGAAATAACACTCAAACGGGGTAAAGAAAAAATACTGGACTGGCTTCATACCGAAGAGCAAAGGGAGAACACTTGTGACTTTGATATTGAAACGTTTGTGAAGCTCGTTGCTGCACATGCAACATTCACACCGGCTTTTTTCAGGCGTGTTATTGACGAATTAAAAGCGGACGGTCTACTTTACTCTCCACGAGAGGGTGTAATTAGAAGGACTGAATGTAAAGAACCGAAACCACCTGAAGCACGAGAAGAAGAAGCACTTGCCAAAGAAAGTCCGGAAGCGCGAGAAGCAGAAGCAAGCCGCATATTAGAGCAGGCGAAGAAAGGCGAAGAAGAAACGCACA
The DNA here is from genome assembly GCA_030612405.1 of Candidatus Methanophagales archaeon. GTDB lineage: Archaea > Halobacteriota > Syntropharchaeia > Alkanophagales > Methanospirareceae > QEXZ01. Next base: position 1,323 of record JAUWNY010000122.1, on the reverse strand, counting down.
CATTAGAGCAGATAAAAGCGTTTATTGCACATACGAAACTGGATACGATAGAAGCAGCACACTCTTTCCTGGAAGGAGTATCAAAGTTATACCCGCTGCTTATAAGGGTACCTAATGAGCAGGCAGATGCGTACCGGCAGAAGCTCGTAGATATTGCGGTAAAAGCGCATGAAATTACCATGGCGCCGCCGTCGAAACCGGTGCTAAAAGAAGAGGAGGCAATACCCGAACCGGCATTCGAGATACTATTAGAAACGCTGGAATGCAAGGATACACTCTACTCGTTATACGCTCAAAGAGAGAAATTACCGTGGGCTGACATGAGCAAAGAACAAGTGTTGAAAGTGGGAAAGGCGGTGGAAGCACGTAAAGCGGAGATAATCAGCGGGCACACTAAACCGTAAACCTTTATATACCTAAACCCTTATAATTTACAGCATGGACAAATCAAAAGTATGGCTCGCAAAAATGGCGATGGGCAACAAGTGGCGCAAACTCGAACGGCTCAATCGTGAGCACCTGCAAACCCTGCGGGAAGTCAAAGAGTTAGAAGCGCAAATCGCCGAGGCGGAAGGGAAGTCAGCCGCAGAAGTCCGGCGGGACTGTGATAATAGGAGGGGTAAAAAAGATGGGAACGAATAATCTAAAACCGCGTGAGTGGATAGAAGCAGAAAAGGAAGTGAGTAGGTGGGGCTACGATCAGTGGAGTGATGAGATAGAAAGCGAGAGCGACTCGGATCGTCTATACATGTTTGGCGAGATTATCGCGGACAGCGACATGTTGACAGAAAGCGAAAAAGTACGATTGCTTGACCGGATTCACCGGCTAATAGAACAAATATTCAGAGCATAAAAATGGCTGCGGAAAAAGAAGAAAGGAAAGACTACGAATATTACAGGCAGCTATTACGCGAGCGTGGCGAAGAGCTATCAGTAGAGGAATTACTAAATCTCAAATACGAAATTTCCACAGCGGGATTCACCAAATCTCAGGTTAGCAGCCTGATCAGCGGATACTTGGGGGCATTGCTCACAAACCTTACCAATTACAAAGACCGAGGCGTTACAGAGGCGGGTATGGCGATAGGCAGGTTTGTAAAAGCTAACAAGATAGACGAAGATCTGGCAATGTTATTATCCGATTATCTTACAGTCGAAGCACCAACCAACATATACGGCTCTGGAGCGACATTTTCACGTTACGTTGTTCCTGGTTTTATATCGTTCATCGAGTTCCTATACGAAAGAAAGCGGAAGAAGCTAACGGTATCCTCGTTATCAGCAAAGGAACTATCAAAGACAGAAATCACAATGTTTCTGCTT
>JAUWNY010000018.1 GCA_030612405.1 Candidatus Methanophagales archaeon | reverse complement strand
AATCAAGACAAAAGGAGGAATAGGGGGGATAATATGCACATACGAACGAGAATGTATGGTGAATCTTATTTGATCGGTTCATAGCTTTCCGGAAATCAGAGAATAATGGTTTTTGAAATATTAAAGTGCGGAATGTGGGTTTTCATTAAATCAATACCTGATTTTAAGGCAAAATCTTGGATAGTAGATTTAACGAGTTTTGCTTTGGCTTTCATATCAGAATCAGATATTTTATTGCTCACAAATTTTCCCCTCGCCTCTTCTATTGCGCGGTTAATTACTTCAACTGGCAATATTATGCACACCTTACAATAAAAACTCATTGACTGCCCATCATTGTAATTATCCAGTAGATTTTCTGCCAATAGTCGCCTTTCCCTCTGACCCTTTAGCCGGTTGTCCAATCCTGACTTTTTAATTCTATCTAAATTTTCTTGAGCAGTTTTCAGGTCTTCTGGGTACTTAGCCAATCTTCTTTCATATCTTTCGCAAGGATACTCACTGCATTCTATGCAGGCAATCAAGCCCTTTTTCTTTACACAACATCGGTAGATGCTGCACCAGTCATGTTGCTCGCCCAATCTGCAACCGATACATCTGCTCGGCGCTTTCGACTGGTATTTTGTGCATAACCCGCAGTATATTCCGCAACAGCCGACAAGTGATTCTTCTACAGGATTCATTTTTGTCCCCATTTAACTCATCAAAATAGACAAGATTTCCGTCTGCTTTTCTTCTGGCAACTTCGTCATCCCATCCTTTATTATCCATCTCGCATCCTTATCGGGATTTGCTTTTGCCCATCGTGTTAAAAATTCTGCAACACCATCCGGATTCTTCTTTGTTATTTCTCGCAAAATCCACGACACCGCTTTCTTTATGTCCTTTTCATTATCTTCCATAACCAAATCAAGAATCCTGAAAACCTCATTTGTTGTTTGAACCCTCTTGTATCTTCGCAAAGTCACAACTCCAAAACGTCTGATCCATTTATTCTCGCTCTTAACCCATTTTTCGGAGAGAGGCAAAACGTGTTCAGGATTGGAGTACACTATTGGCTCCACTCCGAACATGGCAAGGTTATCACAGACTGCCCAGTTGTCAAGGTCATGCAATACCGAAGAAACAAAATCTAAACATATTTTTGGATTCTTTGAACCAAACTTCTGCAAACTTTTCCCTGCTATCTGTCTTGCTTCAAAAGAAGCTTCATTCCAGATCGTTTCTAACAACAGTTTTGCTTCTGTTGGTTCTTTCTGGATAAATTTTCCTATCTCGGCTGCTACTACTCTCAAAATAGGAAGTGGAACACCAAAAAATTTTCCTGTATCAGGGATAATCCTCTGGTAATTTTTTGTTGCGTCTCTATCCACATAGGATTTAAGGAGTTCTTGCAATCCTTTTGTGAACTCCTCTGGCTTATCTACCTTTTCAAGCAGTTTCTTTGTCCTTTTTTGGATTTGTGATTTATCCATATTTCAAAACCTATGGTTTTAAAGCTGCTACTTTCTGCAAATGTATTTCATTCACAAATTGCTTGAAATCGAACGCGCCTTCTGATCGAAATTCGAATCCGTAGAGATCCGCAAATTCCCTCATTTGCCTAGATGTTTCGACAATTAGTCCGTTATACTGGCCACAGCCGCCACAATAATCACCGCATGGTGCAACTAAGTCATATTTTCTCATTTTCTCATCTCCATATTTTTAATCTTGTATATCATTGATAAACATATTTCGCCTAACGTGCTGAGCATATACGACGTTGCGACCCTAAGGGAGCAATGTCCTGAAGGGCAAGCTTGTGGCGCCTTTCAAACCTAAATCCCGTTGGGATCAGGTGGAATTATCTGATTAGTTCCGACCACCCGCCCAACCAACTTGGTAGATATTCTCGAAATAACCGGAATTGTTTTGCACTTTATGATGAATACGGCCCAACCACCGTCGTCCATTATTTGGTTTCCTGACCAGTTAAAGCGTTTGCCGTCATGAGTCAGACCATTTCCGCCTGTCATGTTTGCCGACGAGCGAGTGAAATCGTACTTTACCGAAAGTACCGGTTCTCTAAAAATCAGAGTGAAGATAAAATTGTGTAGTGGAGAATCTGTGATATTCTTAAAACCAATCTCATAATTCAAAGTACTGTCCGCATCCTTCGGATTTCCTTTGAGCGGCTGAAAATAGAACTCATAACTTGCAAAAGCAGGATGAATCCGACCCAGAGGAGGCTTCTTGGGTACTCGAAAGATGGATTCAAGAAGATCCTTGAAAGGTCCTTCATTTTCAACACTGAAGTTGGACGATTTCTTAGGATCTAATTCTCGAAAGTCTATGTAAAGGAGTGGAGCAACAAACGGCGGGCGTTCACATGTTTTACGGAGAATAGGGACAATACGCAGACTGTGGTCATTTATCTTCCGATAGAGAAAGGCGTGATACTCCTGCTGGACCCATTTGGACTTCGTTGCCGCGGGAGATAGCACGTACAAGAACAGATTACACTCCACTAAAGCATCCTCTATTTCCTGTGGGACGGAATCGCCACCTCGAAGGTCCCATTTGTCAAAGAAGACATCAACCCCATTGTGACGGAGATGACTACCCAGCGCTTCGACAAACTCCCTGTCTGCTTCTTGGTAACTCAAGAATGCCTTATTGTGCCTATCCAAACTTGGTTCGCATACACATCCTTTTAACTGAACTATTTCACTCACTTTTCGCGTCAACTAAAAAGAGAAAAAGAGGGAGGTTAATCACACCCCCCCCCCAACACTCGTGTTTGTTTCTATTCTCCTCTTATTCTCGCCACCGTGGTAGTTTTGGCATCGTCCCGTCAGCCATCTTCTCCGCTTCCTCACGCCTTTTCCTCAAGAATTGCATGGCTGCTCTAATACTGCCCTCCCTCACCTGCTCTATACTTGCCAATTCACCGTTCTATATCCGTTCCTGAATTTTCTCTTTCAACCAAGCATTGATAAGTGTCGCGGAAGAGGTTTCCCGTTTTTTAGCAATTTCTGTCAATTTATCGGCAAGTTCAGTGTCAATAGCAAAGAGATGTGCCTTTCTCTTGATATCCACTTCAAAGTGGGCTTCGGGCATCTCGGTCCAGTATTCACCCAAGTCATGTGTATCAAAGAACTTTACAAGTTCATCATGGGACCCAAAACGTGGCAGGTTTTCGGATTTACTTTTTGTCATATTGTCTCCTCTCTTTTCTTGCCATGTCTCTGGCACTTAATATTAGTATTTCTTTTGTCTTTTTATAAATAAAAAGCACTGTCAAATAGCGCCCTGCGCTGGTTCGTCCTAAAGCCAAGTATACACCTTCACCTTCTCGCTCCCCTTTCTCAACCAAGCGAAACTTGGGTTTGTCACTGAGCGCTTCCTCAACCTCTTGAGTTCCAACGTGGTGTTTAAGAGCAAGCTTGTCCACAATGTCTCTGAGCCATATTATTCCTTCAATCTTCATTTATATTTCTCGTTCTATCTTTTGGACCGTTTTTTTCCCCTTTCCTCTCTTAAGAGGTCATATAAATCCTATTTTTTCATGTCAGCTAAACTAAAAAAAGAAAAACAGGGAGTGTATTCATACCTCCCAACACCCGTGTTTGTTCCTATCCCCCCTTCATTCATTCTCGCCACCGTGGCAGTTTTGGCATCATCACATCCGCCATCTTCTCCGCTTCCTCTCTCGTTTTACCCATAAACTTCATCGCTGCGTTAATACTTCCTTCCCTCACCTGCTCTTTACTTGCCAATTCACCGCTTTGTTGGTCCTGACAATGGATGCAATATCGGTCGTCAAACACGGATGTCGTCTTTTCATCAAGCGGCATCCCGCAACTTTCACATTGTTTCATATTTTACTTTTTGGATATCTTTATCCTGTATCCCTCATCTGTATATTCAACGTCCAATTCCAAGCCCAATTTCTCAGCTCTTGGTCTGAAATAGCCCTCAATGCATCCTCTTTGAAATTCTTCTTTACTTATGGGCAACAGTCCTTTTTTTATGAGATTTATCGCCGTCATCAGGAATCCATCTCTCTTCAGGTTTAATGTCGCTTCACCGGGATTTCCATCAACTTCGACATCGCTTCCCATTAGATTCTTACGGACTATCGCCTCACTCATTGCAAAACCGATTGCGTCATCTTTGCCCTGTGCCCGCAACATATCTGCATATTGCTGAGAGGTCATCTCCGCATATTCACTCATCTTCTCCGCCCCCATTTGCATGATAAAGCCAATATCTACTTGCTTGTTCAGCACGAATATCTCGCGCATCATCTCCCATTTCTCTTCTTCCGATAAAGTTGGTATTTCCATTTTTCTTTCACCTCATTTCCTATCTATTTATTGCAATTGACAAATAAATATGTTTTATCTCTTTTTATTTGATCTTATTATACCAATACCTCGTCCCACCAGGGAATTCATCAATCCCCCTTTTCTTGATCTTCCTTAAGTTCTTTAGATGTGCACAGGCATTCTTACAGCGGAATTTCACTAACGCACCCAACACCTCATAGCACTGCCCGTAGTTTTCAAATAGAATAAGGATGACCTTTACTTCACCACTTTTTTAATCCCCTTTTCCATAATACAACTACGCGACACAATCCCTACCAGCGTATCATCTTCCATTACGAGTAATCTACCAATTCCCTCCTCTGTCATTTTCTCCACCGCTTCAATAACACTATCTCCCGGACTGACACAAATCAACCGTGTACTCATTCTTTCTTTAACGTGAATTCTATTCCAGTCTTCTCTTTTCACTCGAAACAAATCTTTATACGAAATAACTCCGGTGGTTTTATTCTCTTTATTAACCCCTGGATAGCCCAAATGGTGATATTTGCTTATCAAGGAATATAACTGTTCAAGAGTCGCATCTTCGTTAATCGTAATAACATTTGTTTCCATAATATCACCTACGGTCATACCCTGAAGTTGCTCGTTTAGAAGTTTCCTGAATTTTCTATTCATTCCCATTTTTTCCTCTCCCTTTTTATAACCACAAGATTACACAACACTTTTTCTTTTTTATTGAACATAAAATATATTTTTTGCCACAGAGTACCCAGAGGGCACCGAGTATTTTCCCTCCGTGTCCTCTGTGGTCTCGGTGGCTATCATTTTTGGTTTTTTTTATTTTCTCTCTCAAACAACACCAGAACCGCAGGCACCACCGTAAGTGCCGCAACCATGCAAAACACCACACCCGTTGCCATCATCGTCCCCATATCTGCCATTACTGGCAGTTGACCGAGTGCAAGGCATTTGAAGCCTATCACCGCCGCTAAGGTCGTTATCGTCATTGGATAGAATACGTTCTTTAGCGTATCAACCATTGCATCCTCCCTCTTCTGCATTCGCAGCTCATATCTGAACCGTTTTGTAACTTGAATACCGAAATCTATCCCGATGCCCATTATCATCGCCATCACACCGGATGTCTGCGGCGTTATTTCGAATCCCGCCAAAACAAGCGCGCCAATCGCCCAAATAAGACCAAAAACAATGGTTAATAAAGGAATAAGCCCGTATTTAATCGAGGCAAATATGATTATAAGGATGAGTATAATCAAAGCAAAGCTGACAAAAGATGTCATCCCCATCGTTTCCTCTGCGAGTTCCATCATCGTTACCTCCAGCACCTGGTCGCCACTGAGTTCCACTTCCACGCCAGGCGGCTTATCTATTTTTATTACTTCTCTCAACTCCTCAACCACCTCGCCGGCATCTACATCCTCCAATAAGTTCAATCTTACCACCGTCAGTGAATAGTCATCGCTGATATAATTGCTTATCCTCTGCTCTGCTACTTCGTCATGCTCCAACAGCGACTTCACGCTTCGCAAAGAAGGCGGAATTCTACCTTCATTCGCTTCTTTTATCACGTCAGCAGCACTTTCCGCGCCAACAACACCATAAACGAGCTTTGCTCGTTCAGCGAGCAAATCAACGTATCTCAATACCTCTGGGTCGCGGACATCGCGTATCTCATCGGATTTTGCATATCTCGGTTCTGTCTCCACGGCAATCGTAGCAGTGGAGAAACTACCTGCAAACTGGTCCGCTATTAACTCAAACGTCTTCACCACTTCTACATCCTTCGGAAGCCAATCCTTCTGTGACATCCCCGCGGTCTCCATTAAAGAGGCTTGATAACCCGTGAAAATAGTGAATATAAGAAATATAGCCAGAACCACGAGTGCGTGATGCGATACGAACCGCGCATACTTCTCCAGAGGTCCTTTTCCCAATTTACTTAGCTTATCTCGCATTTTTTAGCCCTTCCCTACCCATTTTCGCAGCCCTTCGGCTAATTTCCTCGCTTCTATTCGCTCTTCAAAAACGATAAAGCATGGATTTACTACTGCTGCTGCGAGCCAGCAGAAGATTATACCCATTGCCAGCGTCTGCCCTAAGTGCTGAATCATTGGCATCACGGAAAGCGTTAAAGCGAAGAAAGCTGCAGTTGTAGTCGCGGCAGAGCCAAACGTTGATGCTCCTATATTGGTTACCGCAATTCTCAATGCATCTCTCGTTGTACTGCCTTGACTTCTCTCTTCATAATACCTCGACACCATGAATATCCCGTACTCGACACCTAAACCGATGATAACCGCACCTATCATAACCGTGCTGATGGATATAGGTATGCCGAGGAAGCCCATTGTCCCGAAAGTCCATGTAATACCAAAAACCAGTGGCAGGAATACGAGAAAGCCCTTCGTGAACGACCGCTCCAGCAGTGCCAGCAATCCAAAAATGATTGCCGCGGCTACAAGCGTAGTGAAAACCATGTCCTCACGCATCAACCTCAATAGCTCAATTATCAGCGGCGCCATACCCGTTATTTTATATTCCACACCCGCGGGTTTTGTAATCGCATCAACGTCCCCTTGTATCATATCTGTCGCCTCTCTTACCTTCTCTTCGCTTAATCCTGCTATTGGACTGGCATAGACCAGCATAATGCTAAAATCGTCATTAAAAAAACTTTCTGCACCGGGAACAGAAGCTAACTTCTTCTTCACTCCACTTATATTATCTGGCACATCTTGTTGAAAAAAAGGCGCCACGGACTGGACTCTTTCAATCGAAGGTTCGGCTTCAAGTCGTTCATGTAAATCAACTACCGATGCTATTATCTCTGGGTCCCTTATATCGCGGGGTATGTTTTTTGCGCTTGTTTCCTTATCCAAGCAAACCGCGATAATCATGAACTCTTCTCCTCTGAACTTACTCGCTATCTTTTCTTGTAAAACGAAAACAGGCAAATCCTGCGGCATCTCTTTTGCTATATTACCTTGAAAATGCAGTTCTGTTGCCCCATAACCTAAAAGCACCGTTAGTATCAGCGCCGCCACGATTATCTTCTTATAATGCCTGCATTGAAAAGAAGCCAATTTTGTCAATGCCCTCTCTATGCTTATCTTCTCTTTTAGCCCCATTCTGTTCTATCTCTTCCTTCTCAAAAACAAAACGAAAACCACGAACAGTGCAATTAAGGCGAATAAAACCTCAAATCCTGGAACTGAAAAAGCTCCTGAGCTGTTTGATGATACGCTTATCGGAATCATCTCATCAAAAAGATACACGTTATAATCGCCTAAGTCACGGTCTCCAGTGCATCTTATCTCTATGCCCTGCTGATATGCTTTCGGCAAGGCATCCGTATCAACATCGAATTTTAGAACCGCAGTCCATTCCTCATCCGGCTTCAAATTGCCCACATAGTCGCTTTTCACATCGAAATCAAAAGGCACTTCCGCTTCTCCCGTTGACCTTACACTTACAGATTCTGCCTTCTCAGAACCTGTATTTCTTATTCTCACATGCAGTTTCACACCATTATCGCCTGCGCTTATGTTCGCGGGCTCCGTGTGGTAAGAAACAATCTCAAATTCAGGTTTCGGCTCCACAAGTATGTTTATCTCCCGCATCACCTCGTATTCTCCACCCTTCGTATCTTTATATCTTATCTGCAATGGAATGCTGTATGTATTCGATTCTATGTTATCTGCAATGTCAATATGAAATATCGCCTCGCCTTTTTCACCTGAATTCAACCTGCCTATGTATGAACGGTCTGTTCCAGACCACGAAGGTTTGAATTTATCATCGCAAATCAATTTTGCCTCTATATCTTTCGCTGCTGCTTCGCCACTGTTCTCTATAAATGCCCTTATTTCAACATCCTCATTTCCTGGTCTTATGTCCGTAGGGTCTGTGCTTATATCTCCAATGTTTATCACTCCCTTTCCTATTACGTTGAAAGATATTCCTAATGACACATTTATTGTGTCAGTAGCTACATAGCCTTTCGCTGGGTCAAAATAGTATCCCCTCCACTTGCAAGTTACTGGAACAGGATAAACACCATTAGGCGCTTCTTCTTTCACGTGCACCGTGATTTCCACTTCCTTCGAGCACCATGAATTCAGCGTATTTATGTGAGCTACTGTTGGTCCCACAAGGGATACGACTTCTGTGCCTTTAAATGATAACCTGATATCTCTTGCATCTCTACCTCCATTGTTTTTCACCGTCACAATGACCTCTCTTGTATCACCGGGATGCAACTCCGTAGGCGTTACATCTGTTATCGTAACAGAAGAGAAAGCAGCATCAGCCAGTGGTGTAAACGACACAAGCGAAAACATCATAAAAAGCGCTATGCCGACTGCGCATAGCGAAACCAACTTTCTTCCTTTACCATTTTTACTCATTTCTTATTCCCTCCTTTATATCATTATCTTCATCGAGATTCTCTTTGCTACTTCTTCTACGTTCTCTACCTCTACGGGCATCGTATTTATATCGTTCATTATTCTGGAGAACAGGAGAACAGCGAGGTTCAATTTCCTGTATTCGTGTAAGACAGCAAGAAAAGTCTCCCTCACTTTTGCATCGCCGATTTTATCCTGACTCGTGGATAGCAATTCAATCATCGGCTTGATGTTATCCGCGAGAAATCGCTTCAGCAGTTCACCAAAACTCTCAGTTAATGAGGTATTAACAGAATAGCGGATTTCTCTTCCCCCTCTCTCCACTTCAATCATCGGTCCCCTTTTCAATTCCCTTAAGCTTCGACTGACCAATCCGCGGCTGTAGCCCGTGCCCGCTTCTATCTCGCGCTGCGTTACGGGGCAGGACTTGAACAGTAAAAAGCCCCAGACACGCCCCACCGATTCCCCTAAGTCCCATTGCTTCCCTATTTTCGCTAACGAATCTAACACTTCTCGCATCACTTCACTCATCTTTTCATCACCATCTATCTTTTACTTTTTACTAAAATGTAAATTTAGAGTATTTAAAGGTTTCAACAAACTTTTTGTTTTGGATTTAGATAATTCGGATTTGTTATTTGTTATTCTCAAGTCCGGTATCTCAGGATTGAGCCATTTACTCACTTCTCTACGTTCAGTCGGTGGCTCACCCTGTTTCATCTGATTTACATACTTCTTCAGCGCATCTGCCATACGCTTTGCCGCAGCGCTGAGTAACCAGCTTTTGATGTCCTTAGTGTTCTTGTATTCTCTCAAGAGCTCTGGTGCAACCTTTAAATCGTGGTCTATGCACTCGCCCATAAGCTGCCAGTGCTCTGGCGTCATCTTCGCCATGGTAAACGATTCATCGCTATCTAAAGCGGAGCCACGCATTGAAACGAAATTCATCGGCACGATGAGAGACAAAGTCCCTTTCAAATCCTCTACCAGTTCTATGCTTTCGACTACATCATCCGTGTTTTCACCCGGAAGACCGTTTATCATTGTTGCCGCGTTAAACCAGTTATTGTCATCAAGGAGTCCAAAAGCCTGTGTGACTATCTCCCGCCACTTCTCCGGTGGAGAGGGCAGCACCTTACCTCGCATGTGTTTCGCAATCAGTCGTGCGCTTCCTGTCTCTATCCCCGTTTGTGCGCCCAGCCAATTCTGGTCGAGCATGGAGTAGCACGTTTCGGAAACCGCCTTTAAAAGACCCGGATTGTGGTATACCGTGGCAAGGGCTATATGACTCGCCCCAATCCTCTCTATTCCTTCTATGGATGCAACACGCCTGAACAGGTTCATCACTCGCTCTTCGTCCGGCGCAATCCTCCGGGCACCGTAACGCAGGACATCCTCAGAATGAAGACTGATAGAACGTTGACCCGCTTCTACATTTGTCCTCACGTCCTTTGCAATGTGCTCCACGGATTGAAACCGGAGCCTCTGCATGCCCGGCGTGCAAAAGGAGCAGCCTCTGCCACAGCCTCTGCTTATCTCTACCAGCCCGTGAATCGTAGCACCACGGATGTTAGGGATCTCTTCTGCATTTGGCTCTTTTCCATTTATTATCCTCGGCAGTTTCTCACCCGCAAGTATAGATTTAAACATTGCTGGAACGGTAATTTCACCCTCGCCAAGATGGACATAATCAATATTCAGTTTGTTCATAGTCGTCTCATCTGCTAACTGCCATGCCGCTTTACCGCCCGCAACCACTGTCTTCTCCCGCATCACCGGCTTTTGCATCAATTCAAAGAACTTCACGCGGTTGTAAGGGGGTCCGGTATTAAGCATGTCAACGAACTCCGAAGTCGGTGGATTAATGCCCAGAAAATCATGTCCGCCGATGCCTATTATTTCCGTCCTGCTGCCAACCATGTGTTCCAAATCACGCGGGTGTACAACCGCAACTTCGTCCTTGCCAAAGACTTCTGCTAAACACGCCTCTACAATTCTGAGTCCAAAATCAGCGTATCTCGCTCTCCCGTTTTCACTCGGCGTGGGCGGCGACCAAACGTTTAAAAAAAACCAATCCGGTATAATACCCCGCGGCATGCAGGAGGAGAAGCCCACGAATATCCCCCACCTGTACTTGCTCATCATTGTCTCATCTGCGGTCAGCACGATTTTAGGACGGTGGTTCGTTTTTTGCAGTGTATTCCCTATTTTGTTCATCCTTCCTCTTTATCCACTGCCACTGCGTATTCAAGCCTTCTCAGATAGGCGATTGCGTGTTCAACTTTCTCGCTGAGATGTTCGAGGTCTTTTGTTCCCTGAATGAGCTCATCAAGCTGCTTGAGATGAGCCATAACCTTCTCACGTTCCGCTTTTATCAGTTCCACGAAGTTCACATTCGCCATGTACACGTTCCTTTTGATGCTTCTGACCCGTTCCACCAGACCTACCCGTATGAGCGTATTAAGATAGTTTATGGTAGAAGAGTATGCATAGCTGGTTCTTTCACCTATGTCTTTCGCGGACAGCGGTTCTCGGGATGTAAGGAGCACGGCATAAACAGAGCTGCAGCCTTCTGCAAAGCCCCAGTCCGTCATCAACGCTTTCAGTCGTCTGACAGCATGGTCCATGTGGGCTTCATGCCCTCCTAATTTTGTTTTTGAATCTATCATAATTATTATAAATACTGTATTTAATATACAAGAAAATAGAAAATAAATTATATAAATATGAAATTAGGGGGTAAAAAACATGGAAGAAAAAGAGAGTGAAGTAACAAAAGCTGTTAGAGAAGCCGTGGTGAAAGCGGTTGAGAAAGGAGAAGACATAAAAGAAAAGGTAGTTGAGATTGCCAGGGACGTCGTTAAGAAGACATTGGAGGGAGCCGAAGTTACACGAGAGAAAGTGGAATCCGTGGCTAAAGACGCGATGAAAGGCGCAATCGAGGGTGCACGGAAGACGGAGGCGGATGCTGCTGAGGTCACCAAAGGGGCTGCCGAGGGCATAATCGAGGGAACAAAGCAGGCAGGTGCCAAAGCCGCTGACTTAGCGGAACATGCTGCAGAAGCAGCTCTTGACTCCGCGAAAGAAGCGGGTGATAAAGCGGTGGAAGTGGTGAAAGGTGTCATAAAAGGTTTTCTTGAAGCCGTCAAAGAGGTCTTAGAGAAGAAGAAAGAATAATAAAATGCCGATTCGCAAAATCGGTGTAATAAGCCGCACGTATCGCCATATCAACCGCTATCGCGAGGTTATCGCAATATTAGTAAAGTATGGTTTTGGTGAGGTATTAGCGAAGCTTGAGCTACAAAAACATCTCGATTTCGGTAAGGGCTTCATATTAGGGAAACGTGCCGCGGAAATAGCGGATGTTTCGCACTGGGCTCGGATGCGAATGGCTCTGGAGGAGCTTGGACCAACTTTTGTCAAGTTTGGTCAGATGATGAGCACCAGACCCGATATGATCCCCCGCGAACTTATCACCGAACTGGAGAAGCTTCAAGAGGAGGTCCCTCCGTTTTCCACGGAAGATGCGAAGCGAATTATTGCGGAGGAATTGAACAGTTCAGTGGATCGTATCTTCAGGGATTTTTCGGGTTCATCTATTGCTGCCGCATCTATTGCACAGGTGCATAAAGCAGTGTTGCCTGGAGGTGAAGAAGTAGCAGTCAAGATTCAGCGTCCTGATATTGACAAAATTATCGAGGTAGACCTGGAGATAATGCTCCATCTCGCCACACGGGCGGAGAAACATCTTAAGGAGGATGAAGCTATAGACATTGTGAAATTAGTAGAGGAATTTGCACGTGTGATTCGGAAGGAACTGAACTTCAGAATCGAGGCGGCATATATTGAGCGTTTTGCTAACAATTTCCAAGATGACACGACAATTCACGTGCCTAAGGTCTATAAGGAGTTCTCCTCAGGTAAAGTCTTGACGATGGAGTTTATCGGCGGGTACAAAGTCACGGATATTACAAAAACCGAGGTGCGTGAGCACGGAATTGACCCTAAAGTCGTGGCATCGCGGGGGTTGGACCTCATTCTTAAACAGATTTTTGAACACGGGTTCTTTCACGCAGACCCGCATCCGGGAAACATCAGAGTTCTGGATGGCAATGTCATCTGCTTCCTTGACTACGGCATGATGGGTAGGCTGTCTGCACGTCATCGCGAGGACTTAGCTGACATCTTCATTGGGATAATAAGCAGAGATGAACATAAAATTACGAAAACAATCTTAAAGTTAACCGGGCGCAGCCATGTCCGAGATGTTGAGGAGTTAGAATCGGACATTGCCGAACTTATTGAGGTTTATGCTTATGGTTCACTAAAAGAACTTGAGATAGGGGGTGTTATAACCCACATGGGGGATGTGATCATCGAACATCATCTGGAAGGGCCTCGGGACTTCTACCTGCTCGCAAAAGCACTGGTGACCATTGAAGGTGTGGGTAGGAACCTGGACCCAGAGTTCAATGCCGTGAAACACGCCGAACCGTTCGCCGAAAAGTTAATCAGGGAGCGTATGAGCCCCCGGAAGTTGATCGAGGATTTCTATCTCGCTGCTCTCGAAACGCGCTTGCTGTTGCGTGACCTTCCCTCTGAGGCACGAGACATATTGGCACGGGTAAGGCAAGGCGAGATAAAGATAAAATTTGAGCATAAAGGGCTTGACCCAATGCTTAAAACCCTCGACCAGACTAACAATCGTATGGTGTTTGCCATTGTTTTAGCTTCGCTCGTGATAGGTTCCGCCCTTATGGTTCTTTCCGGTGTTCCGCCGAAATGGCACGAAATCCCGGTTATTGGTATCATTGGTTTTCTTGGAGCAGGGATAATGGCTTTTTGGCTGTTATTTTCGATTTTGCGGCATGGTAAACTTTAGTTTTTTAATAAAGAAAAAATAAAGGGAAGGTAATGCAAGTGGCATAGCGAAAAATGAGCGTAAAAGAATCCTTTGGTAAGGCGATAATGGATAAACGAACATTGATTGCAATTATAGTGATAGCAATTCTGTGGCGAACAGGCATAAGTTTGAATGGTAAGATAAATTTAGAAAAATACCTTTGATATGATATAAATACAGGATAAAGTAGATGAGCGCTGAGGGAGAAGCAGAGGCTGAAGGAGGAGGAGAAAAGCGAAAGATGGAAGTTCGTGACATAATGAGCACGCCGATTATCACCGAAGAGGGAGATACAGGGGTTATCAAAATAGCGAAGGACATGGCGGATCTGGAGGTGGGCAGTGTGGTTATAACCTCAGAAGGTGAACCCGCGGGGATTATTACCGAGCGTGACATCGCATTGAAAGTTCTGTTAAAGTACAGGGGGAGAAGGGGGAGTGAAGTAAAAGCAAAAGAGATAATGTCTTCCCCTCTGGTCACCATCAAACCGGAAGCGACAGTGGAGGAAGCATGTGAACTCGCCTCCACGAAGAACATAAAACGGCTGCCGGTGGTCGAGAGTGGCGTGCTTATCGGTATTATAAGCGTTAGGAACATATTGACCAGAAAGCCCGAATATGTAAAGAGATTCTATCCCGAGGTACGAGTTTTAGCAAGTGGATGGACGTTTGACCGGCTTGAACGCTCCTTAAGTGGCGGTGAAGTGTTCTTTGCAGAAAAGAAGATGGAGCGCTACAGGGAAAGGCTAAAAGAAGTGTACGAAGAGCTGAGCAAACTCGTGAGCTATTACGTGGACGACAAGGAGCTGAAAGATATATTTGACGGCATGACGCAGTTCTATCACGACGTTGAAGGCAAAGGAGAAGGCGAGGAGAAAATTTCGGTAGGGGAACATAGAAAGCGATTGGAAACGATTTTAAGAAAAATCAGGCATGTTACCTACGGGAGGAAACTCCAATCGGTAACCAGTTTCACATCAGGTGCTTTTGCGTTCCACGACTACCGGCATGGGTATGGCACAGGCAAAGGGATGCGATTACCTTTTAAAAGAACCCGGCCATAAGTGCTATCTAAAAATATAGTGATTTATCACCGCCGAGAGCGCCGAGTACGCAGAGTTTTAAGACCGTTTCAATCATTGTAGTGCTATAGATCATGTGTTGTTCACCACGGAGACACCGAGAATCAGAGAACCTATCAATTGGAATTTTGGTATCTATTCTTAATTCTCACCGGTATTCTTCATTCTTTCCTCCTCCGTGTCTCAGCGTCTCTGTGTTTTTTCTTTATGCCTTTGCGTTCTCCGTGTGCTCTGCGGTGAAATTTAATGATTTAGCAATTCCACTAAAATTCGACTGTGCCCCAGTAGGTAATATAAAGAAAGCTTTTTTATATCACAAACAAATATATATTTGTGCGGGCTAGCCTGGAGGGTTAGGCGTCCTCTGCAACTCGAAATCGCCGATATGCGAGAGGCGAAGCTCGAAGAAGGCGCCGTAGTTCCCAGTTTCAGCTCGAAGTCCTACGAAGAAGCACCGTCCTGCGGGGTCAACGGTGGTATGGTGGCGAACTGGAGGGTTTGTTGTCATGCCTTTGTCATGGATACCGGTTTAGGCCCGGAAGGGAGCGGACTCACTGTGGACGGTTGGCGCTCGCAGGGTAGCGGTGTGGAGAAAGACTTTGGGGGTCTGGCTGGTAGCGAAAGCGTCGACCGAGAGCGTGCCCGCACAAATCTTTCTTTAAAAAAGAAACTAATATTTCATCCACTTGAGACAATTTGGACAATGGTTATCGTTATTTCTTCTTTATTCTTACTGACCGCTACTTTCTCATCCTCGGGCACGGGCTTACCCTCGCGAAGCACAATTACCTCCACAGGATTTATTCCCAGCTTTTCTAATATGTTCTCGTATGTATATCCACCCGGGACTTCTATCCTCTGCTCTTCTTCTTTTTCTTTATCTACAACAATTTTCACGTTTATAGTCATCATTCCAAATAATAACCACCAGATTACACAGATTTTTTCTTGTTGTATATAAAGTATAGCATCTACCTATTTAGGACGCGGATTTACGCGGATTTACGCAGAAAACTATTTCCCAACCCAGTTTATTATAAACTCGATAGAAGCTTCTAATCATCTCCTCCGTCTATTAAACCTTATTCTAAATTTAAAATCCTGACTATCTGCGTCCGATCATCAAAAATTGTTCTTTCTTGATATTCTATTTTATATAGGTGAAAAATATAAGTAAAGAATAGGATATAAGAACATTATGAAGCTGCTGTTGGAGAGGTTCTCGTCACGTTTGCATGAAACGCCGTATACCGCTGAGGTGATCTTAGAAACAGGTGCGAAGATAAACATAGACCGGGCGAACGTGGATGCCGTGCGAGCCGACCTCATTATTGACGTTCCGGATGATAAAGTTGAACGTGTTGCGGAGCTTTTCAGGCAGAAAGGGGTAAAAGTAAGGAAATTACTGAAGCTGATTGCATGGGATGAAGAGCGATGTATCCACTGTGGTGCTTGCATTTCTGTCTGTCCCACGGGTGTGTTCAAGTTCGATTCTTCGTGGAATATATGTATGGAAGAGGAGAAATGTGTTCGGTGTGAGGTATGCGTAAAAGCATGTCCTCTTGGTGCTTTAGCTTTAGCATGTGTAGAAAATGAAGTGACTTGATCTTTTCTTCCCACTCCCTATAGAAGATTCTTTGATTAAACTTTCTTTACACTTTTTCTTTTTTTAAAAAAAAAGAAAACCTGTGCTAAAGAAAAAAAACAATTTTTTGATAAATCTTTTCTCCAGAAAAGATTTATGGGGCAGCCCAGATTTGAACTGGGGTCCATGGCTCCCAAAGCCACGAGGATAACCTGGCTACCCTACTGCCCCCGCTTCTTTATAACTTAGAATATCATTGATAAAAAGCTACTTTAATACGTACTTCATTTGTTCCTTTATAATGGTTGAATTAAAAGATAAATGGAAACTGGATCCACATTGTGAAGGTGAGATGGAATCCCTTTCCTCAAAACCATTTGGAGAGATTGAAAAAGTCATTAAAGAGAAAGGAGAAGAATTTACAGATGAAAGTCATCAGTGGATAAGCGATATATTTAACGAAGAGGAATTTTTAAAGGAGAAAGAGGCAAGAAAAAGCTTGCTTAACATTTTTCTTCTTTACGAAAGAGTTTGTAAGAAATTCATGAATGGCTCTGAAGAAAATTATTATTTTCTGCTTAGTGAAACTTGGAGGAAAATAAGGGATGAACTTAACATAGCTGTAAACGAAGTTTTTAGCTTGAAAATAAATGAAAAGGGACTGAATAAAGGAAAAGGAGAAAGCATGGAGCATTATTTAATGAGATATGCTATTCTTGAATATTTAAATGAAAAATATGGTGTCAGAGATTTTCAAGAAGAATATTCTAAGCTTAAAGAAGTATTCGAGAGTTTTGCAAAAGGTGAGGCTGGAGAGAAGGAATGGGAAAAGATTGCTAAAAGAGCTGATCTTTACGTTGTTTTAAAGGATGGATCAAAACGTTGGATAGAAGTTGAAAGAACTACAAGCAGTTCTAAAATAAATAAAATACTTAAAAGACTTAAAATCATGCTCACACACTATCCAAAGCTGTTTGATAAGGCTATCTTTGTATTTCCTTCTCTCATAGCTTCTATGACTGAGGGTGTACTTACTGAGGCAAAGGAAGTGGGATTTCCAGAAGAAAAGCTTGAGTTTTATGAAGTGAATTTAAGAGAAAATAAGATTATTCAATTAACAAATCCAAAATTAGTTGATGTGGAGTTTGGGGACAGAATGCTTGATATGATTGCCGATGGTTTTGGCGAACCTACAAAGAAAACAGCAAGAGTAGCAACGGATAAAGTAAAAGAGGAGGTCATTATTCCTCTTGTAAATAAAGAATGGGACGAGGAATATGTGATATCCAAAAAGGAAAAAATAAAAATACTTATTAGTTTTTGGAGAAAACATACAAGGAGAATCCCTTTTGGTCCAGAAATAGGAAAGTCTGAGAGGGATGTCAAATTTAAAGAAGAAGTGGCTTTACCAAGGATTAAGCAGAATTATCATTTTCTATTGAAATAGATATTTATGAGACGGAAGTTTAGAGGTTAGTAAGATAATGCCGGAAATAAAAATACTTGGTGATTCGCCGACAACGGAAGATGGATTAGGCTTTGACCCTTATGTGAACATCCTTTTGGAAGCGATAAACAATTTTGACGCCACGAGCCCCTTAACCATCGGCATTCACGGAAGCTGGGGAAGCGGAAAAACAAGCCTGATGAGAATGCTTGAAAAAGGGTTTGAAGACGATAACAACGTTAAGACGATTTGGTTCAATGCTTGGGCACATGGAAGAGAAGAACCAATCGGATTGGCGCTGTTACAGCAGGTGCTTGTCGAGTTTCAAAAGGAAGAAAAAACCAAGGAGAAAGTTAAAGATTTAATTGAGAATGTTGGCAAGTTACTTACCGATGCAGCATTAAGAAAAACTACTGGAATACGTTTTAAAGAGGCAAAAGAACTTTTCAAGAATAGTATTGAGGTCAAAAACACGCTTAGAAACGATTTTGAAACTGTGATAGGCGAGTGTTTGCCTGATAAAAGGTTAGTTGTGTTTATTGACGATTTGGACAGATGCCTGCCAGAGAAGACGATAGAGATTCTTGAGGTAATAAAGCTGTTTTTAGACGTTCCTAGGTGTGTGTTTGTAATAGGTGTAGAAAAAGAAGTGATTGAACGAGGAATTGAGGTTAGATACAAAAGTGGAGAGCAAGGAATACCAATCAGCGGAAAAGATTACATTGAGAAGATAATCCAAGTCCCTTTTACTCTTCCACCAATTAGAGAGGTAGATATGACGAGATTTATCGAAAGCCTGGGTATTAGCGAAAAAGAAAGGGGATATGCAGAGGTTGTTGCAAAAGGCACTGGCTGCAATCCTCGAAAGGTAAAGATGTTTTTAAATACGCTCAGAATACGACAGGTAATCGCAGAGAGAACGGGAGAAGGAATTAAGCCTGAATTGTCTGCGAAACTTTTCGTTATTGAATATACCTTTCCCGATTTTTATAAAGATGTTGTAAAATATAGAGAGCAAGATTTTTTCTGTAAGTTAGAAAAACTTGCAAGAGGGGAAGCTGGTGAAGAACTGGGAAAAGAATTAGAAGGTTCAGAAACACTGCAAAAATACTATAAAAATGAGGATTTGAAGAGCGTATTAAAAAACGATCCATTATTTTCCAGAATAGATATCGAACCATTCAGTAGCTAACACTTTTTAAACGTTGCACCACCATTAAAAAGGTTTAATGGAGGTGAACAATGTGCAAACACATACATATCTTCAAGAAACCGTATTGAAGCTATTCGTAGAAATAGATTTGAATCTGTCAAAGCCGTTGAGAACGATGCTTTCTGCGTTAATCGTCTGTCTGCTGGAGAATAACAAAGCACATATTTCGCGACTGGGTGAATCCCTATCTATTGGTGACGCAAGTGCTATGGCGTGTATACAGCGTATCCGCCGGTTCTTGTCCAATAAAAAGTTGTCGCCAATCATAACAGTCGTACCGCTGCTCCCTCTGATGCGCCCTCTTCTATCGAAGCTCCCCGAAATCGTGCTGACCATGGATCGCACAGACTGGGAAAAACGCCGTAAATACATCAATATCCTTTCGGTGGCGGTCAGTTATAAGGGGCGTGCTATCCCGTTATTCTGGATCGTCCTTGATAGAAAGGGTAATAGCTCTTTTGAACACTGGAAACAGGTATTAACGCCGGTTATCGAAGCATTACAGCAGATGGAGTGGCTTTCAGGCATACCCATCCACATTGTTGCGGATCGGGAGTTTGCCAGCCCTAAACTGGCTGAATGGCTTAAAAAGACCTATGGTGTGGATGCAACACTGCGGATGAAGGCAAGCATGTACTTGAAAGGTGAAGGAATGCCGGAAACAAAAATTGCCACGCTGTTACGGAAAATGCTCAAGGGTTCACGTCGTGTTCTTCGTGACCAAATAGTGACACGAGACAGCACTTTTAAGATGAATGTCGTACTGAACTGGGGGAAGCAATACGAAGAAGCGATGGTTGTGGCGACAACACTCGCGAAACCTCAAAGAGCGGATATACTTTATGGACAACGTTTTGGCATCGAGGCGATGCACAAAGATTGGAAAACCAATGCTTTTGAACTCGAAAAGACCAGAGTGACCGATCCAAAACGGATAGAGACGCTCTTGATCCCAATCGCTTTCGCGTATATCCTGTGCGTGCTCGAAGGAGAGAAAAAGGAAGAAACAGGTGATGTCCGCAATCCACCAAAAGGCAAAAAGCGCATGGTAGGACTTTTCCTGAGCGGTCTCAGGACTATTTCTATGTATATCAGACGCGGTACCATCGAGCAGTTCAGGATTTTTATCCGGAATTTGCTTCAACCATTCTTCACGGCTTGGAAAATACCGGGGGATACAGACAGATAATTTTGGCAAATAAGGAAGTCTTGTATGTTGGATGAGTGGAAACTATCTTCTTTGAAATGATGTTGTGGTTATCGGAATGAGAAAAAATAGGACGTTTGTTTGAGTTTCACGAAATTCCGCGTTGATGAGAGGATGTGATTAGCTATGATCATGGTATTCAATTTTAATTGGCATTCTAATTGTTTTTTGAAGGCGGTTTGGCATAAAAGTGTTAGCTACTGAATATCGAACCATATATTTATCTCTCTGGGAAACCGCCTGAAGAAGTTTTAGTGTTTGACAAATCTATATTGGACGAGTTATTAATTGGCGATTTGGTAAAAATAGAGCATGCTGCAAGTATCATTAAAAAGATGCCTGATTCGGACAAGGTACACTATGTGAATGCCATTATACTGAAATTAAAGGATGAAGATAGAGCTGTGCGTGGACGTGCTGTATGGGCTCTTGGAAAAATAGGCGGTGCTAAAGCCGTTGAACCTCTTTTAGCGGCATTGAAGGATGATGATGGAGATGTGCGTTGGGAAACTGCTGAAGCTCTTGGAAAAATAGGCGATGCTAAAGCTGTTGAACTACTTATAGTAGCATTAAAGGATGTGGATGGAGATGTGCGTGGAAGTGCTGCATGGGCTCTTGGAAAAATAGGCGATGAAAAAGAAGTTAAAAATCTTATAGCGAAATTAAAGGATTAAGATCGAGGTGCGCGTGGTCGTGGTGCAGACGCTCTTGGAAAAATAGGCGATGCTAAAGCTGTTGAACCTCTTTTAGCGATATTACAGGATGAAGATAAAGATGTGCGTTGGAGTGCTGCAGAGGCTCTTGAAAAAATCAAAGCGAAACAAAAATCAAAGTAGAGGAAAGGAAATGGAAGTGCTTAAGGATTATTAGTAGTGAAAGTTATGCCCGAAAAAGTAGTAGTAAATCCCGTGGAAAGCGCATTAGTTGTTGAAGACATGCAGAAGGACTTCTGCTACGAAGACGGCGCTTTGTTTGTATGTGATTAACACGGTAGAAAAGACAAATTGGATGCTCAAATATGCCACCATTACGAGTTAAGATAATATCGCCTTTTTTTTTACACGTTCATCCCTTTCAGTACAATATCTCCTTCGTTGACACCAATATCATTGGCGATAACCCTGCACTTTGCCTTCAGCAGGAAAAATACAGGATGGTTCTCATCAGAAAGCCCCTCATAATTCCCCTGACCCTTACCTATTACAAACTTTGAATTCTTATATATCTCTTTGAATTCCGCATTGCACGTTTCGAGAACGGTTCCCGGTGCACTTGTTCCGGATGATAATATGGATGCAACTTTATCTATTCCCGCCTGTATGGCATCTTCATACGTTACGTCATTTATAACGGGCATCGCCCTAACTACATATATCGTTGGCTTTTTCATCTCCTCTATTAAAATTCTATCGAAAACCGATTCACCCGCATTGTCGCCAATATACAGAATCTCATTGGTTTTATCCGAATAATGCTTGAATTTATCGTAATCGAATATTGCAAAATCCTTATTTAGAATTTTGTCCAGTTCCGTTTCGATATTGAACTTTCCACTCACGCCAAAGTCTATCACATTACCCGCAATTGCAATTCGTATCGCTGTAAGGAGCCGGTCATTTGACTTTTCAACTTTGTGCTTCAGCGAGTCGTATAATGCCAAGGCTTTCTCGGTGCTCGCCCTTTTTAGTTCCTTATAAGGGTCGAACACCCCTGTGATTTCCCTTACTTTCTTGTATATTAGCATTCCCGTTTCTGGCGGTGTGCTTTCAAGAGGAATGTCGCTCAGCATCGTTCCTATTTCATCCAGTAGCTTTTTCAGTTTTGTTTCGTCCCCTGTTGCTATCCGCCCTGCACGGAGTGCTTGATTAAAGAAACAGGGAATACAGTCAAGATATGTTCTCATATTAGCCTTTCTCGTCCATCGTTCACACCGCTTCAAACCCCCTGTGCAAACCCCATTCTCTCGCAATGTCTATTGCTTCACGGTATTCGCTCATTTTTATTCCCCTGTTAAGTTCCTTATATTCATACGCTTTATACATAGGTCTATATTGCATCATTATGTTTACGTATGCCTCTTTAGATATTTCAGTGGCAACGAACTTCAAGACTTCTGCAGAGCCCGCGATTCCGTTTGGAAGCACCAAATGCCTTATCAGCAGTCCTCGGTATGCTATCCCGCTTTCGTCTACTTTTAAATCACCTACCTGACGATGCATTTCCTTTACCGCTTCTTTACATCTATCGAAATAATCAGGCGCATTGGAGTATCTCTTTGCATTTTCTGCATCACTATATTTTATGTCGGGCATGTAGATGTCCACAATGCCTTCTAACAACTCGATGGTGCTTTTTGCTTCGTAGCCACCGCAATTGTAAACAATGGGAATGCGAAGACCTTTTTCTATCGCTATTTTCACCGCCTTCACGATTTGCGGCGTGAAATGCGTTGGTGTAACAAAATTGATGTTATGACAACCTCGTTTTTGCAACCCGAGCATGCTAAGCGCAAGTTCCTCCTCCGTCATCCTTTGTCCATAACCCAGATGGCTTATGTCATAATTCTGGCAGTATATGCAGCGCAGGTTACAGTTAGTAAGAAATATCGTTCCAGAGCCATTCGAGCCAACTAACACGTCTTCTTCTCCAAAATGCGGCTGCACGCTGGACACCATCAAATGTTTATCTGACTTGCAATAGCCCTTTTCTCCTTTGTTTCTGTTAACGCCGCATTCTCTTGGGCATAGTTTACACTCGTTTAGTATCGCCTCCAACTTATCTATCCGTTCATCAAGTACGCCGCTTTCGTAAGTTTCAAGATAAACCGGAACACGCTTAGCCTTTTCCATGTCTTACTTACTTCAATTCTACCCGCACCCTTTTCTTAAGAACAGGAACTAACCGTTTTATTTCTATTTCCCCGCCTTTCTCCATCTTATATTCGTTAATGGGCATATTCGGTGATTTTCCGTTCACTTCATATACATAGAACCCCACTTCGTCGTCTATTGATGCAATGAACTCTTTATCGCCCACCCTTTTTATTCCTATGCCTGCAACTCCCTTTAATGCATCCAAAATAGTCGCTCCTTTTTCCACTTCAATCTCATATTCCTCGCTGAATGTCTCCATAGCTTCATACAGTTTCTCTCGTTTTATCATTAACACGTGCGTCTTACCAAAATCCTTTCGCTCTACCAGTTCCGCAGCTTCTAAAAGTCTAACGTGCTTCGCTGCTACGGGCACCGATATGTCCAGTGCTTTTGCCAGGCCCG
>JAUWNY010000014.1 GCA_030612405.1 Candidatus Methanophagales archaeon | reverse complement strand
ATTACCGCAGAGCCTATTACATGCGTGGTGCTTACCGGCATACCTGCTAAACTCGCCCCTACCACTGCGATACCTGCACCCGTTTCCGCTGCGAATCCGTGTTTCGGCTCCAATTTCGTTAATCGCCATCCTAAAGTCTTCATTACGCGCCAACCGAAGAAGAATGTCCCCAGACCCATCATAACTCCACAGCTCAGTTTTACCCACAACGGCACGTCAAAAACAGGGATAAAACCGCCAGCGAGAAGAGCTATCGTAATCACGCCCATTGCGTTTTGCGCATCGTTCATGCCGTGACTGAAAGCCATAAAAGAAGCGGAAATAATCTGTAGTTTTTTAAACACCCCTTCGGTCTCAGTTGCAGGCGTCTTTTTAAAAAATAAATATAGCAGCCAACTGATGAGAGCAAAAAGCAAAGACCCGGCTACAAACCCCGCAAAAGGACCCAGCACGATGGCAAGAAACACCTTATTGTTGAGAATCTCCCAATTTATTATTCCCAAACCTCCTGCTGCTATTCCCGCACCCAGAAGCCCTCCAACCAAGGAATGACTCACGCTTATCGGAATTCCAAACGTGGTGCAAATAAATACCCACACCACCGCCCCAAATACACCTACGGCAATAATGACAAGTGTTATATCCTCTGGAAGAATAATCCCTTTCCCCATAGTCTCCGCCACCTTTGTAGAAACGCAAGCACCGGCGAGATTGAAAACACTCGCTAAAATCAACGCCTTTACCGGTGTCAGCGCTTTCGTGGCGGTTACCGTGGCAATCGCATTCGCCCGGTCATTCGCACCGTTCAAAAAGTCAAAAACCAGCGCTAAAAATATTATCAGGATAACAAGCCACAAAGCAAGCATTCCCTTAAATCCCGCCCTTTAATCTAAACGTCTCCAGAATATTTGCCACGTCCTCGCACTGGTCCATTGTATCTTCTAAGATGTCCACTATTTCTCGAAGCAGCATTCTTTCAAGAAGCTCATTAGGATTTTTCACCGGTGTGGTCATCAGTGTTCGCAGCCATTTACGGTTTATTTTATCGGCATCGTTTTCTAATTCATTTGTTTTTACGCAGCACATTTCTAAAGTTGGTTCCTCACATTTCATATCTCGTAAGCAATGAACTGCCGTTCTTATTTCCTTCGAAGCCTCAAGGATAATGGGAGAAAATTCACTTACAGGCTCTGGAAGCGTCTGCCTTTGCGTGAATGTCAGCCTTACCACGGCTTTCTCGATACCATCTATTACATTATCCAGGTTATGAGCGAAATAACGTATATCGCCCTTTTCTTCCGTAACTCGTGTGTGGTCGTAAAACAGTCCCTGTATGATTTGATGAACAATCGAATCAGCTTCTCCTTCCAGTTCTTCGAGTTGCGCACTGATTTGCGACAGTTTGGAATAATCGGCTCCTAATCCCACCAATAGCTCCGCTGCTTCCACCGCCTTATCCGCAAGGTCCTCAAAGAGATCGAAAAATTTCCTCTCGTGGGGTAAAAACGTCATTTTATGCAAAACCGAATTCAATACCAATGCCCCCGGCACCACTTTTTTTTTCATCTTTTCGCTATCAGCATGTAGAAATAAAAAGGGAGTATTTAAATTTTTCTAAATTTACCTATATAAAAAGGTTAATATATAGATACAGAAAACCGTCTGCGTGCTTCGCGTACTCTGCGGTAAAACGTATCTAAACGAGGTAATCCAACAATTTCCTGAAGGCTTTACCTCTATGCGATAGTCTGTTCTTCTCTTCGGTATCCCGCTCTGCAAACGTCTTCCCTTCGACTTCAAATATGGGGTCGTAGCCAAATCCACCCGCTCCTCTTTCCCTCTCCGTTATTTTACCTTCGGCGGTGCCGACAAAAAGACGCGGTGCGGTATTCGCCGATTCGCAGAACGCAACGACTGTTTTAAAAGTAGCTTTTCGCTCTTCTCCTCTTTTATCGGTCATCAACTTCAGTATTCCCTCATTACCTATTTTATCGAACACAAAAGCGGAGAAGGGCCCTGGAAAGCCATTTAATGCGTGGATAAGCAGCCCGGAATCTTCCAAGAAGAAGGGCGTTTTTATCGCTCTTTTCTCACGTATATAATTCGCACTTTCTCGCGCTACGGACTCTATTTCGTCAAGCTGTAACTCGGGATAGTCATAATCGAGATGTTCT
Organism: Candidatus Methanophagales archaeon; assembly: GCA_030612405.1. Classification (GTDB taxonomy): domain Archaea; phylum Halobacteriota; class Syntropharchaeia; order Alkanophagales; family Methanospirareceae; genus QEXZ01. Next base: position 24,171 of record JAUWNY010000014.1, on the reverse strand, counting down.
ATTGTTATGTCCTTCGCTTCCGCAGCAGCCAAATCGGCTATCTCTTTTACCTTGTTCTTGTTCGTGGTGATAAAGACAATTTCCATCGCTGTTGTTACCCACCTCCCCTCTCCTACATCATTCGGGATTTATCACCGTGCCGTGATGCTTCCCCTGAACGGCATTCAAAATATCACGCGGGTTGTTGCCATCAATAACGAGGGTCTTTATCCTGCTTCGTTCTATTATCTTCGCTGCAACGGGGTCAATAACAATTCTCGACCCTGCTTTTAGTTCTTCTTTCGCGGTAAGCGCAACGAGTTCCTTTGCCGTGAGTTTGTCGTATTTCTTTGCTTCCGGATACCTGCGTGGGTCTGCATCGTAGACACCATCTACCGACGTCACATCTATGAACAGGTCTGCATTGACATACTCGGCGAGGATTGCCGCTACGGCATCAGTGGTATATCCCGGACTAACGCCACCCATCACGGATATTCTCGCTTCTTCTCCTAATCCCGCTCCTGCGACTTCATTATAAGCTGAGAACGGTTCGGGATGCGCACTGCGCAAAGCGGAAATGAGCAATTTCGCATTTACTCTTGTCACTGCAATGCCGATATAATCGCATATTGTTTCGTTCGCACCCAACGCACGCGCTATTTTTATGCGTTCACGCGCTATTTTACCGCCACCGGTAACGATATAGAGACCATACGATTTCGCAATCTCTTCTAAGACCTCTGCCATTTGTTTTATGCGCGTGGCATCCTCAAAGAAAATCCCGCTTAATGAAATGACTACTTTCATGTTTAACGTGCCTCACCCTGTACAAGAATTTAATTATCCTTTAAGTGCCTTATTATATATAAAAAGTATTTGTTTAGCTAACCCCTCAGATTACACAGATTTTCACGTGATTAGACGTGAACTGTCATGTATTAGTTGTCCTGACACCTGACACCTGACACCTAAAACCTAAAACCTATTTAGAATACATGCACCGCGGACGCTTTAAACGTGATATACACTTCTCCTCCTGTTTTCAAATTCATCTCATCAAATGACTGCTTGGTTATCGCAACCACAAAAGGAACGTCAATACCAACATCAACAGCGATTTTGAGGATAGTCCCTGCATCTAATATACTCGTTATTTTTCCCTTAAACGAGTTTCTGGCGCTCGACACAATTTGTTTTGTTGAGACCAATATATCCTCCGGTCTAATGGATACGTGGACACTTCCGGGCTTAAGCGTGGCAGACACGATGTTTATGCCATCCACGTCAATGCCTGCTATGTCGTTATCAACGCGGGACTCCCCCTGGAACAGGTTACCAACGCCAAGGAACTCAGCAGCGAATTCCGATTCGGGTTTCCTGAACACCTCGTTCGGCGTGCCTACCTGCACAATCTCGCCTTTGTCCATTACCGCCATCCGGCTGCCGAGCAAGAAAGCCTCCTCGAAACTGTGCGTTACGTGAATAATAGTAGTATTCATGATTGAATGGACGTTCTTCAATTCTTGACGCAGTCGTTCCGCTGTTTGTGTGTCCAGCGCACTTAGCGGCTCATCAAGCAACAGGACTTTCGGCTCCATAATCAGTGCGCGGGCTATCGCAATTCGCTGCTGTTCGCCACCGCTCAGCGTGCCGGGGTAACGATGCAAGAGATGAGAAACGCCCATCAAGTTTGCAAGTTCGTCCACCCTGCGTTTGATTTTCCTTTTCGTTACTTTTCGTGACTTCAGCCCAAAACCTATGTTTTCCTCTACCGTCAAAAACGGGAACAGGGTGTAATCCTGATAAACCATGCCTATGTTTCGCTCCCTTGGTGGAATATCCGTGATGTCCTGCTCGTCAAGGAATATCCTGCCACTATCCGCGCGGTAAATGCCTGCTATCGTCTCAAGTAAGATTGTTTTTCCGGCTCCCGTGGGACCCAGCACCATAAAATACTCGCCATCGTTTATTTCAAGGCTCACGTCTCGTAAGAAGAACTCGCCCAAATCCTTCGATAGATTTTCTATTCTTATCATTTTTCGTGTTTGTTTAGCTTTCGAGTTTCAGGATACAGGATTATTTCCAAATCCCTATACGTCTGAAATGCCATTAACAATATCCTCCTCTTGCGTCTTGTATCTTGCATCTTCAAATCAGAACACACGCGTAAAACCGCCATATCTTTCAAAAACGAACAGAGATATGAGCGATATGATAATCAGGATAGTTGCCGCCGCAATGGCTAAATCCAGCTCGCCACAGGACATGTTCAGGAATAGCGAGATGGGTAATGTCTCGGTTTTCATTCTCGTTGCTCCTGCTACCATCAGTGCGGCACCAAACTCGCCTATTCCTTTTGACCATGTTATAATGGAGCCCGCTAAGAGTCCATTCTTCGACATTGGCAGTGTTACACGCCAGAACGCCTGCGCCTCGGTGCAGCCAAGTGTTTCCGCTACGTATTCGTATCTCGGATTTATGCTCTGAAACGTTCCACGTAGTATTCTGAACATGAACGGCACGTTCACAAAAAACTGCGCAATTATTATCCCCAGCGGCGTGAACACAAAAACAAGCCCCGCATCGGAAAGACTTTTGCCAAATGATGTCGTGCCAAATAGAATTAACAAGCCCACACCGGCGACCAGCGGTGGTAACGCCAGCGGGGCATCCAGAATCGTATTGACCACACTCTTGCCAAAGAAGTCGTATCGCGCAAGTGCGTATGCCGCGGGTATCGAAATGCCTATGCACATAACGGTGGACACGACAGCTGTTGCCAAACTCAATTTTATCGCAAATTGTATCTCTTCAGAGAGGACACTTGTTATTAGTGCGGGCAGCGTGGTGTGCGTAACAACGCATGTAATCAGGACTAAAATAAAAAGGGCAAGAAACAAACTGGATAGTATCGTAATAATCTTGATTTTTGACCGCTTCAATTTCCTTAACATCGTATTTATCCCCTACTGTTCCTATTCAGGTCTATGCTTGCCGGATTCGCCCTTAACCATGTCTAAGTGAGGATTACTGAGCCATCCACTCTTTGCATTATCTCTATGGTCAAACTGCGGCACGAACGGTTTTATATCGAGAAGAGGTGCCCCGTCTATGATGTCCACCTCGCTGATTTCCAGTTTGTTCCCCCTCACGCTCTCCAACCTCACGACCGACAACCCGATGGGATTGGGTCGTTTGAAATGTCTAATTGAGAAGATTCCGTGCTGCTCGTCTTCTAAAAGGGGCTCCGAAACCAATGAATAACCATCAGCGAGATGAAAATGATAAATGAGGATAACGTGCGAGAAGCCCTCGATGTCCCTGAGTCCATCGGCATATTCGGGAAATACCTCTACCTCGCCCTTTGCGCCTTTTGCGAACACGCCTTGAATCGGGGCTTCTGCTTTATCCCGGAAATCCGTGTGTATGACTCCAATTGGTCTGTATGTTACTCCTTCTCTATTTTTTTCCATCTCACTAACGTTCCACGCTACTTCCTACTTTATTATTATGTTTTTTCACTGAGATATTCTTTTCTTTTCTTTTCTACTCTTTTCTACTCTATTCATATTTTTCGCTAGGATATGGTGTAAAACCATGTTTCTCGTAAATTGCTTTGCCTTCATCAGAGGCGACGAAATCAACAAACTGCTTTGCCATATCTTTGTTTTCAGAAAACGTTAGCGTGCCTATTGGAATCACTTTTATGATATTCTGCTCCTTGGGTATCTCAATAATATCCGTTTCTTTCTCAGTCCTAACTAACGATGCCTTCCATATTATTGACGCATCTGCCGTGCCCATGCACATAGAGACCACCAGCTCATTTACAGTCGCAGAGCGAGCAATGACATTCGCATCCACGGCACCGAAAATCCCGTTCTTCTCCAGTATTTTGTTCGCAATCTTACCACACGCAGCTGCTTTTGCGTCCCCGAAAACAACTTTCACGCCTGGCTTTGTGAGGTCATTCAAAGACGTTATATTCGCGGGATTTCCCTCGGGAACTGCTATCACAGGTATATGATACGCTACAAGCTGCTCGTAATCAACAAACCCTTTTTCTTTCGCTTTTTCTATGTACATCGTTGCCCCCGGCATATACACATCTCCCTGTTGCGTCAGTTCTATCTGGCTCAAGAGCGTATTAGAACCCGCATAGTTGTAGTTCACGGTAACGCCATATTTCTGCTCAAACAGCGTTCCAATCTCGTCCATTGGCTTTCGCATTCCCGCGCCTGAATAGACCATGAGCGTTTTGCTTTCTCCGCCGGGCATTGGTGCCTGTGGCGTTTCGGAAGCGAAGTAAAAAGCCGCAGCCGTCACGCACGCAATCGCTGCAATCGCTATTAGTGTTCCTAATACCAAAATTTTCCTTTTTTCCATTTTTATTTCCATCATCGATATGCAATAATATACCATTCGCTATAAAAGGTTTTCGTTTTTTTTATTATCGAAAAGCACTTAAAGAGGGGGATGAATATACAAATCGGAGGAATAAAAAAAAATGCCACTAAGCGCAAGAAATAGGATTGAAGGTGTTGTGAAAGCAGTAGAGAACGGCGAAGTCGCTTCTACTGTAAAAATCGAAGTCGCCAAGCCTGTAACCATCACGGCGATGATAACAAAGGAGGCGGTGGAAGAGCTCGGTCTGAAAGAGGGCGATAAAGTAGAAGCGGTGATAAAAGCGACTGAGGTACTGGTGTCAAAGGACTAAAAAGCGTGGAAATTGTAATAGGGAGGAGGCGGGAATTTTTCACACCCTCTCTTTATTATTTTTTCTTTTCTTTTGTTGGCATTGCTCTTTTCATCTGTGTCAATCTGCGTTAATCTGTGTCAATATTTTATTTAGGATTTTTTATTCTTTACTTGTGTATCCTATATCAACACACATTGTGAGGGCATCTGAGGTGAAGAGGAAATACGAATCAGGGCATAAGCAGTGGATAGAGTTCAAGGGGAAAGCGATAATAGGGGAAGGGCGAGCGCAGTTGCTTGCGGAAATTCGTAACTCTTCTTCTATATTAAAAGCGGCGAAAAAGCTTTCTATTCCTTATCGAACGGCGTGGGAATACCTGAAGAGAATTGAAGATGCAATAGGCAGTCCTGTTGTGAAGACACATCGGGGTGGTCCAAAGGGGGGCGGCGGTACAACATTAACGGCAGAGGGCGAGGAGATTTTACGTGAATACGAACGGCGTAAACGGCATTTGAATAGCGTAGCGCAAAATGAAATAGATTGGGAGGCGGTTTTTACGAAAATAAGTGCGAGGAATCGGATTAAAGGGGTTGTAAAAGGGATAGAGAAAGGCAAAATCGCTTCTACCGTGCGAATAGAAGTTGCTGTACCGGCTGTTATAACGGCGATGATAACGCAAGAAGCGGTAGAAGAACTCGGTTTGAAAGAAGGCGATGCCGTTGAGGCGGTGATAAAAGCGACAGAGATAATGGTGTCAAAGGAAGTGTAAGAACAAGATAAAATATAGACACAGATTAACGCAGATTAACACAGACAGATGATAAAAATCAACACTGTTAAGCCTAAATAAGTCCGCGTAAATCAGTGTAAATCTGTGTCTTAAGTAGAGGGGTGCTATACTTTATACACAATAAAAAAACACCCTTTTTAAGTAAGCAATAGAAATATTGTAAATGGGCATAGCGGCCATAGCGGCGGGGAAACTCCCGGTCTCATTCCGAACCCGGCAGATAAGCCCGCCAGCGTTCCTTATTGTACTAAGTTGCGCGAGCACTTGGGAACTAAGGATCGCTGCTATGCTCATAAATTTAGTTAGAGGGTTAGCGGTTTAGAGAGTTAGAACGGCTACTATAGCCATTCCAGTAATAATTTTCGGAATGACTATAATTCCATTATTCTCCAGGTTTAACGCCAAAATCCTCACTTACATGATTTCTTCGAGATACATTTTCACGTAATCTCGTAGCTTATCAGGAGGAGCCATGACAAATTGGCAATTCTTATCGCCTTTAGCGATGCAGGCTATTTCTTCTGCGTCAAGTTTGATACCATAGCTCTCCTCGCACCATCCTGCCGAGTACCCGGCGGTCAGATTGCAAACGCAAATCTTTGACTTGCCCTCCATTTTAAGCTGCATTTCTGCCTCGAATGAATACGGATGATTATATACTAAAAGGTAGTCATCGTCTGGTGAAGGATGACTTTCTGGAAGTAATTCCACGAAAGCGGAGCCAGAGTAATTGAAATGTATTGGACCGGGTCCAAGTCTTTCATCAGGATGTTTAAGTCCAAACTTCTCATGAAATCCTTTCGCATCTGACCTGCCGATAGCCTTCCCAAATTCATACACAAGTACATCAGTTCCTTCTGTGCCATAGATTTTTTCTGCAACTTTCCTGATCCAGTAGCCCAGCACCTCAGCTCTAACCAGCATGTATCTATCGCCACTAATTGTTCTAATTGCCTTTGTTGGATCATGTTCCTGGTTTGCAAAAAACTCCTTAACCTGCTTCTCAGCCCTAAGAAATATCGGTTCTAACTCCTTTGGACACCGGACTGATACAAGTTTCTCCATTTTCAACACTTTATTATTTTGTTTCTCTCTTCTTTAATATATACCCTAAATCACAAAAGCATATAAATTGCGAGGAGGCAAAAATGAAGGGCAAAAGATACAATCGAATAAAAGAGGAGTGGGATATTACGAGCGGAGATTTTTTCGTTATCGGCTATCGCACCCTGATGTTAAGCACAAAAACATTTGTAAGGATACAAAAAGAGGCGGAGAAGATATTGGGCGATGGGGCAGCAGTAATATTCTACGAAGCGGGAAAGAAAGCGGTGCTGGTATCGGTAAAGCGAATTGAGGAAGAATGGAAATCAGAAGGGGAAGAGCTAATAAGAAGCTTAGAAGAATTCTATGCAGAAGTAGGATTTGGAAAGTTCATCATTGGCGAGGCTAAAGTGGAGGGGGGAGAGGAGCTGATGATCAAAGTTGAAAATTCGTTTATAGCGAAAGAATATGGTAAATCAGATGTTCCGGTATGTCATTTCCTGCGTGGGTATTGCGCGGGAATAGGAGAAGCATTGACAAATCAAGAGATGGATGCAGAAGAAGTGAAATGCGTGGCATGCGGTGATAACCATTGCGAGTTTGTGGTTAAAATGGTTGAGTAATCGTTCACTAAACCCTTTTCTCAAGTATTTTGTTCAAGTCTTCATAAAACCGTATCAATAACTTGGTCACCTCGCTATCCTCGTTCAACGTGAACGTTCTTATTTGTTTGCCCATTTTGCCTTCTTTCACGATATTCATTTCCAAAAGCGGCTCGATTACGCGTGCAACGCTGGAGTGAGAAAGCCCAGCCTCTTCTGCGATACCTGATAAATACGTTGTTGTACCGCGATTTCTTATTAAATACTCTAAGACAATAAGCTGCGCGTTTCTTCCAAATATCTTTTCGATTTCGCTCATGTTTAACCCTTTAACACGTCCATATTTAAACTATTTGTTTTTTGGTGAGGCTTAGCGATAAATAGCCAAATATGTTAATATTTGGTGTTACCCTATTTTATGTTTTTCGGTTTTTCAAAAAACCAAAAAGCTTAAATAAGGGTACTTGCATATTAATAATTAGACTCGTTGATAAAAAAGCGAACCTTAAGATAAAAGGGGCGATGGGAAAAATGGGGGGAAGAAGGGATGAAAAAAGAGGTGATGTGGAAAAAATGGATGGTAAAAGTGTGGTAAACCTGCAAATACCGGCAGACGCAATCGAAAATGTGGATGAACTCGTTAGAGAGGGATATTATGGAAACAGAAGCGCTGCAATTCGAAATATAATAAGGCGTGGTGCAACATATCTCAGACTGCGATATACATTGCCAAAACGGGGGAAAAGATGAAAGCGAAAAAGCGAAAATGTGATTTCTGCGGTAAAACTCTTGATACAAAAAGAGTAAAGTTGTTGCACAATAGTAAAAGAGAAAATACACCATATAATTGAACTTTGCCAATATTTCTGTTTCACCATACCTTCACAGTTTCTTCTTTTTTTTTTCTCTTCCTCTTTCCTCAAACCTTACATCTCTGTCCTGGCTTTGTGTGTTCTTCTAAAGTTTATTAATCCCCCGACTGTTTGTACAATCACGCTATAAATATCCTTTCCAGTCCGATAGACAAGGGAAAAGATGTGGAAGTTCTTCATCCAGCCAATGACATGCTCTACGATAACCCTCACCTTGCCTATCTGCTTATTCTTCTCCTTCTCCTCTTCACTTAATTCTCCCCCTTTAGGCTTCTTTTTTGGAATCATAACCTTCAAATGTGGAAAATCCTTTTCTATCCCCAGATAGCCTTTATCCAGGTAGAGCGCCACATCTTCGGGAATCCACTCGTCCACGCAGGAATCCTTCATCATGGTATAATCATGTATGCTCCCTGCCACCCCCGTGTAAATGCAAATGATTTTCTTCTTCCCATTGATCAATATCTGGGTTTTGAGTGTTGTACGCTTCTTTTTACCGGAATAGTGGCATTTTCTCTCCTCTTTGTCCTTTGATTTTTCCACGGGCTGTTCAGTGGCGTCTAATATGGCAATAGTATCGGGGTAAAGCTCTAATAGCTCTTCCAGTGTTTTAATTCTCACCCCTTGTGCTCCCTTTTCCTTGACAGGATTTAACAGTTCAGGCGTGGGGAGCTGTGCGGTTATTAGAGGTAAAAGTCGCCGTAAATCCCGGCAGACATCCCACTTACTTTTGCCGAAAATAGAAGCAACAACTTCTTGTGTCGCATAAAGACGTATATACATTAGAACCATCACGACCCGAACGACAAGTGGGGTATTGCATTTTCTCCCCCCACCAACACCTCTTTTTCTATTTGGCCGTGAGTGCCGTTCTCTCTCATATTCCTCGTAAACAGCTTCTATTTGTGAAAACAACTCTAAAAACTGTCCCACTGGTAGACCGGTAAGCACTTTGATCAGCGTTAGGTTTTCCCATATCTCTTTTTCTCCTATCATTTCTCGACACCTCAATTCTCCATCGGAAGTGCACCTTATTAAAACTTATTCTGCAACAACTTTAATATATAAGTGGCGAGATAGAATATTTTGCTCTGCAAATTGTAAGCGTGGTGAGAAGAATATGAAAAACTCAACCAAAAAGAAAAACGATGGAATTCTTTTACTTACAAGACGCTATACGCCATTGCAAAAATACGAAGGGTATTTATCTACCCTCATCTATCTAAAAGTCAGGAGGTAAAAAATGATTGAACGCAAAAATGAAAGGAGGTTGAAAACATGAAGAAATATGATCCCAAGGTTACACCCTGGCAGGTGGCAGAGCAGGATTTCCCAAAGGATGGTGCCTTAGCGGAGAAGTTCAAATTCTTGCTCAGATATGCGATCCTCGCCCCTTCGGGACACAATACCCAGCCCTGGAAATTTAAGCTTCAGCCTGACGGTGTGTTCATTTACGCTGATTACACCGGACGTCTCCCCGTTGTTGACCCCGACGACCGCGAGCTGGTCATCAGTATCGGTGCAGCGATTATGAATCTACGGGTCGCTGCAGCGCATTTTGGCTATGCCTGTGCGGTGCAACATCAACCGAAAGCGAATACACCAGAATTGTTGGCGTCTGCCAGGTTATCCGAAAGTAGTCAAACTGACACCGAGCTGAAAAAGCTTTTTCCGGCTATCGTTCAACGACACACCAACCGTATTGCGTACGAAGTGCGGTCTTTAGCCGAAGGCGAACTGAAAAGACTTCAGAAGCTCACTACCGGTCAAAAAGCCGCCATTCGCATCGTTACAGACAAAACGATACAAACCAGCATTGCGGAACTGGTCTCCCAAGGCGACCACATTCAGATGTCTGATCCGACATTTCGCCAAGAATTAGCGTCCTGGGTTCGTTCCAATTGGGCCCTGCGAGGTGATGGCATTGCAGCGTACGGTTTTGGAATTCCGGGAATCATCTCATGGATGGGACCCTGGTTTATGCGAACTTTCGATCTGGGGAAACCTCAGGCGAAAAAGGACTATCAATTCGCTAAAGAAGCTGCCGCGCTTATCATTGTGCATGGCGAGGACACCAAAGAAAGCCTGCTGGAAGCCGGAGAAATGTTCGAACGCTTTGTCCTGACTTCTACTTCAATGGGGCTGCAGTATGCCTTCTTGAATCAGCCGGTGGAAGTGCGAGATCTGAGGACAAGACTGCGGACAATTTTGGGGCTTGCGGATTTGCCTCAACTCTTGTTTCGTATCGGCCACGCCGAGCCACAAAAACGTGCCATGCCACGGCGTCCGCTCAATGCCGTTTTGATTGAAGACGGCAATCCAAATAATCAAAAATATGACCTCAACATCAACATGATAAAAAATATAATTTTTAGGAGGATTTAGTATGATAGCAGCAGAAGAATGGTGGAGCATACTTGGAGCATACAATACTGCGATTTTCCCTATGCAGATAATTACAATAATCGTAGCGGCTATATTAACATACTTTTTGTTTGCCAAGCCCGGAACTAAGACAAACAGTTTCATAAAAGCATATTTAGCATTTACTTTTGCCTGGATTGGCATAGTATTCTATTTGATATTAGGTAAAGGACTGACTGGCAATTATTTTTGGGCATCTTTATTCATAATCATAGCAATTTTATTTGTCGTAGACATATCTGCGAAAAGAATTGAATTTAGGATTCCCAAAACGGGATGGCAAAAATATTTAACGATTTTTTTAATCCTATGCACGTTTTTTTATCCCTTAATTGGAATGTTACCGGGGCATTATTACCCTAAAATGGTTATGTTAGGAACGTTCCCTTGCCCAACGACGGCATTTGCTCTCACATTACTCGCAGCAGCGATACCAAAAGTTGACAAGAAAGTCTATATATTGCTTCTGTTTTGGGCGGTTCCTTTGCCGATGTTTGCCCAGATTCCTCGTTTTGGTGTTTATGAGGACTCGATTATGCTTGTAATTGGAATATATAGTTTAATCATGTTAGTCAAAAATTGGAAGGTGATTGGAAAAAGGAAGTAGGCTTATGAAAATAACAATTTTAAATGGGAATTCAGATAATCGAAAGTTTGATGACTACCGGAATAATCTGGTAAAAATGCTGAAATTATCTGATAACAGTGTTGCTCATTTTAAACTCAAGGAAATGGAAATACGGCATTGTCGTGGATGTTTTGGTTGTTGGCTAAAAACACCCGGTCAGTGTATTTACAAAGATGATTCACACGCTATTTGCAGAGAGGTTATAAATTCTGATTTTGTGCTGTTTGCTGCGCCTCTTGTTATGGGATTTCCCAGCGCTGTTTTAAAAATTGCTATGGATAAGCTTATTCCGCTTCTCCTTCCTTATATTGAGCTGGTTGATAATAAGGAGTGTCACCATGAGAAGAGATATGACAAAGAATATCCTTTGATTGGGCTATTAATTGAAAAGGGAGATGATACTGACAGCGAGGATATAGAAATAGTGAGCGATATTTTTGTTCGTTTTGCTATTGACTTTAGGACATCTTCACGTTTTGTAATGCAGACTGACATTCCGGTACAGGAGGTATCAGATGAAATTAACCGTATTTAATGGTTCACCAAGGGGAAAGAAAAGTAATACGGCTATTCTTTTAGAGCACTTTTTAAAGGGTTTTATGGAAACGGAAGGCAATAGCTATGAACTTGAATATATAGTTAATAATAAAGATGTTGGGGAACTTGTTGAAATGTTTAAGGATGCTAATAATGTAATACTGGCGTTTCCGCTTTATACTGGTTGTATGTCTGGGATAGTAAAGTCCTTTGTTGAAAGCCTTAAACCTTTGTACGGAAAGCAAGACAATCCAAGTGTTGGTTTTATGGTGCAAGGGGGATTTCCGGAAGCTTATCAAAGCAGGTTTGTGGAACGCTATCTTGAGAAACTCGCCAAAAGACTGAACTGTCAATATCTCGGCTGCATTGTAAAAGGTGGTATTGAAGGTATACAGGGAAAGCCACAGTTTATGACCCAAAAATTTTTTTACTACTTTTATGAACTAGGAAAAGTTTATGGCAAGTCAGGAAAATTTGACGAAGAAATGCTTAAAAACCTTGCCAAACCTGAACATTTATCAGTATTAGGTAGATTATTTTATAAATTTGCAAGGTTAACTGGAATGGCAAATATTCACTGGAATAAGCAGTTGAAGGAAAACAAAGCATTTGAAAAAAGGTTTGATAGACCTTTTACATAGATGATTATAGGGATTAATCGAGGAGGGTTTTACATGGAGATAAAGGACCGAAAGTGCAGGCTTGAAGAAGAAGCAAGCAATCCGAAAACAATCTGGGCAGGGGAAATATTCAAGAGGGATGCACCCGATTTCAATCGGGTGTGGAGCGGCTGGGGCTTAAATAGTACGGTAGAGTTAGAAACAAACATAGATAGATAAAAATAAGATTAAAAGGGGGTAATAAAAGTGGAACTGACAAAAAAGGATAAGATATTGATTTCAGTCATTGTATGCCTCCTTTTCGTGCATGTTGTATATGGGGTAATTGATTTAATCAGCACCATCATCTATCGCCATGGGCTAGCATCAGTGTTTAAAGGTGACGGCTTTGGGGGTGCATTCATACTGTTTGTATTTAGTTGGATTATTATGGTACTCTTCCCCGTTAAACTCGTGCTTGGACATACTTTCCATTGGCCGACTTTGTATATAATCTGTGGCATTCTTGCATGGATTTCGCTGTTCGTACTTATAAAGTACACCAAAGGGATGAAACTCGTGCCAAGAATTGTCTATCTGTATCTCATCCCCGCCTTAGTAATGAGTTTGGCTTATCTATATAGATTACCACTTCATTGATACATAACTTTATAGTGATTGCTAGCCAAGTACGCAAAAGCGTTTACAAAACTTTTAAGATGTTGATATTTGGCAACGCATACATCAAATTATGCTTTTCGATTTTGCGAAAAATCGGAAAACTTAAATGAAAAACAAAACGCAGATGATGATGGCATTGTCACAGGTATTGCAGTAGTTGTAGTTATCGATAAATTTAAATAATGATAAAGATAAAAATGAAATAAAAACAAAAAGAATGAAAAAGGGGAGGACGGGAGAGGAAAAATGAAATTAGACGACAATGATAGGAAAATTGTTGAAATGCTACAAAAAGACGCTACAATCTCGTATGGTGCGATAGCAGAGCAATTGGGCATTACAGAAAGCGAAGTGGATGGAAGAATTAGAAGACTTTCCGACACCCGAACCAAGATACTAATAGTTGATGACGAACTGGATACTTTGTTACCGCTAAAGAGGGCATTGGAAATGGAGGACTTCAATGTCGTCGAAGCTCAAGACGGTGTCGAGGCACTGGAGAAGGTGAGGGCTGAGATTCCCGACCTCGTGCTTCTTGATTTGATGCTGCCCAAGATAAATGGATTCGAGGTCTGCCAGCGGCTGAAACAGGATGAAGCAACGAGTTACATTCCGATAATTATGCTCACCGCAAAGGGCGAGACTTCTGATAAAATCGAAGGCATTGAAATAGGTGCGGATGATTATGTCACAAAACCGTTTAACCTAGATGAATTGAAGGCGAGGGTAAAGGCTGTTCTGCGCAGAACTGCACCCTGACTGAAAAATTCAAAAACAAATTTAGAGTTGCAATTACGAATATGAAGATAAATAGAGATAATAGAGTGGTTATTCTTGTAATCTGCATCATCCTTATATGTATTGTAGCTTCGTTGGGTTTCAAGACGCATGGAGAAGTGGAGGAAATAGTCCAGGAACAATTCAACGAGCAGCAATTGTTGCTGGCGAGACAAGCGGCTTTAGGTATTGCGGGATTTGCAGATGAGCGTGTAACCAGTATAGAAATACTCGCCCGGGATAGGTCCAGTGACGAAATTACCAACCTTACACCGTGCTTTAAGACAATCTACGAGGAAACCAGCGGTTTTTATAGCATTGAGTTTATTGATACGAATGGTGTGGTAGTATATGGTTACCCGGAATATCTTGCTCCGATTGGGTATGACCTGTATGCGGAGAATAGAAGCAGTGCCTTTGATTCGGCGAGAGACTTAAGAAAAACGAAAATTTCCAGTCCTACACCACTGTTCGGGGGTGGTTTGGGCTCCTTCATCTGGGTTCCAGTATATGAAGGAGAGAATTTCAGGGGCGTCATCCTCGGTATCATACAGATGTCAACCATTACCGAGCGTTTTCTCGCGCCAATTATGCAGAACAGAACTGGATACGTGTATATGATAGATAGCAAAGGTCTATCGCTCTATGATGGAGCGAGAAGCGAAGTAATCGGTGAAAACTACATCAAGATGCTTGGTGAAAATCAAAGTGGATGGCGAGATATAATCGAGAAACAGATGAACGGCTCAGAAGGGACTGCGGTTTACCTCAAAGAAGGAGATGAATCGAAATCGGAACAAATCGTGGCGTTTGCGCCCGTCCGATGGCGTAACAAAATATGGTCGGTGGCTATATCAGTACCCGTGAGCGAGGTTGACAATTTGATACGTTCGGTTTATGCCAAGCAAATGATTTTTTTAGGCACAGTCATCGCAATTATCCTATGCGGAAGTCTCGGATTAATCGTGATGTTCTCCCGGTGGAACAAAACGCTGGAAGCGGAAGTACAATCGAAAACCGGTGACATGATACGAATGAACAAGGAACTTGTACTGGCGAATGAACGGCTCAAAGAACTGGACAAATTAAAATCTGACTTCGTTTCTATGGTATCGCATGAACTCAAGACACCGCTTACTGCCATGAGAACATCAGCACAGGTACTGGGGCTGGCAGACGCGGGGAAAGAAACGAAGAGAGAAATGCTGGACATTATTCTCAGGAATATAGACCGTCAGACGAACCTTGTTAATGACCTGCTGGACCTGTCCAGGATAGAATCAGGCAGAATGGAACTCAAATTTGAGAGACTGTCATTGGATTCATTAATTGCGGATTCTATCGAAAGTGTGAAGCAGGCAGCTTCGGTAGAGGGCATAAAACTGGATGTCGAACTACCGGAAAGCCTCGCTTCGGTTAAGGGCGACCGAGAGAAACTTACTCAGGTGGTCATAAACCTCCTCAATAACGCTATTAAATTCACGCCGAGGAGCGGAGAAATCATCATAAAAGCCAGAGAGTTGAACGGGCAGGTGGAAGTCAAGGTCAGCGACACAGGGATTGGAATCCCGACAGAAGATTTGGATAGCGTGTTTAACAAGTTTTACCAGGTTGACAGCACGCTGACCAGAGAAGCGGGTGGAACTGGTCTTGGACTTGCGATATGCAAGGGGATAATTGAAGCCCACAGAGGAAGAATATGGGCGGAGAGCGAACTTGGTAAGGGAAGCACTTTTATCTTTAGGTTGGAGAAATGGAGTGATTAAGTACCGCCCTATAAATTCTGCCTTTGGAAATCCCAAATCCTAAATAGACTATTTGTTTTTATTGAGGCTTGAGGCTGTCCAACAATCCCAAATTGGAAGAAAAAGAAAGGAAAATAGGGCTTTAAATCCAAAAAGAAGCAAAATTTTTAGTGCCAAAAGCAATTGCGGGACAGCCTCGCTTAGCGATAAATAGCCAAATGTGTTAATATTTGGTGTTACCCTATTTTATTTTGTTTTTCGGTTTTTCAAAAAACCGAAAACCTTAAATAGGGATACCTGCATATTTATAAACAGGTTCGTTTAAAAAAAGGCGAACTATAAGATATAAAAAGAAGGGGGTGAAAAAGGGAAAGATGAGAAAAGAAGAAGCAAAAGCGTTGGTTGTGCTCATGGCGTTTCTCCTGGGCGTTTTTTCAGTCGCCGCTGTCGCCGGTCAGGCCGCGCCGCCGCAACCAGTACTCAACCTTGGAGCTGTCGTAGTAGGGTTAGAAGCAGGTGTCGCAGGTCAGGCATCATCGCCACAGCTTGCGCCGGAAGAAGCATCCGAACAAAGCGAAGAAGAGCAGCAAGCGGATTACAAAATATTGCACATCTCGCCGAAGCACGATTGGTTCGAGCTAAAACCCGGTGGTGAAAAAGAGTTTGCAGTGAAGGTAAAAAACAAGGACGAAGAGACAGTATCCACAAGCCCACGCATTGAGGTCCAACCGTTTGGCGAGTACTTCCTCGAAGAGGACTGGATAACAGTTGAACCAGGCAGCGCAGAGATAAAGGCAGGTGAGGAGCAAGAATACACCGTTACGGTGAAAATACCAGAAGATGCGGAAATCGGTGATTACAGCGCGCAGGTCGTATTCACAAATGATACGATGCCCACACCGTATCCAGCACCGTTCCCAATGTACGTGAACTCGTTAATGCTATCAATACACGTTTGGGAACCGCCGAAGATAGTGGTACAGCCACAATACATACATGACAGGGTAGAAGCGGGACAGAGGCAGGAGTATGAGATACAGTTAGAGAACAAAGGCGATAAAGCGATTGCGATAAGTCCGGAAATCGGTGGCGAAGAGAGATGGTATGGACCTTTCGAGAACACGATTCCCGAGGACTGGCTGACGATAGATGCGCCTGCGAAAGTGGAGGCGAACTCGAAGGCAACGGTAAGGGTGACGGTGAATGTGCCAGTGGATGCGAAAGGAAGGTACGAGGGCAGCATCAACCTGAACATAGATGACCCCTCAATAGAGCGATGGAACCAGGAAATGCATATGCACATAGAAGTATGGAAACAACCCACAACGCCGTATCGAGAAGATTTTACGGTGAAACAGGGGGAGAAGTTCAGCGTTGTGGTCACTGCCAGACAGCATGCATACGATAGATATGGAGGAGGAGCGGAAGAGAAAGAAGAACCTTCTTTCGATGTTGCACTGATACAGGCAACTCTTGGGGGAGGAAAACTGACACCGGAGCCATCAAAAACGGTCAAAAAAGGAGAAGTAAGCCTGGGTATGGATTACTTACCACCGTGGGAAGCATCAAGCGAAGGGATGTATCAAGTGATGAGCACAGAGTACAGCGAAACATACGAGATAACTAACGCAACAGGTGGAGTCTGGACGCTGGAAATACTGCCGAGGAATGCAGAGAGCTTTGAGTACACAATAGAGATAGGGGAATGAGTAAAAAACTCATTCCTTTTTTTATTTTTTCCGAAAGGAAAAGGAGGCGATAAAAAGATGATAAGTGCAAAGAAGATCGTGGCGGTAATTGCAGCAGTTGTAGCGGTTGCTGCTGTCGCTACTTATTTTGGGCTGACGGCACTCGAGAATGAGCTTAAGCCTGCACACGATTTAGATTCGGACTTTGACTTGTTCATGGATGTGGAATTTTCTGGCACGGAACTCAACGAAGAAACGAGAACGCAGATTGTATCGGAGGTTTCGGCTGAAGTAATACCTTACAAAGGCGTGAAGTACGATAAGATGAACATTTCAACCATGAGGAATGGTGAAGACCATGACCTCAGGGTTACCTGCTTCTCAGATGCGTGCGAATACCCGGATGTCTATGATTTCACGTATTATGGTGCGAGTAAACAGTTAGTTCAAAACAGATACCTGCTGGAGGCGATACCGCCGAATGAAAGAGCAAAGGCAATATCAGAAGCACTTCAGAATGAAGAGGTTGCGAATCTGATGAGGACAAACAGTTTGGAAAGTGTGATGCCGACCGTTAGGAGAGTGCTTCCGGAAACTGCGGAGAAGTTCTATTTGCCAAAGACACTGCTCAGCGTTACATGGACGTGGTTTGGAGAGAATCCTGTGGTAGTTTCTGTTCTGGTTGACCCTGATGAGGGGAAGGCTGTGGAAGTATGGAGTAATTTGGAAGTTGAAAATAAAGGAGGTGAAATGGAAAAAAATGAATGAAAAAAATTTGGTAGAAATGCAAATACCGGTAGAAGAAGTCGAAAATATAGACGAACTCGTTAGCGAGGGATATTATGGATGCAGAAGCGATGCAATCAGAGATATAATAAGGCGTGGCGCAACATATCTCAGACTGCGATATACAGTGCCAAAAGGAGAGTGAACGAATGATAGATGACTACAAAATGGAAGCGGGTAAGGGAGAAAAACGAAGAAGCGGAACATATCCCTCTCCTTTTTATTTTTAGAGAAAAATTGAAAGTGGTAAAAATATGAAAAGATATACGAGAATGACTATAATATCGGACAACGAACGTACTCAGCGTTCTCTGCGGTAAATTTCGAAATCGGACATTGTCAGATTAAGTTTAGCATTGTTGATTCATATTGTCCATCTGTGTCAATCTGCGTTAATCCGTGTCTATAATTTATTTTTTATTGCTTTTCTTCCTGATAAAAATCCTCACTGCATAGAGGGTCTTCCGCGAGATAATCGCCACTATGCAAGTACGCCCTCACGCGACATCCGCCGCAGATGTCTTTATATTTACATGCGGCACACTTGCCTTTTACCTCACGATTTCGCAGGTCAACAAAGACCTTTGAGTCGAGTATTTCACGAAGACTCATCTCCCTGACATTTCCCGCTTTTACGTCTAACAGTGGACATGGCACGACGTCGCCGTTCGGTTTGATAGAAAGCATACCGATAGCTGCTCGACAGCCGGGAATCTCGGTATAAAAGAAATCGGGAACGAAAGAACCTTCTTCTTCTTTTCGTTTCAGTATCACCCAGTACTGACATGCCTGTGTCGTGCATATTTCGAGTTCTCTTCTTTTATTCTGCTCTTCGTATAGCTGCATCAGGTTTTCTGCATACCGGGCGCTGCCGAGTTCACTATCGGGCATCACTTCCTTTCCCCTGCCCATAGAGACGTAATGAAAAAACCTGCACTGTCTCGCATCCAGAAGTTCAGCTATGTCAATAATCTTCCCCGTCTCTTCCTCGTTCTGTTTCATTATACAGGGGTCAATCACCAAACCCAATCCCGCATTTCTAACCGCTCTCGCACTTTTTGTCGCCTTCTCAAAGACGCCTTCTCCTCTTATTGCGTCATGTGTCTTTTGAGTGCCGTCAATAGGTATTATGACGTCTTCGACACCCGCGTTTTTCAAACGAGCAGCGACTTCTTCGCTGAGCAACGTCCCGTTTGATGCGAGCACGATGTGCAAATCCCGCGCTCTACAATAACAAATGAGGTCAAATATGTCTTTTCTCAGCAATGCTTCTCCACCGCCAAATGTGACACTCGCTTTGTCGCCAAATACGTTTGCTATCTCGTCTATGAGTGCAAAGGATTCTTCTGTGCTGAGTTCGTCCGCTAACTGCGTGCCTGCTTCGTAGTAGCAATGTTTGCATCGC
The DNA here is from genome assembly GCA_030612405.1 of Candidatus Methanophagales archaeon. Taxonomy (GTDB): domain Archaea; phylum Halobacteriota; class Syntropharchaeia; order Alkanophagales; family Methanospirareceae; genus QEXZ01. The sequence goes on along the minus strand of JAUWNY010000014.1, from coordinate 4,912 downwards.
AGATTACACTCGCGCGTGATGTTCCAGTTGATGTTGTATTTGTGCATTTGATTTCCCCCTTGTTGTAGATAAAGTATATCCATCTTCTATTTAAGACACAGATTTACACGGATTTACGCGGATTTATTTTATCATCTGTGTTAATCTGCGTTAATCTGCGTTAATCTGTGTCTATAATTTATTTTGCCAGACGATTTTCATAATCTTCGAGATTTGGCAAATAATCTGCGAAGTCTGATTCGGCGATTTCTAAAGCCTCGGCAAAGAGTATCCACAATTGCCAGCGAGTACTATCACTTTTTATTTTCAGAAAGTCCACGAAATCACTCACTTCTCCGATGAGAGATTCTGGCAATTCGTGGATTTTGTTAACGGTTGCTTCATAGCCCGTCATTTTTATTTCCCTCATTTAATTATGTATCCTCCATAAAATAAAAAGCTTTTTTCCTTTTAGTGCTATACAGTTTTTCGCTCTCTATACTGCATTTACACTTTCTTTCTGAAATTAAGCACTTTTCCTTTTTCAATGTCCTCGTTGTCATGAATAAGCATCCCGGAATATTCGCGTTCAAGATAGAAATTCGCATTTTCTATCTCTTCTTTTGCTTCTGATTCCATGTGTTTTGGCCACACGGAAATAATAGCATCTCTTTTCGAAACCCTGTAAACCTCTTCCAGTAATTTCCTTCTATCTGCCACCTGTGAAAAATAGTAAGAATGAAAAACATCGTACAGAAGCACGATATCAACAGACTCGTCTTGCAAAGGAATTTTTAGCTCGCCTGTTGTGTCTATTCGTTTTATATTTTCTAAGCCTGCTGATTCGGCTTTTTGGATCAATTCATCCAGAACTTTCTTGTCTTTGTCTAAAGCATATACTTTTCCTTTTTCGCCGACTATTTTCGCTGCGGGAATCGTGTACGTGCCTGAACCACAGCCAAAATCCAATACGGTCTTGCCTCTTTTGATGCCTGCTTTTTGTAATGCTTCAAAAGCATGTGCTTCTAAGTCCATTTTTAGCTTTTTAAGGTAAGCCCTAAAATTTATGCCAACGTCTCGATTGTATTAAAGTTCGGTTGAGGCGGGATTTGAGCGGAATACAGCGAAACCAGCTAAACTCTGTTAAGTACGATTAAATTTCTTCATCGTTGCTTTTTCCCCCCAGCTCTTAAATATTTTTCATGGCTTTTACTGATACATTTGTTTCTTTTACGGTTTCGTAAATATCATACAACATACTGTCTATTTTACTTTTTCTAAATTCGTTAAAATCAAAACCCCCAAAAACGCCACCTTCAACGAATCTATTAATCCAATTATCTGACCAATCTATATAAGATAAATCTGGAAATAAGCCAAATCTCAATTTAAACTTTGCTTCAATGTTTATGTGGAATATAACACCCCAAAGTCGTTTTTCCACAAGCTTGCTCTGCCAGTGCTGTCTAATGTATATCCCTTCGAACACAGGAGTATGGCCACAAGTCATATCCCCAACTGGAGACATAGATGTTAAACTAGCTGTCAGATAAACTCCAATGTATCTACCCACTATACCGATTCTAAATGTGTTTGGATCAGGATTCTTGGCTTTTACGGGTGCAGTGGGCCAATATTTAATTTCAATATCTTTTGGTAAAATGAACTCTAGCTGTTGCATCCCTCTATCTATAATATCTTTCGGTTTCAATTCTCTAAAAAAAGAGATAAAGGTGTTTTTCTCTAGCTCAACAGGTAATTTTTCCGTGGTTTTATCAGGTTTTAGTCTATTCCTTCCAAAGCCATGTAGTTCACCATGTAGCCATAATACTATTATGTACTCTAATAATTCTGTGAGTATATGTTTTTCTCCAGCATATGGTGGAAGTGGAATTCCCTCATTGATTCTCTTATTTGCTGTCTGAGGAAATTTATTTTTAAATCTTTCAAAAGCTTGCCAAGCCATTTTTTGGGGATGATACCCGTCAAATGGGTCATCTATGACATCACCGTCTTTTCCGTCATAAATTATAGAAACCATTACTTCTTTGTTAATCTGAGAATAGGGAATGAAGACATAATAATAGTATAGAACGTAGGCTATAATGACTGCAGCAATGAGGATTAGTAAAAAGAGAAATAATTGGGTAGTGAATAAATTAGGCGTAAAATAATTAACTATGATATTTGCTAATATGCCCATTAAAAATGAAAAAACAATTGCTCCAGCAAGTACAAGCGATAGCTTCTTCAGTTCTTCTCGTATTTCTTTACTTGGATAGGCTCTTTTTTGATTACTGTCTATCATTGTCGCATTCCATTTTTATATTGTCTAAGCCCTTTGCCCCATTTTACTTAACGTTTTGTACGAAGCTGTTAAGTGTGCTACAGCATCGAGCCAATGAAGTTGGCGAAGAGTTGCCCATCGTCCCCAGCTAACACAGTGCTTATTATTGTTTCTTGATGAATATTATACGTTTAGCATCACCTCTTCCTTCGATTGCGACATCTCCTATTTCCTCTTCCAAAACTTTTACACATGCTCCGATGCTGCCTGAAGTTTCACTTTTACAACCAAATTGTGAAACACAGATGCTTTTTAGATCGGTGTATGTAACCTCTCCTTTCTCTCGAATGTATCTTCTAATCTTTGAGATCAAATTGTTCGGGTCTTCTAATTGTTTTCGATAACTTTCACGATACGACTTTTTAGAGGCACTGTGATTCTTTGGAGGTATAATCGTCGGTTCTACAATATTCGGTGGTACCAATCCAATATTTGACCACATTCTTGAAATTTGCTCATTTTTATCGCTCTTTATCTTATTTAACTCAACATTTAAATGGTTGATTTGAGTCTTAATTTCATCCACCTTTCGAGTTAATTCTTCAATTTTTATCCTAAGATTTTTTTCGTCATCCTTTGCTTTTTCTTCAATTTCTCTAATTTTATTTTCTACACTTTCGATTTCTTTCTCTCTTTCAGTTATGTACTCCTTTGCTTTCCCAACTAACAGATTATCTCTTGATAACATATTTTCCAGTGCCTGTATAATGCCTCCGTCTTCGAGGTCTTTTCGGTTAACACGATAAATCAGAGTCTCTTGGAATGTAGGTCGGTATTTCCAAAAATAGCTAAAAATTCTTATTTCTGTCCCATTCGCAATGATTCCTAGTAATGGTCGTTCTTCGTGACAGTATCTTTCAAGTTGCTGTAGTTCTCTATCTAAATCCTTATCATAATTTTTGGTTTCTATCACTAACTTACATGATGGATCTAATTTTTCAATTAGGGCATCTTTCCACCGGTGTTCAAATTTTAACCTTTCGTGGCCAAATGCCTCAAATAAAGGGACTATGAAGTTGATTTTAACATCTTCTTCACTCTTTCCAATTTCTTCTTTTGTGAGATTTACAAGCTTTCTTATCTTTTCTCCATTCTCTTCATTCATTGTTCTCACCCCGTGGGGACGTAATTTCACTTAACTCTTCTGTATATCTGCAACTTGCATTCACTCCTTATGATATCATATCCAATGGACTCTTGGTATTTAAATCTTTCACCGCAACATGAGTATATATTTCCCTCGTCTCACCGCCCATCATCTCCCAACCAGCACACCGGGTCCTCAGCCAAATAATCACCCGAAGTAGCATACGCCCTCGACCTGCACCCACCACATATTTGCTTGTATTTGCAGGTGGCACATTGTCCCTTCACTTCCCTCGCCCTCAACGCCTTAAACATCTCAGAATCCCTGACAATGTCCAAAAAGCTGTTCTCCCTTATATTTCCCGCTTTTGCGGGCAAATATGCACATGGAGTCACGTCACCATTAGGAAATATGTGAAATCGTGTGATACCCGCCGTGCAGCCAGTGAATTCAATCCCATCCCCACGATCAACAAGTTCATTGTCCAGCAGATAAGCCCAATACTGCGGATTGCATATCGGTTTGAGCCATACCTTCACTTCCTTTTGTTTATCCGCCACGTAATCAAAGAACTTCATGTTCTCTGCCGTGGATAAACAAGCCTTGGAAATCGCCTTGCCACGGCCAACGGCAATCAAATAAATAAGGTAGATTCTCCACAGGCTCAAATCGTCTGCAAGCTTGATTATTTTTGGTATCTCGCTGTAATTATCTCTCGTGACCATCGTGAAAAGTTGAGTTGCAAGCCCTACCCCTCCACATGCTTTCATCCCGCGCAGCACGCCTTCAAACGCGCCATTAACGCCTCGAAGCTCATCATGCGCGTTTCCTATCCCATCGATGCTCATCGCAGCACGTTCCAAACCCGCTTTCTTTAACTTCACCGCAACTTCCTTCGTTATCAGTGTTCCGTTCGTCGCCATCACCACCTGCATGTCGAAAGACGATGCATATTCAATGAGGTCATAGATGTCGTCACGCAGCAAAGGCTCGCCACCCGTAAATGCGAACTTGACGTGTCCAAGTTTAGCTGCTTCTTCGATAATTCCAAATCCCTCTTCTGTCGTAAGCTCCTCGGGGTCTTCTCCGGCAATCGAGCAGTGTTTGCACTTCAGGTTACATCTCTTTGTGACTGCCCACACGACCTCGCCGGGCAAATAACTGAAGCAGCCGGTGCCAACCGCGTCGTTTGCAAATGTTTCGTCTTTATGCTTCTCTATCCAGTTCCTTAATTCTCCTGCTGACATTTTGAATTGTATATAAAGTATAATTTCCTTCTATTTAAGACACAGATTTACACTGATTTACGCAGATTTATTTTAGTTTAACCGTTCGTGTTTGCTGATTCTTTTCATCTGTCTGTGTTAATTAAGCCCCTTCAGGGCTTGCGGGGAGCGTGCCTCGTAACCTAATCAGCCAGAGGGTTAAAATCCCTCCTGTGCTGTTTACCCGTATCGGTGCAGAAGCCAACAGTGGCAGGGTGTCCCTCGCGAGGGGGA
>JAUWNY010000093.1 GCA_030612405.1 Candidatus Methanophagales archaeon | reverse complement strand
TGCTCTTCTCATCCAGACCCACCACAGGTTCTAAAGGGTTATAAGGTCGTTCGTAAAGCTCAAGCAGGTCGTACATCCTGGTAATAAATTCGGGTGTCAGGTTCGGAACGCACCACATCTTTTTTTCCAAGGTTTGAGGTGATGTTTTTTTAATATGGAGCGCAAAGTCGATTTACTCAATTTTTTGGAGCTCCTTTGGTCTGCTTCCCGTTTTAGCAATTCATACGTCCAGCGGTCATAGCCGTTTGGAGGCGAACTGCAGACCAACGCCACCACTTCTGTCTCAACACGAAAGTCGACTTTCGGTGGAGGACCTGACCGTGTTTTTTCTTCCAATGCGGAAGTTAACTCCTCAAGACAAAAACGCTTACGAATTCGCTCGATTGTCGGAATACTTATATTGACTTCGCTTGCAATCACTTCGTCTGTAAGACCTGCATCGCTTTTAAGCAATACCTGAGCCCGTCTGATTTTCCGACTCTTATGCATCCCTTTACGACAAATACCTTCCAAAAAGAGGCGTTCATCAGGTGTTAAGCAAACACTATATTTTTTGTTCATAAGGCAACCCCATAAAACGTAAGGGGTCCCTCTATATGTTAACCCATCAAAACTTGGCAATCATGACACTAGCGATTGCAAATTTGTAAGAATCTCCCCCATACTCTTCATATATAGGAAAGTTTACGTGTAAATTATTTTCAGTAAGTTCTTCCCATTTATCAACTATCCTTCCAACCTCTAATCTATATTCGTCCCTCCCAACAACCTTCGGAGTAACCTCCGGTTCCAGCATTTCCCCGGCAATCAAATTCCCATCCTCATCGTAATAATTGGTCTTAATCAATTCTTCATCTTCAAAATGTCTCTCCTGTATCTTCTTTCCATCTTTATAGAACTCGTATGTGTCAACGACACCATCTTTATCTGAATCCCGTGTTACTATGTCCGCTTTTCCATCTTCGTCAATGTCATAACCATTTACATTTCCATCTATATTCCTCACTTTTATGGGATGAACCGTAGCCCGAAAAAACTCTCCCAATGGATAATCCACAGGATATGGTTCCTCCCGAACCTTGATGGTATCACCCAATTCGCTTCCCGCGGCATTATCTACGATTACCCATTCATCGCCTACTTTCACCCTGGTAAGTGCGTGATTGTAACCGTCCGAGCCTTCTGTTGCCACTATTCCTATCTGCACTTTATAACCATGAGACTTGTAAAACTCGGCATTCAAAACCGCCATATCTTCGCAATCGCCACCCTCTTCATAAACCGTTTCATCTGGCATCTTCGTGTAATCGTCAAACTTATCTGTCGTATATTCGACATTCTCTTCAACCCAACCCCACCAGGCCTGCCTCTCGCTTTCCGATAACTTTCCATCTTTATCGCTGTCGAAACTCGCAAATGTCTTTTTCAATTTATCTGACACAGCATAAGGCTTCTTCTCGGTCTTTATCCTCGTCCTAACCTCAATGGTCTCCTCGTCCAACGTTTTGAATGTGAGCGTAAGGTCTTCGATTATCTGACCATCTTTTTTATGAACAGGAATATACACCTTAAAGAATTGCGTTTCACCGGATTCTAAATGTATTTGCTCTGTTTTGTTATACACAATCTCTCCGCTGGCATCTTTACCAACGACAACCAATGTATCATCCATCGTTCGATCTGCGGTTATCGAGAAGTTATAAACATACTGTATCGTTGTTACATCTACGCTTTCTAATTCGATCTCTTTACTCGGGTCGTCAGCTAAGAGTTTTGTGGATATGCTGACCGTTGGGTCGTTTAAGTTCACGTTTTCGGTTATCTCGGATGTCATCCTGTCAATATCGGTCATTGATATTTCTCCTGACGGTTCTTCTTTGTTAAGGCATCCGCTAAACAGAACTGCAAGCATTATCGCCAGCGCAAATATCGCGAATACGAGTGCCCTTATCCTCTTCGAGTTCATTTTCATCTTCGCTTTATTTTTGGTTTTTTTCACATATAAATATAGTCATTCCGAAAAATATTAACCACAAGATTACACAGATTTTCACGAGATAAGAATAATAGATTTTGGTTTTCAGGGTTCTATTGGCGATTTTACTCACAGTTAGCCCGTATTTCTTGTGTTAATCTTGTGAACTCTCGTGGTTTTGCAATTTATTATCGGAATGCCCATAATTTTTCTTTTTAAGCTTTCTTTAGCAAAGCTTTCTTTTCCAAAGAAACGTTTGAAATAAGAACAACTCTGCTTATCTCCGATTCATCCACAATCCGGTAATTATAATTCGCATTAGCCTTAGTATTAGCATCAGAAGCAGCCGCTGCTAAACGTTCTGCAATTTCACTTGCAAACTCCTTTACCTGACGATGCGCAGGCATAGCTTCGCGGGACAATCGTTTTCTCGAATACCCGAGGTGCATGTACGCCTTCACCTCGATAAAATCAGGATTCGCTATTTTTAACAATTCCGCATACCCCGCGGGATTTAGCATGTTCAGCCCCTGCATACAGGTAATCCTTATAACCGTTCTCGTTTTTCCCTTCTTCATTCTTAGCTCGCCCAGCGATTCGTTTATCCGCGACCAGTAGTCGGCATGTGCAACTCGTTTATAAATGGTTTCATCCGGGGCATTCAAGGACAAATACAACTGCGTGGGCTCTATTTCTCGTACAACGTCCGGATTTGTGCCGTTAGTCACCACAAAAGTAGTCATGCCATACGAATGGAATTCCTGTATAAGCTCCTTTAAATAGGGATATAAAGTAGGCTCGCCGATAAGCGAAATAGCAACGTGCTTGGGACTCTCCGCCTCGGCAAAGACCTCCCTGTCCGTCTTTGGCGAGCCTTTAAACCCGGAAATGAGCCTCTTTTGCTCTTTTAGACAGCCTTCTGCTATCTCTTCCGGCGAATCCCAAACAACCTCTTCTGCTCCTGCTCCTGCCCCTGCGTTTATGTTGAACGCTTCAAGGGGGCGCCAGCAATGAACGCATCGCTGATTGCAGAAAATGGACGGTGTCATCTGGACGCATCTATGCGCAGAAATACCGTAAAATTTGCCCTTATAACAATTCCCTTCGCCTCGGATAGATTTCCACAGCCATAAACACGTTTTCACCGCACTGTGCTTGTGCGTGCCTACAAAGTGGTATCCTTGCTTTTCCAGCGTTTTCCTCGTTTTTGTTTCTTCGGCTTCATTGTAATTCGATGTAGCCTCTGGTTCCATTCACAAGCACCTCCTCCCCGTCCCGTATCCGTTCGTCTTCGAGTGGGTCGGTCTCAAGCGAATCAACAACCGGTATCTCCGCTATTATCGCCCCCACTGCCACTATCGTATCTACACGCTGAACAATCATGGCACACGGGCTTTTTCCATGCTTCTTAAGCTGATAAATCACATAAGAGCCAACAGTTGAACCTTTTCCTCCCGGGAATATCAAAATACGATTGGTTATCTCTTCTCCATAGATGTCAAGCGATTTATCCATGATAATGCCTGTGACTGGGTCTACGGCACCGAGGAAGGAGATTTTCTGTTTTGATATTAATGCTTTCCCGGAGGCTATGCCTTTTGAGATGCTTCTGCCTTTTATTTTCATCGTTCAACAATTTTATTTTTAAGTGTTAAAGAAAAAGTTAGTATTGTAATAGAACATTATTTCTTGAAGGAAATTAAGGAGATAAAAATGGAAGAGAGGGGAGTAAGTGGAAGAGAGCGGGAACATCAAGCAGAAGCGCAGTCTTTGCTATTAAAATTGCGCCAATATCAGGCACAAGCGGAGACGACATCGCAGGAATTGGCTTTTGTCCGGCAGGCGATAGTAGAGCATGAGAAGGCGATAGAGACGATAAAGCAGTTGAAGCACATGAAAGCCGGTGACGAGTTGATAGTGCCAATAGGGGCTAATTCATCGGTTTACGTTACACTCAGCGATACAGATAAAATAATCGTCAGTATAGGCGGCGGTGTAAGTGCAGAAAAAGACCCTGATTCTTCAATGGAGTATCTTAAGGAGAAGAAGGAGTCGTTAGAAAATTCACTGCGTGAAATGAGCGGAATGATGCAAAGGATGGAGCAAGAAGCGCAGAAATTGCAGGCACGATTACAACAAATCGCCGATAGTGGCACTGGCACCAGCACCGGCACTGGGAGAACGGGGTAAGTAGTGACCAAAAATGAAAGTGGAAAAAACGTTCATGGAAGATATGAAGTGGGGGCTCGACAATTATAAAAATTTGCAGTTAAAATTCCGAGACCTCTGGGTTGCAATCGTGAACAAAGAGGTTGTTGTGGCGGGCGAAAGCATAAAATACGTAGAGGAGAAGGCATCGAAACTTACGGGTAAGGGAAAAGATGAATTTCCCGTGATTTTCGTTGAAAGCGGCGCACATGTCTACTAAATTACAAGTCAGGATAAAGAAACTGGTAGACCCGGAGCTTGATTTGAAATTGGACTATGGAGAGCTGATAAGATTGTCCGTTTTAATCGGTTTTAAGACAAAATCAGGATGGAGTAAGTTATATGAGGCTATAATTGATACAGGAGCGCATACATCCGTCATTCCAAGATATGTTTGGGAGGGAATCGATGTAGAAGAGAAAGGGGATTATTCGGTCCAGGGAATCGTTCCTAAAAAGGAGTGCAGTTTGCCTGTAAAAGTGAGTATTATTAGAGGTATACTGTTTGATGATGAGTTGAATTATACAAAAGAAGTTGATTTCTATGCATATTGCGCTCTTGATGATCGAGTTCCGTTGATTCTTGGATTCAAAGATTTATTAGAGATTTTCACATTTCATTTTGACATCAGATCCAGCGTGGCGTACTTGGAGGGATGAAAGAACAATGTTTGACAAACTGAGAACGAAGTTTCGGGACTTCTCCAAAAGCATCGAGCACAAAATACGCGAGAAAGGAAAGGCGGCATTAGAAGGAGAGACGATTTTGACTGAGAAGGATTTGAAAGAGCCGTTAGAGTATCTGGAAACGGCGTTGTTGGAGAGTGACGTGGCATTATCCGTAGTGGAGGAGCTGATTGCCGGTGTAAAGGGTGAATTAGCAGGTAAGAGGAAGAAATGGGGTGTGAACACCGCGAAATTGGTAAAAGAAGCAATAAGAGATGCGTTGGTAAATGTTGTTAACGTGGACAAATTAGATTTTGATGAGTTCGTGGATAAGAGTGAGAAGCCCGTAAATATCGTTTTTGTCGGTGTGAACGGCACAGGAAAGACAACGAGTATCGCAAAAGTGGCGAAGAAGTTACTTGGAAATGGGCACTCGGTGGTGCTTGCGTCTGCGGATACGTACAGGGCGGGCGCAACCGAACAGATAGAGGTGCACGCATCTAACCTGGGAATAAAAGTGGTGAAGCACCAATATGGTGCAGACCCCACAGCGGTTGTATACGATGCAGTGAAATATGCGAAGGCAAATAAGATGGATGTGGTTCTGGCAGACACCGCAGGTAGGATGCATACAGCCGTAAATCTCATGGAGCAGTTGAAGAAGATATGCCGGGTGACAAAGCCTGACCTCGTGATATTCGTGGACGAAGCGATGGCAGGGAACGATGCGGTGGAAAGGGCGAAGAAATTCGATGAAGCTGTGGGAATAGATGGTTCCATTCTGGCAAAGACGGATGTAGATGCAAAAGGAGGAACTGCTATCTCCATTGCGCATTCTACTTCTAAACCCATCTTATTCCTTGGTACGGGTCAGGGATACGGCGATTTAGTGCCGTTCGATACGGACTGGCTTGTGGATAGGTTATTAGGAAATAACGATAAGGAGGCGAAAAATGTATCCTGAAGAATATAGAAGTATCATTTCGGGTTTGATAGATGCAAATGAGGACATGAAGACACTGCTGGGTTTGTTTTATCAGCTAAAAGGCTACACCACCGAAGAAACGCTTGTGAAAAACTTTCGGGCGATGACAGGAAAGGAAGAGGATGACTGCAAGGGGTTGTTGAAATTGCTTAGAAAAGAGAGCATTATAAAAGTAGGCGCTTATGACGACTATCTGTGCCTGTCGGGCTATGAAGCGATTTTCGATAGGTTTGCCGCCGAATGTTCGCCACCGCCAGGGGATTTAGTGGATTATGTTGATAACGCGGTGAAAGAAGGAGAAAAAGCGAAACTAAAAATGATGGAACTGCTTTTGAAAATGGGTAAACATGGCGCTGGCGGATTCACGCAATATGCGAGTATAAAAACCGTCATCGCAGAAATGTTTTCGCCTGCGGTCTTCCAGTCGTTAGAAAATGAGTTTATCGCACATAATCTGTGCGTATATGGAAAAAAGCAAACAACTGAATTTCTGGCGTTATATCTAAATCAGCGTGAGGATAAAATAGAGGAAGCAAAGGAAAAGTTAAAAGAATGGAAAACGAACGAACTCACGGGACCACTGCGAGAAACAGTTGAAAAAGAGGTAACCGAACTTGTAGAGGGCGCAAGGACGATGATGATACGTGAAAAGCGAAAAGATAAACTTGCTGAGACGCTTAGCATTCCCGAAAGTGAAATGATAGGAGATACATTTGGATATTTCAGCGGATTCTCAACGGATGACTCTTTTTTGTTTAGCACGTGCAATGTGCTTGTAGAGCATGATACACTCTACATCGTGGTTACAGATAGCTTATCCATATATGAAGCAATAGAATGGAAAAACTTTCCCGTGCTTTTTATTACCGAGCACATACCGAAATGGATAAACAAAAGCAAATTTGAAGCGGTGTTTAAAGATGCGTATCCAAAATTATCTGAGCGGAAGATAGCAATAGCTGTGCCGAACAAGGTCGCATACACGAATTATAAGCAGGGACTTCTTCTTGAACTCGTAAACCGGTTGGGGATTCGTAAGGTCTGGGAATTGTGATTAAAAATTATTAACCACAGATTACACAGATTAACACAGATGATAAGAATCAACACGGTTAAACAAAAATAAATCTGCGTAAATCAGTGTAAATCTGCGTCTTAAATAGAAGGAAGCTATACTTTATATATAATAAAAAATAAAAAAAATAAAAAAACAAAAAAAGAAGAAGAGAAATAAATTTTACTTTACTTTACCTCTTCTTCCTCTTTCTCACAATCACGCTCGTTGCGATAATGGTCAACAAACCCACAAGTGCTGCGATTCCTATTGGCGTTAGTGCTGGTACTTGTGCCGCTGGTGTTGCAGCTCCTCCCCGGTCAATGATTTCTCCATTTGCAACCCCATCTGCATCGCCTATTCCACCGTCTTGCAACGTTATCGTTATCACTTTATCCCCATCGTTGCTGCCCAAGGGAACTTGATACCAGCCGGGCTGCTCGGTTGTCGAGCCATTGCCATCAGGACTGTATTTCCAGTACACCGAATTCGCAGGTAAATCGTCCGGCAACGTCAATGTAATAATAGCAGTTCCTCCTACTGTGGCACCGTTATGTTAATCGCAAACACGCCGTAGGGGAAGTTATAACCGCTCGGTGGGTCCGGTGGCATCTCTACACTGGCAACTTCCGTGATGTTCGACGGGTCGGAATCAAAGAAAATTGTCTCGCCTTCAACGACAGCTGTATGCTCCTGTGTGGATAGTGCATATACACTATCGCCTCCGCCTGTTCCCACAATTACATCCATATCACCGTCACCGTCTATGTCGCCCACTTCTATGTCGTTTATATCTTCGTTGATGCCATCATACATCCATACAACGTCACCTTGACCATCTCCGTTGCTATCCAATCCATCAAATGCCCATACTCCTTCATAATTCTGCTTGTTTGATGCAGCAATGACCTCGTTCTTGTAATCCCGGTCTATATCGCCAATAGCTAAGCCCTCGCCATAGTACTGTGGCGTCCAATCAATGCTATATCTCCACATCTCATTGACCTGCCCAGTAGCGTTTATATCAATTGCGAAAATTGTAACATCTTCCTCGAAACCAGTTATTACAGCTATCTCCAAGTCACTCGCATCACCATCCAGATTACCGAGTTCCACCTCTGTTGGCTGACGGCCGTTCGTATCAAATGAATATTCGAGGTTGCCGGTAGCACCATCGTACACATATACGCCATAGCCCGTAGTCCAGTTCCAATTACCTATAACGACCTCCTCTTCATCGTCACCGTCAACATCGCCTATCTCCACCGACCTGCCACTGACCGTTGTATTGCTCCACAGCTTGTTCCCCGTGCTACCGAAGGCATAAAGAGTACTTGGTCTGCCAGAGGATATAGCAGCAATATCCAATCCCGGATTTCCGTCCAGTTCTCCAAGCGCAATGTCTTCAATGGAGTCTTCAAATTCATCGGGCCAGCCAGTTAGATCACTCCCATCAGTCCCTTTGAAGGCATATATCCGACCGTCGCCATTATTACACGCCACGATGTCGTCAGTACCGTCGTTATTCACATCGCCGAGTTCGATGTCCTTTACACGCTGGGAATATGTCTGATAGAAGAACTTGTACGTGCCGTCATCCTCAAAGACGGTTATGCCTGGCTTGCTTTCGTTATCGTTATAGCCGCCTGCTACGACTTCGTTCTTTCCATCATCGTCAACATCACCAACTGCAATTGAGTAACCGTACACACTGTGGTTGTGCCAGTATTCCGTGCCATCAGTTCCATGGACTGCATAAACGGTGGGGGGTGTGGGGGTAAGGGGATGGCTGAACATTATCAATAAAGGCAACGACTCTATTCCCGGTCAGGACGCCAATCGCCACATCGGTTACATCTCCGTCGCTATCGGTATTTACCCACATTTCGTCGGGTGCAGGATACGATATTATCTTTACTGCCTGCGTGGCGGGTATCACTGCAAACACAGAGACAGCTATTATCGCCGTTACCATTATCGCTATCTTTTTATCGCTTTTCATTTTTTGGTTTTTTTCACCTCCTTCTTTTTTATTTTATACTAACGAGTAAAGGGATATATATAACTTTCGGTCTTTTCGGCTTAGCATAATTCGTAGACAGCATTTCATAGGCATTTAGCGATGAGAAGGAAAGAGAAGATTTCAGGGGGTGCGAGCCAAAATCGGTGTAAAAAGTAAAACGGATGATAGAAGCTCCGAGGCATAAAAGAGAACAGATAGCAGTTTTTTAAAAATAAATTCATTTATTTTTTTTCTTTTAGCACAGGTTTTCTTTTTTCCAAAAAGAAAAAGTGTCGTCGGGCCTTATCCGTTTCTTTTTTCTTCAAGAACGTCCTTTCTCCAGTAGCCACATCCACGCACTCTATTCCTTTTTCTTTACGCACTTTCTCAACCGAAAACACTTTATCTCCTATTTCCACTTTCTCACCTTCCGTGAACGCAGGAAGCCGGACAGAAAAAGACACCCGGTATATATTCCTGCCGTCTTTCCTCCCATATAATTTCCGACTCTCCGAAAAACCGCCACCTAATTTCTTCACTATCTGCCTCGAAACCCTGCGACCGCATTCCATACTGCTGACGTATATGTCCAGCCCCTCCTTCAACTTCGTTTCTTTAGAAATAAAATCCGCATCACCTAACCCTGAATACGCAATCTCCTCTGCCATAGTGAGTTCTTCATCTGCTGGAATTCTATCGTCTGCTCTTATTTGTACTATACCCGCGTAATATCCTCCCGTTATCCTACTACACCGTTCACAAGTCTCCCTTTTTAAACTAACTTCTATTTCTCCCCTCTCTTCTATTTCTACTCCTTTTATCTCTGCTTTTACCCTCAAAGATACAATCACCCGGTTCTCGGCACCTTTTAGCTCGTTTCTCACCAATCCTTCCGCGCTGACTTTACATTCATGTCCATACCGCTCCAGTATGTCTTTTCTTATCGCATCCGTAACCACTTCCTCTATGCTCGTCCGCTCTTTTCCTGCTCCTTTGCCCTTGAAATAACCGCCACAAATCTCACACACGTTTACACGTATCGGTATCGCTAATTTTTCAGCATCAATTAACTTTATCCCTTTCGTAAAGCAGGCTCTGCATAAAGAATCAAAAAGTTCATCTGTTTTCTTTCCGCATTTCGGGCAAAATTTGCTCCACCTCTCTTTATCGCCACTGCTCTCTTTCATATCGCTTTGCTGCTGTATATAAAGTATAGCGTCCTTCTATTCAAGACACAGATTTACGCAGACTTATTTAAGTTTAGTATTGTTGGTTTTTATCGTCTATCTGTGTTAATTAAGCCCCTTACAGGGCTTGCGGGGTCTGTGCCTCGTAGCCAAATCAGCCAGAGGGTTAAAATCCCTCCTGTGCTGTTTACCCGTATCGGTGCAGAAGCCAATAGTGGCAGGGTGTCGCACGCGAGTGCGAATCTGAAGAGCCTGA
>JAUWNY010000035.1 GCA_030612405.1 Candidatus Methanophagales archaeon | reverse complement strand
GCATATAAAGCTCGAATTTGCTTTCTCTATAATCTTGCGAAAATGTTATCACACTGTCTTGCATCAGCTCTACAATCTGAGGTATCTCGATTTTAGCCAGTGAATCCCTGAGCTTTTCTTTGTCCAACGTACCGGCATTCTTCGCCGCTTCAGCTGCAATATACACGCCTTCATAGGAGGATGCAGCCATCATAGTCGGGGAAGCGCCCCATTTACTTTCAAAGTCTTCCTTGAATTTTACAACTGCACTGTGGATCGGTCCCGATGGAATAGCATAAGGACTGAATCTGCTCTCTTGTATCGAGTATTCACCCCATCTCTCCACACTCCTGTGTAGTAGCCATGGTCATCGTTACACTCAACTGAGAGGTAGATTATGTTCAAACCAACCTCCCTCCTTCCCTGAGTTACTATGAGAGTCTGCTCGTTAAGGAACGCTGCAGGATATACAACATCCGGTCCAGCAGCCTTTATAACCGTTAATGGTTGAGTTTGTAATGAAGAGGGGACACCTGGGCACACCTCCATGTTATTAACTATGCTTGGTTATATATAACATTTTTTATTACGAATGCCATTGATTTCACCTCTTTCAAAGACCCATCATCCAGCTCGATATTAATCTTAAGAAGCTTTGATTTAATATCCAAAACACAAAATACGAACAAGCTGATCAGGTCTTTTGGCAATTTTGTCTCGTCCTACACTGTTTTTGCTTGCCAGTATATAACGTGCTATCTTGCGGTTACCCCACCCTTTCTCGTGTAGTTCTTTTGCCTTCTTACGTTTAAATATTAATAACTTTTTGTTCATTTCAGGCACTCCTTTCACATGCGAGAGTGTCCCACTTCTATATTAAACTCAACCGCTAGCCACACCGCGCATTAAAATCCTCAGCTCTGAAATGAAAGGCGTAGTCCACGAAGAAGCAAGGGTAAACGCGATACAGCGGTCTGCCATTTCGGCTCAAGAACTCGAGCGAGAAAGGCAATTGATTCTTGACCTTTCTGCACAATCTCCACTGGTTCCCACACATTTCGCTTCTACATCGCTTTTCAGATATTTGGAGAAGAATTGGGAAGAAGTAAAGCGGTTTGGACTTCCCAGCCAGAACGAGAAAGAAAAAGAATTAGAGATTTCTGCTGAAAAATTCGCCGATTGGGCGGATTTCTCTTATAGCTCATTCAAAATATTTTTAAAAGAGCTGAAAAAGGAAATAACCATGACGGGTGCAGAATATGGCACCGAAATCGTGTAGCAACTCTTTTTCTTTAAAACTTTTCGTAAAAGTTTGACCAAAAATGCTTCGCTGCTTCGCGGAAAAGAAAAACTGTGCTAAGAGAAAATTTTTTTATTTGATAAAGCTTTCTTTCTTCTTTCTTAAAGAAAAGTTTCTCGTGAAAATCCGTGTAATCTTGTGGTTATAAAAGGGGCTTTCGAAACGAAAAAACATTCACTTTTATATACCCCAATATAATATTATAACCCATAAAATAAAGAAAAGTATGAGGTGAAAAAGGGACATGAAAACGAAATACGCGTTTGCATTTACGCTTTGTTTGCTCGTGCTCGTGCTTCTTGCAGAAGCGGGAGTCGCATCAGCAGCGCAAGAAGAAACGACGGCGATAGTAAGTGGCGTTACCGATAACGGATGGATAGCAATGGCAGCAGCAATTACAATGGTAGGCTCGGCACTTGCTGCTGGCAGGGCAATATCGGCTACGGGAGTAGCGGCTGCAGGAGCTACGGCGGAGAAGCCCGAGACGTTTGGTCGCGTGCTGATATTCGTTGCGCTTGCAGAAGCGATTGCCATCTACGGGCTTTTGATCGCGTTTATGCTCTGGACGAAGATTGTAGTATAAGTATAGCGGTAAATGCAAAATAGGAACAATGGAGAAGGGCTGTTTGGAAAGGTAAGAGAGAAGTTTAGGGCTAACGTTCTTTTACGTGCCCTTCCATACACGCTTCTTATTTCCGCTCTCACCATCGTGGGCTTATTTGGCGGCTTCGCGCTGGGAAAAGGATTGAGAAGCAGTATAGCAAGCTTTGCCTTTTCTTTTTCTTTTTCTTTTCTTGGCTTCTTCCTCGGATTGTTTCTCTCCTACCTCATCGTGAAGAGGAAGTACCCGCTAAGCGATTTGTGATGTACCGAAAAGCATTTTTAGTGAAATTGCTAAATCCTTAAATTTCACCACAGAGAACACGGAGAACACAAAGGCACCAGAAAACCTAAGCAATAATTGAAACAGTCTTAAAAGTCTGCGTACTCTGCGCTCTCCGCGGTAATAAATCGCAGACTATATTTTTAAATAGTGCCCTTTTATTACTATATAAAGCATACATAGTTAACCAAACAAGAATGAGAAAAATAGTGAACAAGCCAGACTTGAAACTGTTTCTGTTCTATGGATTAGTGCTTATACCAACGTTCTTTTTGTGCTGCTCGCGAAACAACGGCGTGGCTTTCTTCTTTGTTCTCGTGGCGATGCTTCTGACAAGCGTGATAGAGATACCCATCTACGGGTTTAGAACAAAGAAGCCAGGATATAGTGCGCTTGAGGCAGCGTGTATCGGTGATTTTTATGGCGTGCCAATATCGGAGGAGATGCAGGCAGACAATGGGAGGACATATAAAACGCAGGTAACACTGAATGTAGGCGGCTTCATTATACCACTGCTTTTCTCAGTTTATCTGCTGCTGAACTATTCCACACTCTTGTTAGAAATATCGCTGGCTATCTTGCTAATGGCTCTCTTTTCCTACATGCTTTTAGAGGTAAAAGCAGGCGTGGGTATCGTAATTCCAAGTTACGTAGGTGTGTTTGCCATTCCTCTTGCACTTATACTCGCACCCGAAGTACAAGCAGAAGCACAAGCAGGGAATACAGCAATAGCGGGGTTGATATTTATACTGGCAATTTTTGGCATTCTATTGGGACTGCTAATAACGGTGGCAACGCTGTCCCGAGAAGAAGTAGGAAGCGCTTTTTTTAATCTCGGTGGCATAGGCAGCTTTCAGCCTATATATCTTATCTCCATTCTGGCTTTGTTAATTGGAACGGTACCGTAGCATAGTACCGCACGGCACAGCACCGCATACTATCTTGCACAAAATTCGTGGGATTTTTTAACAGACATCAAGAAAGAATAATTTTTGATAATTGGACGCAGATGAACGCAGATAATCAGGATTTTAAATATAAGGAATTGACGGAGAAGATTATTAGAATCTTCTATCGAGTTTATAATAAACGTAAGGCATTTGATAACTTGAAGAAATAGTCTTCTGCGTAAATCCGCGTAAATCTGCGTCCTAAATAGGTAGAGGTCATACTTTATATACATTGAAAAAATAGATGAAAAATAAAGTAGTATTAAAATTAGGTGGCAGTCTGATAGAAAAATCACGGGACATCCTGCGAGTTCTTGTAGATTATGCCCGTGAGCGTGAGCGTGATGGAGATAAAAATAGAGATTTTACCTTAGTACTGATTCCCGGTGGTGGACCTTTTGCAGAAACGGTAAGAAATATCTCTGCGACTATGTCAATACCCGATGAACCAGCACATTGGATGGCTGTTCTCGCAATGCACCAGTACGGGCTTTTTTTGGCTGCTTGTAGCGGCGGCGGTGAAACCGGTATACCTTTGGTCGAAAGCGTGGATGAGGATGAAATAGACCGGGCGGGACCGATATGCATATTACTGCCCTATAAGATACTAAAACAGGATGATTGCTTACCTCATACATGGGACGTCACGTCGGACACGATAGCTGCGTTTGTCGCAAACCGGCTGGGTGAAAAAAGATTCATAAAATTAACCGATGTGGATGGAATACAGGATAAAAATAGCGGGCATCTTATCGAAAAAATCCGGGCGAACGAGCTGGCGGGGAAATCGGCAGAGGGGCTGAATTGTATTGATGCTGAGCTGCCCGGATTTTTAATGCAGACCAAAATGAGCTGCATTATTGTAAACGGCAACTACCCAAACCGGATAATAGATGCAATCGAGGAGAAAGAGAATAAGAAAACAGAAAATAAATTATGGACACAGATTAACGCAGATTAGCACAGATGATAAGAATCAACACGGTTAAACTACCAGAAAACTTAAACCATGATTGAAACCGTCTTAAAACTCTGCGTACTCTGCGATCTCCGCGGTGAAAAATCACTTGATTTTTAGATAGTGCCCACAGAAGCTTTCTTTCGACGAGCACGCGGACGTGGTCGCGGGGAAAGAGAATCCACATCTATGTCTAACCCTTTTTCCAGTTCCTTATACCTATTTCGGATTGTAATCTCCGTTGTACCGACTACCTTGGCTATTTCCTTCTCCGTTCGGTACTCGCCACTTAAAACCGCGGCAATGTATATCGCCGCTGCTGCTGTTCCTATTGGTGCCCAGCCCTTCGCAGTTCCCGTTCCCTCTCCCCTCTTCAGTATCTCTATTGCCCTTTCCCTTATTGCCTCGCTTAATCCTAATGCGGAGCAGAACCGAGGAACGTAATGCGATGGGTCAGCAGGGGCAATCTTAAATCCGAATTTCCTTAAAAGGAAAATATACGCACGCCTTATTTTCTTCAGGGGGCTTCTTGACACCCGCGCAATTTCCTTCAGCGTTCGTGGAATCCCATTTTGCCTGCAAATAATGTACAGCATTGCTGAGACCAATTCTTCTATACTGCGTCCCTTAATCAAATTCCGTTTCGCCGCTTTTCGGTACAGCACAGAAGTCATCTCTTTAATATCATTCGGCAGCTTAAGTGCGCATGCCATTCTATCTATCTCGATAAGTGCGAAGGCAAGGGTCTTCTCGCTACTGTCCATGTTTACCCACTTTAATCGCTGTATCCCGGCGGGTAATTTTGGCGTTGGTGTGCTCAGCCCTTTATCATGAATTCTATAACTCATACCCGGTCCTGTTCTTACCCTTTTTGACGCTTGCTCGGAATCGTACGCACGCCATTCTGGTCCGAGGTCCACGAGATTCTCCGCTATCACCATCCCGCAGTCGGCACAGTACAGTTCTGCATGCTTAGAATCCGATACAACGTTTTTTGACCCGCATTCTGGGCATATTTTTAGTTTGTTTGGCATATCGAAAATGTTTATGTTTTTTCTGTTATATAATACTTTCGTTTTTTGAGACCGAAAATATTTAAAATAAATAGGTGCTCAGCTATTATTACTTTATGACCGGCGACAGGCCGGGAATATTGCCAAAGGCGGTTGAAATATACGAGAAAGAGTGAAGGAAGGGTTCATCAATAAATCGGTGAATACCAGCGATAACCTCTTTCTTTTTTTCCTTTTATACTTTCATGATATAATTTTAATTTGAGGATATAAATAACTTTACATATTTTACATATAGGTGATAGAATATATTTGTATATAACAAAAAAATAAAATGAGAACTGCGTGGCTGAAGATAAGGATGGGGATGTGTGTATTGCTCCTGTTTGCAGTGATATATGCGCTATTAATCGTTATAGCCACCTTTACGGGGGCGGGGACGCCGATAATTTATGCCTTACTCGCTTTTGTAATGGTGGGTATTCAGTTCTTTATAGGCCCAAAGATAGTGGAACGGTCAATGCGTGTTCGGTATGTTTCGGAACAAGAGCAGCCGGAATTGCACCGGATGGTGACCGAATTAGCGATGAAGGCGGGTATCCCCAAACCAAGAGTAGGGATTTCCGAGATAGCAATACCTAACGCTTTCGCGTTCGGCACCTCAAAAAAGAAAGCGAGGGTTTGCGTCACGAGAAGATTAATGGAGATGTTAAGCAGGGACGAATTAGAAGCGGTTTTAGGGCATGAACTTTCGCACATAAAACATCAAGATATGGTAGTTATAACGGCGCTGAGCGTGATACCGATGATATGCTACTTTATCTATTTCAGTTTCTTCTGGTCGGGTATCTTCGGTGGCGGCATGGGCAGAAGTAGAGATGGAGCGTTACCAATGATGGCTATTGCTCTTATTGCCTTCGTGGTCTATTTCATAAGCAACCTTATCGTGCTTTACGTATCTCGTATAAGGGAGTATTATGCGGATGCGGGAAGTGCGGAACTTACGAGGAAGCCGCATGCACTCGCTTCTGCGCTATACAAAATGATTTACGGTAGTGCGGCTGCGGCTGCGAAGCCGGAAAAGGTAAAAAAGGAGATGGAAAGCATGCGTGCTTTCTTCGCTGCCGACCCGGTAACAGCGAGAAGGGATTTAAAGGATTTACGCGCTGCCGACTTGAATAAGGACGGGAAGATAGATGAATATGAACTAAGAGCTTTTGCAGAAAGGGCAAAGGCAACGCGAGCAGACAGAATAATGGAAATCTTTTCCACGCATCCTACTCCTGTTAGCAGGGTTAAGAAGTTGGGGGAGTATCTTTAAGATAGCGGGTTAGCGGTATAGCGGTTTGGCGGTTTAGACGGTTAGCGGATTGTTCAAAAGCCCTGAAACATAAAACCGGACACCTGATTGGTCTGTGTTAATTAAGCCCTTTCAGGGCTTGCGGGGATGTGGGCAGAGCCCACAAACGTTAATCTGTGTCAATATTTTATTTTCTATTTTCTCGTAGCTTCACTCTCCACCGCCACCTTTATCATCTCCACTATATCCATCTCGCTCCATCTTGACGAATCTATCACCAGGTCGTAAATGGAAAGGTCGTTCAAATCTATTCCATAATATTGCTCATATCGCTTGTTTTCTGAGCGTTCTCGGTTGTTCATAGCAGAAAGAGCCTCTTCGTAGGCTATTGCTTCCCGATGCGCAATTCGCTTCGCTCTTACTTCTACCGGTGCTTTTAGCCATATCTTCAGGTCTGCATCAGGAACGAAGAATCCGGACAACCTGCCTTCTACAATGACGTTCTCCCGCTTCATCGCCTCTTCTCCCTGCCGCTCATCTATTTGCCTATCGAAATCGTCATCGGTTTCCGCTAATTTGTTAAAATGCTCTAACGGCAGTTTCTTTTCCTTTGCTATTTGCCGAAATAGCTCGCCCGCGGAAATTAGTTCTGCTGATAATTCCTCTGATAGCAACTTCGCAACCGTTGTTGTGCCACTACCCGGAAGACCACTGATTGTTATTCGCATAAACCTTTTCTTAAAAAGAAAAGTTTAATCAAAAGAATAAGTTTTTTTTATAAAATGACGAAGAACACGAACACGATATACATCATTGACGTCACGAACAGGGACGGTGTGCAGACATCGAGATTGGGGTTGGCGAAGTTAGAGAAGACGTTGCTGAACCTTTACCTGGATGAGATGGGCGTCTTCCAGAGCGAGTTCGGGTTTCCCGTCACGAGGCACGAAACGAACTATTTGAATGCCAATCTGGCGTTAGCAGAGATAGGTGCTCTGAAACGCATACGACTCTGCGGGTGGTTGCGAGCGATAAAGACGGATGTCGAAGAAGCTTTTCGATTGGTGCCGAAACTGAAACATGTTAACTTGAGTATATCAACATCTAAACAGATGATAGAGGGCAAATTCAGGGGCAAATTCGGCTGGAAGGACATAATAAGAGAGATGTGCGAGGCGGTTGATGCAGCGAGAGAACACGGTGCGGAGACTATCGGAGTCAATGCAGAAGACGCTTCGAGGACAGAACTCGAACGGCTGATAGAATTTGCCGAAGCTGCTAAACAGCATGGCGCAGACCGGATAAGGTACTGTGACACGCTCGGATACGACGACCCGTTCACCATTTACGAGCGAGTAAAAGCACTCGCAGAGGCGGTGTGTATTCCCATCGAACTGCACTGTCACAACGATTTGGGTATGGCAGTCGCCTGCTCGATTGCAGGCGCCAAAGGAGCAATAGATGCGGGTGTAGATGCGTACATCAACACCACGGTCAACGGAATGGGCGAGCGAGCCGGCAACGCAGACCTGGTCGCAACAATACTTGCGTTAAAGAAAGCGAGCGGTTTTGAAAACAAATATCGGTTACAGGATGTAGATTTAAGCCACGCATGGCGGATCTGCAACTACGCATCTCTTTCTTTTAGAGTCCCCATCCCGATCAACCAGCCCGCGGTAGGCGATAACGCCTTTGCACATGAATCCGGCATACACGCTGACGGCGCATTGAAGGACAGCAGGAATTATGAACTGTACGACTATACCGAAGTCGGCAGGGGACATATTGAGCTGATTGAGACCGGCAGGCTTATAACAACGGGCGAATATTCTGGAATAAAGGGGTTCAAGAACGTAGCGGGTAAATACGAGTTGAAATTCCGTGATGACAAAGAAGCTCGCGAGATATTAGAACTCGTGAGGTATGCGAACGTTCATACGCAGAAGCCTGTAACGGAGGATGAGATGAGGTTCATTGCAGAATACCCGCATCATGCAAGGATGATTATGTCGGTACAACCATAAAACAATATCGAAAAATTAATATATACGATTGATTCAAATTTATGAAGTGATTGATATGTCTGGAACAGTTGCAGAAAAGATAATTAACGAGCATATTGTAGATGTAGAGGGTGAAATAGCGCCTGGAGAAGAGGTTGCTTTGAAGATTGACCAGACGCTTACTCAGGATGCAACAGGTACAATGGCTTACCTACAGTTCGAGGCCATAGGGATACCACGGGTGAGAACAGAACTGAGCGTTAGTTATGTTGACCACAACACGCTGCAAACAGACTTCAAAAACCCGGATGACCACAGATACCTTCAATCCATAGCTAAGAGATACGGTTTGTATTTCTCCCGCCCCGGTAATGGTATCTGTCACCAGCTCCACCTGGAAAGATTCGCCTGTCCGGGCAAGACGCTGATTGGTTCTGACAGCCACACACCTACTGCTGGCGGTATAGGTTCGTTTGCCATAGGCGCGGGTGGTCTTGACGTGGCGGTCGCCATGGCAGGTATGCCGTACAGGATAAAGTATCCAACGATTACGGGTATACAGCTCACAGGGAAACTTCCTGATTGGGTCTCAGCCAAGGATGTCATACTGGAAGTCCTTCGCAGGATAGACGTTAAAGGCGGTGTGGGGAAGGTGCTGGAGTACCTTGGTCCCGGGGTTAAGACGCTTAGCGTGCCCGAGAGAGCAACAATAACCAATATGGGCACGGAAACAGGAGCGACGACGAGCGTATTCCCGAGCGATGAAGTGACACGGAGCTTCATGGAAGCACAGGCACGTGGCGACCAATGGGTTTCGCTTGAAGCCGATGCCGATGCAGGATACGACGAAATCATAGAGATGGACCTGAGCGAAGTAGAGCCACTGGTTGCTATTCCACACAGTCCGGGGAACGTCAAACCGGTGAGAGAGATTGCAGGAATGGAGGTGCAGCAAGTAGCGATTGGCTCGTGTACAAACTCCTCGTTACGCGACCTCAAAAAGGTGGCAAATATACTTAAAGGGCATACGATTGCAGATAACCTGCATCTTACTATAAACCCGGGTTCGAGGCAGGTGGTAGAGCACCTCATCGAGAGCGGTGAGATGCGGTATCTCGTAGCTGCGGGTGCACGGATACTTGAAAACGCCTGCGGTCCTTGCATAGGTATGGGCGCCGCACCATCTTCGCAGGGTATATCTATACGAACGTTTAACAGGAACTTTGAGGGCAGGAGCGGAACAAAGGATGCAGAGATATTTCTTGTAAGCCCTGAAGTTGCAGCAGCTACGGCAATTAACGGCGTTCTTACCGACCCACGGGACCTCGGCGATTGCCCTCAGATAGAGATGCCTCAGCGGTTTATAATCAACGACAACATGTTTTTACCGCCACTTCAATCAGAGCAGCAGTCAGCCAATTTAGTAAAGATTAGGAGGGGACCGAACATCAAGCCACTGCCTGATTTCACGCCACTGCCTGATACTCTAGAGGGCGAAGTGCTCATCAAGGTTGAGGATAATATCACCACAGACCACATCATGCCTGCGGGAGCGAAAATCCTTCCGTTGAGGAGCAACATACCGGAGATATCGAAGTATGTTTTTGAGGCGGTTGACCCCGGTTTCCCCTCAAGGGCTCTGGACCGGGGTGGTGGATTCATAATAGGTGGTGAGAACTACGGTCAGGGCTCGAGCAGAGAACACGCTGCACTTGCACCCAAATATCTGGGCGTTAAGGCGGTAATTGTCAAGTCTTTCGCTCGCATCCATTTAGCGAACTTGATAAACTTCGGAATTGTGCCTCTGACATTTAAAGATCCTGCGGACTACGATTCCATAGACCTGGCGGATAAGTTAGAGGTTTTTATAGGAGAATTGCGGGACGATGTCGAACTCAGGAATCTGACAAAAGATAATGAAATCGAACTTACACACTCCCTTTCGCAACTTGATGCCGAGATATTGAAGACCGGGGGTAAACTGCCCTGGGTAAAGGCAAAGGTTGGAAAATAAATAGAATAGGTGGGATAAGATAAATATGGCACAACGAGGAATAAGGGAATATGATGCCAAGAATATCCTGGCTAAGCATATAGAGAGGTTCTCGAACGGAACGTTTAAGTACCGCGGCAGAGTCGCTCTGGTCACACCGGAGAGGGATATTGAATCCGTAAGCACTGATAAGCCCTGGCTGAAGACCAGCAAACTGGTGGTGAAGCCCGACCAACTATTTGGAAAGCGGGGCAAGCATGGGCTCTTACTGATGAACGCCACATATAGCGAAGCAAAGAACTGGATAGAGGAGAAGATGAACAGCATCGTGGAGGTGGGCAAAGTCCGAGGGAAACTAACGCACTTCCTCATTGAGCCCTTCATAGAGCATGATAAAGAATATTACCTGGCATTCACCGGACATCTTGAGGGCGATTATATCCATTTCTCGACAGAAGGCGGTGTGGATATAGAAGCAAACTGGGACAAGGTTACCACCATCAACATTCCCGTAGAAGCGAATATTGAGGACGTTGACCTCTTACCTATTTTGGATGGTGTGAACAGTGAGGAGGGGAGTACCTTTAGGGACCTCATAACGGCTCTATTCAAGCTTTACTGCGAACTGCAATTCGGGTTTCTGGAATTCAACCCATTTACCTATAATGCCGATGAGTTTTTTCCGTTAGACACCGTGGCTCGATTGGACGATACGGCACATTTCATCTCCCACGACGATTGGGGAGATATAGAATTTCCCGTCCCCTTCGGTCGTGAATTAAGGCAAGAAGAGCAGTACATAAAGGAACTTGATGATAAGAGTGGGTCCTCTCTGAAACTCACTATTCTGAATCCCAGAGGTAGAGTGTGGACCATGGTGGCTGGAGGTGGAGCAAGCGTGATCTACGCAGACACCGTGGTAGATTTCGGATTTGGCGATGAACTGGCAACCTACGGCGAATATAGTGGTAATCCCAGCACAGGCGAGACCTACGAGTATGCAAAGACACTGCTTAATCTGATGACCAGGGAGAAGGTGGAGGGCGGTAAAGTGTTCATCATAGGCGGTGGAATAGCGAACTTCACGGACGTGGCAAAGACGTTCGATGGGATAATAAATGCGCTTGATGATTACGCGGAAAAGATAAAAGAGCATGGCATAAAGATATATATTCGGCGTGGTGGGCCAAACTACGAGGCGGGTCTGGAAAAGATTCGCGATGCGGGACAGAGATTAGACCTGGATATGGAGGTTCACGGGCCCGACATGCACATGACAAAAGTGGTTGCCATTGCACTAAAAAATCTAAATGGAGGTGAGAGGAAAGATGGTCAAACCCGATTATGTGCTGTTTGATAAAGACACGACAGCCATTATATTTGGTAACCAGGAAGCGGCAGTTCAGCGGATGCTGGACTTTGACTATCTATCAGGAAAGGAGAGCCCATCCGTAGCGGCAGTTGTGAATCCCAGTGGGGGTAGAAAAGGGTTTACGAAGGTGTTCTTCGGCTGGCACGAGATATTGATACCCATGTACAACAATCTCGAAACCGCGGTGGAGAGGCATCCTGAATCTGATGTGGTCATAAACTTCGCGTCCTTCCGCTCGGCGTACGAAGTGTCTACGGAAGCTCTAAACTACCCGTCCATTAAGACAGTTGTCATTATTGCCGAGGGTTTACCCGAACGGCAGACAAGGGAACTCATTGCTTTACGAAAGAAACTGGGCAAGTGGATCATCGGTCCTGCAACGGTAGGGGGCTTTGTGCCGGGCGCCTTCAAAATAGGCAATGCTGGCGGCGCTTTGTCCAACCTCCTGATGTCAAAACTTTACCGGTCGGGAAGCGTTGGGTTCGTGTCGAAGTCGGGTGGCATGATGAACGAGATGGCGAATATGATCTCGCTGAATTCGGACGGAGTATACGAGGGGGTTGCCATCGGAGGCGATAAATACCCGGGTTCGACACTTCTTGAGCATCTGCTGCGATACGAGGCAAATCCCGACATAAAGATGATGGTGGTACTCGGGGAAGTAGGCGGTACGGATGAATATGAGATAGCAGATGCAATAAAGAAAGGAGAAATAAAGAAAACGGTGGTAGCATGGGTTACAGGCACGTGCACAAAGGTATTTCCCAGCGAGGTGCAGTTTGGACATGCCGGAGCAATGGCGCGGGGTGAGGCAGAGACGGCAGACGCAAAGAACGCTGCACTCAAGGAGGCGGGGGCATACGTCCCCAGCTCATACGACGACCTCGATGACCTTATACGAGAGGTATATGAGGATTTGAGGGCAAAAGGAATTATTATTGAAGAGAGGGAGGAGGTGGAGCCGCAAGAGATACCGGCAGGTTATAATCCGCAAACCATGCGAAAAGCCACCAACATTATCAGCACTATCTCAGATGACAGGGGTGAGGAACTTCTATATGCTGGCGTTCCGATAAGCAAGGTTATCAGCGAGGGGTACGGGATAGGCGACGTCATCTCATTGTTGTGGTTCAAGAAGCGCCTGCCCGTGTATGTCACGGAATTCCTGGAACTTGCTCTGAAGATAACCGCAGACCACGGTCCCTGTGTGAGTGCGGCACACAATGCCATTGTAACCACCATGGCGGGCAAGGACCTGACGGCAGCAGTGGCATCGGGAGTATTGACAATTGGACCGCGATTCGGAGGTGCCATAGATGATGCTGCTCGATACTTCAAGAAAGCACGGGAAAGAGGTCTAACGCCAGGGCAATTTGTGGACGAGATGAAAGCCAAGAATGTAAATATACCCGGTATTGGACACAGGGTGAAAAGCGTACAGAACCCGGATATGCGTGTAAAACTTCTTGAAGAGTGGGCTTACGCAAACCTTCCACGGCATGAGCTGCTGGACTTTGCAGTTGAGGTGGAAAAGATAACAACAGCCAAGAGGAATAATCTCATATTGAACGTAGATGGCTGCGTGGGTATTGTGTTCGTTGATATTCTGCGCTCCACGGGGATATATGCAGAGGATGAGATAGACGAGATCATTAATATGGGCACACTCAATGGCATATTCGTATTAGGGCGGACAATCGGTATGATCGGGCATTACCTGGACCAGAAACGTCACCACTCCAGATTATACCGGCATCCGTGGGACGATGTTCTGTATATGTTGCCCAGTGAGAGAGAGGCATTAAAATACCGGAAAGCAGAGTAGAAGAGATTAAAAAGACACAGATTAACGCAGATTAAATAGAAGGAAGTTATATTATATACAACTAAAAAATGACCGATAAAATCCAGATGAAGACCCCTTTAGTGGAGATGGACGGAGACGAGATGACAAGGGTAATGTGGAGCATGGTAAAGGAGAAACTTCTGCTGCCTTTTATTGACCTCAAAACCGAGTATTATGACCTTGCTCTCGAGAAGAGGGACGAGACCGATGACCAGATAACCATAGAGGCAGCAGAGGCGATAAAGAAGTATGGAGTGGGCGTTAAGTGCGCCACAATAACACCAAATGCAGCAAGAGTTACGGAATACAACCTGAAGCAGCAGTGGAAGAGTCCAAATGGCACAATACGAGCCATACTGGACGGTACTATTTTCAGAAAGCCCATAATGGTGCGGAATATAAAGCCCGCGGTAAGAAACTGGAAAAAACCAATAATATTGGGCAGGCATGCCTACGGCGATGTGTATAAGAATGTCGAGCACAGGATTAACGGCCCCGGGAGGGCAGAGATGGTATTCACGCCCGAGAACGGTGAGGAAGTTAGGCACACGATACATGACTTCAATGGGTCTGGCATAATACAGGGGATACACAATCTTGACGGCTCAATAAACAGCTTTGCCGACGCCTGCTTCGCTTACGCTCTCGACCAGAAAGTGGACCTGTGGTTCTCTACAAAGGACACCATATCCAAGACATACGACAATAATTTTAGGGAGATATTCGAGCAGGTATATGAAGAGAAGTACAAGGGTAAGTTCGAGGATGCGGGGATAACGTATTTCTATACGCTGATAGACGATGCCGTAGCAAGGATAATCAGGTCGGAGGGAGGCATGCTCTGGGCATTGAAGAACTATGATGGCGATGTGATGTCAGATATGCTTGCCTCGGTTTTCGGGAGTTTAGCCATGATGACTTCGGTCCTGGTATCGCCACACGGCTACTTCGAGTATGAGGCGGCACATGGCACGGTGCAGAAGCACTACTACAAGCATCTCAAGGGAGAGAAGACATCCACTAACTCCATTGCACTCATATTCGCGTGGAGCGGTGCGTTACGAAAGCGCGGAGAGCTGGACGGCACACCTGAGCTTGTAGCGTTCGCAGACAATTTAGAAGCTGCCGCTACGGGCACAATAGAAGACGGTATAATGACCGGCGACTTGGCAAATCTGGCTGAACCGCCTGCGAAGCGAGTGGCGAATACGGAAGAGTTCATGGAAGAGGTAAAGAAGCGGCTCGAGAATGTGCACTAAAATCACCGCGGAGAGCGCGAAATTAGAGGTTTAGTTTATTAGCGGTTCAGCTCGTTAGCTAAACATCCAAACCTCTAAACCTCTAAACCGCTATCTTCCGTGTGCTCTGCGGTGAAATTTAAGGATATAGCAATTTCAGGGGATTTTTGTTTTCTAAAGGAAGGATTATAGTGGGCCCGAAGGGATTTGAACCCTTGGCCGCCCGGTGTCCCACAAAGAAACGTATTTAGGAGGTGATACGCCATAGATTCTCTGTTATGAGCCGGGCGCTCTAACCATACTAAGCTACGGGCCCTGACCTCTAACCTCCATGTTATATTATTAATTGTATTATTATAAAGTTAAATGATATTTTTTGTGTTTGGCATCAGGATTTGCTCTCCTGCAATACAAAGAAAAAGTTAATATATAACGTGAGCATATAAAAGAAAGTGTAAAGCAATGGAGAGGGGAAGGGGGAACGAAAATGAAAAAAATATCCGCACAAAAATTGAGTGATAAAATGGTTATGGACTTAGATGGTAGTGAAATAGGGATACTGCATAATGTGGTAGCAGATGCAGCAACCGGCCTGTTAAGTGAACTTGTGGTTAAACCTGCTGCTGAGCTTGATACGAGCGGGTTTAAAGAGAGGGATGAGTATATCTGTATACCGTTTCAAGCGGTTAAAGCGGTGAAAGATGTCATAATAGTGGATAGAGAGGAGATACGGGAACGGGGACGGGCGTAATAGTATAAATTCCAAACACTAAACTCTAAATCCTAAACAAACTCTAATGTCTAAACTCAAAATTCAAAACAAACTTTTCTTTTGGATTTTTGGATTTTGAAATTGTTTAGGATTTGGTGCTTAGGATTTAAGATTTACCATGTACGGGCGTGACGGGATTTGAACCCGTGATTTGCAGCTTAGGAGGCTGCCGCCATGTCCTAACTAGGCCACACGCCCTGGATAGATGTCAAGTGTCCGTTTTCAGGTTTTAGGTGATAGATTCCAGCGGTCACACCTGACTGTTCACACTTTTACTACAAGTAATTTATTAAAGAAAACTTTTTGATTTGTGGATATAGAGCCATTCTATTTATTGTAGCATGATAAGCGTGCAAAAGGCGATGGAAAAGGCAGTGGAACTGATAAAGAGACATGATCACGCAAGGATTGTCTCGCATTACGATGCAGATGGAATAACCTCTGCAGGGATTATTTGTAATGCTTTGCTTCGAAGAGAAATACAGTTCCATACGACGATTGTAAGCAAATTAGAGGATTCCTTTATTCAGGGGTTAAAGGACCCGCTTATTATAATTTGCGACATGGGCACTGCGCAGTTGGACCTGATTTCAGCGCATCTCAACGAGAAGGATGTTATAATCATAGACCACCATACGCCACCTTTGACTTCCCCAACCCCGATCAATGAGCTCGTTTCTTCACTTCCCGACTCTTTTGCCCTCATAAACCCTTACATTCCCGAGGGCGAACACACGGGGAAAGGGGAAAAAGAGATAGAAGGCGATATTTGTGCCGCAGGGCTCTCTTATCTCGTGGCAAGACGCTTGTCGAGCGACGGCGGGGGCAACATAGACCTCGCGGGTCTCGCAGTAGCAGGCACCTTAGGAGATAAATTGCGGATGGACACAGGGACAAACAAAATGATTCTGGATGAGGGAATAAAAGAGGGCGTTATTTCAGTCGAAAAGGGGTTGAAACTCGGCGATGGAAAAATTCGTGATTTGATTCTTTTCTCCACCGACCCGTATATCCCGCTTGTGGGTAAGGTGGAGTGGGTGGATGCGTTTTTGAAAAAACTGGATATTGAAGGTGATAGAAATATCAGCGATTTGGAGGAAGAAGAGGAAAGGCGATTGACTGCAGCTTTGTTATCGCTGTCTCTCGAGTCTAACGCGGGAGCGGCGATTAACCGGGATGCGCTGGTTGGCAACACGTATATACTGAATGCCGAAGTGGTGAGAAAGGGGATAGATTTAATGAGAATGGTGGATGCTTGCGGTCGGTTTGGAAAAGCGGGCGTGGGGATAGGTCTGTGCCTGCGCGATGGCAAAATGATAGAAGAAGCAGCTTCCCTGTATATACAGTTTCAGAGCAAACTTGTTTCTGAATTAAATAGGATAGAAAGTGGCGAAGGAATCATAAAAGAGTTACCTGCCATTTTCTACTTTTACGTGCAGGAGCGAGGAGTAACAGGCATTTTAGACGGCATCGTAGCAGAATATTTATACACTGCGAAGCCCGTAATCGCATTAAACATGAAAACGAGAGAGGAAGAAGGTGCAAGAGTGGAAACAAAAATATCGGCACGGTGTAGTAAGAAACTCATCGCAGAAGGCAAGGAAGATGGAATAGACCTCGCTAAAGCAATGGAGAAAGCATCAAAAGAAGTAGGTGGTTTTGGTGGCGGGCATCCCGTTGCCGCAGGGGCGTCTATCCCCAGCGGCTCTGAGGACAAATTCATCGTTATCCTGAACAGATTAATCGGAGAGCAGAAAGGAATTAAGAATTATAGTCATTCCCGTAACAAATTGCAATTAATAAACCACGAGATTCCACGAGATTAACACAAGAAAACAGAAAATAAATTGTTGACACAGATTAACGCTTGTGGGCTCTGCCCACGGTAGAGTAGGAGGAGGTCTTTCGACCTCCGTCCCCTCATCGAACCGCACGTACGGATTTCCCGTATACGGCTCTCCGATGGCGTTGCCCCATTG
>JAUWNY010000046.1 GCA_030612405.1 Candidatus Methanophagales archaeon | reverse complement strand
TGATGAAGGAAGAAAGCTTTAACATAATCTTTTCCTTTTGGCTCTAATAAATATAAATAAGCATGCATAACTTCCTTATCTACTCTACTAAGATCATTAAGATTTTGCTCCATTTTATCTTTTAGACCTCTATTCCATACTTTAAGAGATTTTAGTGATTCACTTTGTTCAAACTGGTCAATATGGTCTTTAGGAAAATCTATCATACTATCAACATCCCATTTAAATATCTCATCCAATGCATTAAGAGACCAATTACCCAAATAAGGTAATCTTAAGCCTAATTTTTTAGCCCATCTCAGGTGTATAATGTGTGGTGGCATTCTAATGTTTTTATAAGTTACTTCAATATTTATATTTAATATTTAGGTGGTAAATATGGCATTAGAAGCAAAAGATGTATGGGACTTAGAATATGAACGGATTCTGGAAACAAACCGATGTTGTGTTAGGATGGTTGAAGCGAATAAAAAGGTTATTCGTTCAAACACCATTTAACCAAATAAAACGCATCTCATCCACACTTGTTGCATGGTGCAAAACATGGTGGAAAAGCATCTTAACTTATATTATACTATTAGGATTAGTGTCCTTGATTTTTCCCAAGTCTTTCACTACTTGTAATATCCCTCTTTGCAGTAGCGCCAGCAGTGCCAAATATTTATTGAGTGCTTTAGCCCAGAGTCAGGCAGCCGTCATTGCAATTGTAGTTACATTGACACTTGTTGCTGTCCAGTTGTCAGCGCAAGCATATTCCCCAAGGGTAATCACAATATTTCAAAAAAGTGCAGACTTTTGGATTTTGCTCGTCGCCTACGTTTTTTCGATTATTTTGGATGTAATACTTTTGGAAACAATACCAGATAATATCAAAGGGTTAGAAATGAAGGTTCGTAGTGCAACCTTCCTCGCAATTTTCGCATTTTTGGCACTTTTTCCGTATATGTGGAACACAATTAATTTACTACAACCTCGAACGATAATCAACCGATTGGCTGAGAAAATAGAAAAAGATAGCGTTTTGAAATTCATTGAACATAGTTCTCATCAAGAAGATCCTTTACAGCCAATAGTCGACATTGTCCGTGCTGCAGTCATGAAATATGATTTTGAGACCGCCAGGAATGGTATTGCGGATATCAAAGACAGATGTTTAGCGATAGTATCGGAATATTCAACTGAGTATGGAAGTAAAGAAGAGAAGAGGATTTTGAAAAAACCCCGAAAACATCGAAAAACATCCCAAAAGTATATAAAGAATGGAATGGAAAGAGGAGTAAATCAAAATTCTCAGAAAGAGAATAAAAAAGAGACTAAAAAAATCGTGGTGCATTTTTCTAACCACCTAGAGAAAATAGCTAAATTAGCTATTGGAAGGAGTGATGAAAAGGTGGCGATTGAAGCGATCAACTCATTAAAAGAAATAGGTATGGGGTGTATAGAAAAAAGACTTGCTGGCACAGCACTAATAACTTTTGAATCGGAACCACCTGGAGCCACTATCACCGTTACTAAAGTATATGAAACATTACCTTTTGAATTAATTGAATTAGAATCTTCAGAAAATCGATTGGAAGGAACAATTGAAGGAACTGCTGATATTCTCCAAGAAATTGGAAGGTTGTGTATAGAAAAAGAATTTAAAAAGGTGACAATAAGCGTGATGGGGGGCCTTGCTAAATTAGGCACAGCAGCAGCTGCGAAAAAACTCGAAAGCCCAATGAGACATATTGCAAAATCTCTTGCTGAATCAACTCGTTTTGGGCAAACAGTCGGGGATTTAATTAAAAACCAACTCACTGAATATGAATCTGCTTTGATGAGATATCACGCCGAAGAAAAATATCTGGAAGCTTTCAACAAGTTTAGATTTGCCTTTGAAAATGCCGTTAGAGAAAGTCAAAGTTAAATATTTAAGTAGGGGTATATAATTCAACTATATAACTTTGATAAACCCAAATTGATAGGTGGAAAATGAGACGCAAAATAGCAATTGTGCTTGTGGCATTATTAGCGTGCTTACTTTTGTCTGCACCCGTGGGTAGCAAGCAAAATATGGGACATAGATATGACCCCTATAACTCAGATTACGGAATTAAATGGGATGGAGAAGACCCTGAATTATATGTCCACCCGACTTATCTTGACTTTGGCGAGATGAAAATAGGAGAGACTGCTTGGGATAGTTTTTACGTTGAAAATACTGGTGGTAGCACGCTTGAGTGGGAAGCTGATTGTGGTTATTGGATAGACGTGTATCCATCAAGTGGGTCTCTAAGCGGTGGTGATAAATATGAGGTAGAAGTTGAAATTGACACGACAGACTTGGAAGGCGGTGAAACCTACGAGGGGTGTATCTATTTGACATCGAATGGTGGAGATGGGGAAATATCTGTTGAAGTATATGTTGTGAAGCCACCAGAGTTGTATGTTCAGCCTACTAATCTTGACTTTGGCGTGATCGGAATAGGGGAAACTGCTTGGGGTGATTTTTGCATTGAAAATACCGGTGGTGGCTTGCTTGAGTGGGAAGTTGATTGGGATATGGATTGGATAGACGTGTATCCTTCAAGTGGATCGCTATGGGGTGGTGATTCTCATGAGGTAGAAGTTGAAATTGACACAACAGACTTGGAAAGCGGAGAATCCTATGATGGTTATATCTATTTGACATCGAATGGTGGAGATGCAGGAGTGTATGTTGAAGTAGAAATTGACGGGAGTCCACCAGTTCATTATCCTCCAGTAGCATCCTTTTCATATACCTACCTGAGTCCGATTACAATAATGTTCAACGCTTCACGCTCTTATGACCCGGATGGTTTCATAACAGAGTATAATTGGGACTTCGGGGACGGTGTAACTGGGGCAGGGATAACATATAATCACACCTATATCGCTAATAGAACTTATAATGTAAAGTTAACTGTGAAGGACGACGACCATTTAACCGACGTTACTACTTGGAATGTTAGTATAAGCAACGTTACACAGTATGATATATGTGATTTCGTAAATGATGTAGGAGTTGAAAATTTAACGTTTACGCATGTTGCCTTTCTTTTAGACCTTTATCTTGGTCTAAATACCAGTGCTCAAGGAATGTTAGATCAAATTCCCGTAGAGCATAGGCCTAATGGAATCATAAAGAACCTTACAGAAGACGATATAAATGCCGTAGGAGCATATTATTGTGGAAATATTGTGTTTGGGAATTACTATGCGAATAAATCTTGTGGAAGAGTGTGTTGTGAAAGCGGTACAACGGGCATGGTTTTGGCACGAAAAAAAAGTAGTGTTGAAGATGCCGCACAAAAGGTTGCAATTGGAAAGGAATGGAAATTTCTTGCGGTTGACACGAAAGACCCCGTAAACATAAAACAGAAAATAAAAGCGGAATATGACAAAGAACCATTTGAATATCTACTTATTATTGGAAATGACACAGAAATTCCTTTGGAAGACAAGTGGGAGCTTATTTACGGTGGACATGTAAATGATCACGTCTTAGATTCTTTATATTACGGGAATATGAATAACGATTCTTTTGTAGAATTGTGTGTAGGGAGGTTACCGTTTGATAACGAATCTATTATAAGCAGTTACTACAATCATTTAAAAGTAAATGGGACCCAAAACTATTATATTTCATGTCCGATTTACAACACGAGTCGGGAAAAAGTTACAGGAAGGTGTATTGCGCAAGAATTCGACAACACGTCAACCTTCTGGAACCCCACAATAGAAGATTTTACTAGCTATCTTAACAATGCAAGCGTATTTTTGGCAAGCACACACGGAGGTCGTAATGGTTGGTATTTGAAGGATGGATATTTTACTAAAGATGATATTCCTGACATAAGTAAAACAAGACCAATAATCGTTTCTGATGCATGCTTAGCTGCGCAAGGTTTGGGAAAGGACTTTATTGAAGCACATGCCAGTGCTTTTATAGGACAATACTTTGTTACTGGTGCTTTTGGTGTTGATAGATCACTCATTTTAACAAAAAATATATTATACGGGAATAGTCTAGGGAACTCGGTAAGGGACTATCTAAATTATCAAATTGCAACTTCAGCCTCTCGTGATTGCAAGGGAACAATTGTAGACATTAACATACAAGATTTTGAAGTGATACCTGATCCTCATATACTTCTCTACGGTGATCCATCGCTTGTGATCCCGCCACAATTTTCATATCTCCAATATCCACACATAATATCAGAAGCTGATACTCTCACTGTAAAGATACCAAAACCAACTATCATTATGGTAGACGATTTGGTAACCAGTTGCTATGGAGGAGAGAACGAAGTATATAAATGGGCAGCAATACCAAAAGCAGGATGGGATGAAATAGTAAACGGACGCGAATATGATGGCTTAATGTCACAATTCGTCTTTCCTATTGAAAATGTAAGTACGGTAAATAGTGGATTTGAACTGATAAATAAAACTCGCTTTGGATTAGAGCATGTTGATTTCTTTCCATTTGTCTCTTTAGTTAGGGGGGAAGCCATGGATTTTTTGGTAATTAGTGAGAAGATGTTAGATTTTTCTGCCTTCTTTAATCAACGAGAAGTAATTCTGAACATAACACCAGAAAATACTGTTCACAACCTCAACACAAGCGAGAACTTCTCAACGATTCAGGATGCGATAGACGATCCTGATACAGAAGATGGACACATGATTACCGTAGACCCAGGGACTTACAATGAGAATGTAGATGTTACCAAGTCTTTAACGATTAAATCAACTTCTGGAAATCCTGAAGATACGATTGTTCAGGCTAACAATTCAGATGACCATGTCTTTGAGGTGACTGCGGATTATGTGAATATAAGTGGGTTTAAAATTATGGGTGCTACCGAGGCTATCTATACAATTCCCGCTGGGATATATCTTAAAAACAGTTTAGACCATTGTATCATATTCAATAACAACGTATCGAATAACATGTACGGCATTTGGTTGAATTATTCCAGCAACAACACGATAGCGAGCAATATCGCTTTGAACAACCACATTGGAATCAGGTTCTATCATTCCAGAAACAATACCATCATCAGGAATAATGTCTCAAACAACGGTGTTGGGATTTTTCTCTCTCATTCCAGCAATAGCATCATTATCAATAACACCGTTTTGAATAATAGTGATGGAATTCATCTCGACAAGTCCAATAATAACACCATTATCCAAAGTATTGTTAACTCGAACAACAACCATGGAATTCAGCTTGAGTATTCCAGCAACAACATCATTATCAATAACGTCATTAACTCGAACAACTGGTATGGGATTGACCTTGACGAGTCTAGCAATAACACTATTACCAATAACACCGTCAACTCGAACAATTGGCGTGGGATTGACCTCTATGGTTCTAGTAACAACACCATTACCAATAACATCATTAACACAAACAATTGGGATGGAATTCGCCTTTTTGATTCCAGTAATAACAATGCCATTACCAATAACATTGTTAACTCCAACAACAACCGCGGAATTCAGCTTGGATATTCCAGCAACAACACCATCACCAATAACGTCATTAGTTCGAACAGCTGGGATGGGTTTGACCTCTACGCGTCTAGTAATAACAACAGCATTACCAAAAATAACATCTTGAACAACGCTGATGGAATTTGCCTTGATAAGTCCAGCAACAACAAAATCTACCTCAATAATTTCATAAACAACACAGATAATGTTTATTCTGAGGATTCAACCAACGTCTGGAACTCTACAGAAAAAATAACCTACACCTACAACGGTTCTGAGTTTGAAGGTTACTTAGGCAACTACTGGGATGATTACGAAGAGAAATATCCAGATGCTGAAGAGATAGATGAGTGCGGAATTTGGGATATGCCTTACAGCATAAATTCAGACAACGACACTTATCCATTAGTGGAGCCTTGGGAGAACTACTTTGCACCACCAGAAAATATTTTTGACACAGAAGCACCAACTAATCCCTACCCAAGCATCTCCGGCACACACAATGGAACAATTACGCCAAATGTAACAATCGAGTTCTCCAAGCTTTATACCTATCCATGCGAAGGAACAGGCGGGCACACCGAATACGCAAGAATATGGAATAATTCCGGTTTAGATGTAAATGCAAGCTGGAACGGTTACGTAGGCGACTGGCATAACATTTCTTTTTCTGAACCTTTCACGCTTATACCTAACAAAACATACAACTACACCATTCGCACAGGCTCTTATCCGCAGATTCATCACAAATCCGAACTGCTAACCGCAAATGGCTGGATAAACTGCACTGAGTTTATTGACGCCAATGAAAAAATTCACTATGACTGGATACCTGCAATAAGGCTATGGATGTGATAACGATGGAAGAAGAATTATTAATGATTCCGGGACCGGTGCCGGTATTGCCACGCATTCGTGAAGCGATGACAAAGCCAATGATATTCCACCGGGGAGACGAATTTGGAGCGATGTATGAAGAGATAGTGGAAACGCTGAAGGACATATATCAGACGAGGAACGACCTCTTTGTGCTGAGCGGGTCGGGAACGTGCGCAATGGAAGCTGCGATAGGCAATCTTGTCAGCAATGAAACAAAATTGGTGTGCATAACCATAGCAAACGGCAAATTTGGTGAGCGGTTTGGAGAAATTGCCGTTAGGTATAAAGCAGACGCAGTTACACCTGTAAATGTGAATGTGAATTTCGAATGGGGGCATTCAATCGAGTTAGAAGCAGTAAAAGAGGCATTGGAAAACAGTTCCAGTTCCGACCCCAAGAGCAAGATAGTTACAATGGTGCATAATGAGACATCTACGGGCATACTCAACCCGGCGAAAGAAGTGGGAAAACTTGCGAGGAAACACGATGCCGTTTTCGTGCTTGATTGCATAACCTCCATAGGTGGTGATAAGGTCCCCGTGGATGAACTTGGTGCGGACATCGCCATTGTGGGCTCGCAAAAATGCTTGGGTGCGCCACCCGGGCTGTCGGCACTCTCAGTTAGCGAGCATGCGTGGGAGATGATACGTGAGAACGAAAGAAGACCCTATTACATGGACCTTATCGCTTATAAGAAGAGTTTAGAGAAGAAACAGACGCCCTACACGCCTGCTTTGCCTCTCTTCTTCGCACTTCACGAAGCGTTAGCGGTGATACGTGAGGAAGGTATGGAGAACAGGATAGAAAGGCACCGGGGGATGGCAAAGACGGTTCGAGATGCAGTTACTGGTTTAGGACTCCGTTTATTCCCGAAGCTAAACGAGGTAAGTGATTATTCCAACACCGTCACCGCGATTGAGATTCCTATTGCCGACGGCAGCATCACGGATGAGCAGCTCAGAGGTGGTATGCGAAAAAGAGGTGTGATAGTGGCAGG
This sequence comes from Candidatus Methanophagales archaeon, assembly GCA_030612405.1. Lineage (GTDB taxonomy): Archaea > Halobacteriota > Syntropharchaeia > Alkanophagales > Methanospirareceae > QEXZ01. Next base: position 8,282 of record JAUWNY010000046.1, on the reverse strand, counting down.
AGGGCAGGGGAAACTGAAGGGCAAGATATTCAGGATAGCTACGATGGGGAATATAACAGAGCGAGAAGTGATGAAAACTATACAGGTACTGGAAGAAGTGCTGGTCGGAAATGAGTTTATAAAAAAGTGAGGAAAGGGATTGGCTTGGGTAATCACAGCAAGAGATATGACGGATGGCGAAAGAAAGTTATATTTAAGAAGGTAAGTAAATAATTATTATGGCAAAAATTCCAAGATTTAGAACGGAAGAGGAGATACGGGAATTTTGGGATACGCATGATTCAGCAGCGTATTTTGAGGATATGGAAGACGACAAGGTTCAGGTTACGTTTATGCGAGAGAAAGGTGTTTTGGTTCTTCCGCTGGGGGAGGGCCGATTGAGGTCGGTGAGGGAGATAGCACTTGAAGAGGGTGTTAGCTCGAACCTTCTTCTAAAGAATTGGATTGACGAAGGCATCAAGAGAAAAATGAAAGTTACAAGAAGGGTTTGATGGGATGAGATATGGAGCGCTTGTTGCTTTTCGCTACATTTAGAGAGGATAGAAATAGCCCCGCCAGCCAGGCCAACAAACAAAAGAAAAAATTCGTGTAAATTCGTGTCTCAAATAGAACTTAGGACTTTACGTTATACTTTATATACAAGGACAGAAAGATGAAACTATCGGATGAGGATGTTGAACTGTTTTATAAACTGCACCCAGCGTTGCGGTTTTACACTAACCAGCGAAAAGGCATACTCCGGGATGTAACCACAATTGAGGAGTTCATGGACTTGCCAATTGAAGAAAAAAAAATAAATTTCCATTTGAGGGGGCGGTAAAAAGATGCTGCGACAAGTCAGGAAGAGCGGAAACGGCATAAAAGTTTTCTCGTTTGACGTTGACGGCACGTTAGTAAGCATGCGATTTGCGGATTGCGTTTGGTTACAGGGCATCCCGGAGGCTTACGCAGCTAAGGAGGGTATGAGCTTTGAGCAGGCGTTTGATTTTGTAAAGAGCGAGTATGACAAAATAGGGGATAACAGAGTAGAATGGTATAGGATGGATTACTGGCTGCAGAAGTTCGGGTTGAGCACGACACGTGAGGAACTGTTCGGGAAATACAAAGGCGAGGTGGAGATATACGAAGAAGTAGAAAGCGTCTTGAAGGTGCTGAAAGCCGAAGGGTTTAAACTGGTGATAAGCTCAAACGCAGCAATAGAATTTATTGAGTTTCAAATTCGACCGATAAGAAAATACTTTTCGCTCGTGTTCTCAGCAACGTCGGATTTCGGTGAGGTGAAGAAATCCAATGGGTTTTACGCACGAGTATGTGAGATTGCAGACGTGAAGCCGCATGAAGTTGTCCATATCGGCGACCACTGGGTATTTGATTTTGTCAATCCCCGTGAGATAGGTATGACTGCGTATTTCCTGGATAGGGGAAGAAAGCGAGGCAGAAGCGTAAGCGGAAACGTAAAAAATGAGGAGTTCGTTATAAGCGATTTAAAGGAGATTCTGGATAAAGAGGTAAGTGGGGGTAATTATAGTCATTCCTGCAATAAATAGCAAAACCGCGAGATTTCACAAGTATTCAAGACGCAGATTTACACGGATTTACGCAGATTTATTTTTAATAGTTTAACGGTGTTGATTCTTATCATCTGTCATCCGTGTTAATCTGCGTTAATCTGTGTCCCTAATTTATTTTCTGTTTTCTCGTGAAATATTATTTGTATATCATTAATTTTATTTAATGATATTATGGAAAATCGTAAAGAAAGATTGAGGATGGTGATAGAAGAATATTGGAGAAGCGAGCGAAGCGAGCTGCCGAAAGCGAAGGCGAGAGATATAAAACTAAAAGTGGAAAGTGACTTAATAAATGACGTTATAGGTCCGAGAAGAGCGGGAAAAACGTATTTGATGTTTTTGACCATAAAGGAACTTTTGAAAAGCGGTGTTGATAAGAAAGCGACGGTGTACATAAACTTTGAAAACAGAAAACTATTACCCGTAACACCCGAATACTTCAACTATTTAATAGAATTCATCTATGCCAGAAGGCTTCTGGACGAATACGAAAAGATTTATGTTTTTCTGGATGAGGTTCAACGAGTGGAAGGCTGGGAGAAATACGTGCGAAGCATTTATGATGAATTCAAAGGTAGGATAAAGATGTTTGTTTCTGGCTCTACGTCAAAGCTTACGAGTTCGGAGCTAAGCTATTTGTTAACGGGAAGGCATCTCACATCGCACGTTTTTCCGTTGAGTTTTCGCGAGTTTATGGTTTTCAAAGGTTTTGGCTATGGCTATGCAGAGGAATACCTGATAGAGAAGGATATCTCGGTGATCAAAGAGATGCTGAGGGAGTATATAATGTTTGGTGGGTTTCCAGAAGTTGTTCTGGCACAGGCAGAATCGAATAAAGAAGAACTTGTTCAAACGCTGTTCGTGGATATCGTGAGTAGAGACATTCTTCCGAGGCTGAGAAGGAAAGGAGAAATTGCGGAAGAAATAGCTTACTTTTTAGCATCAAATACGGGTAAGTTGGTTAGCTTTACGAAACTAAGTGGCATGCTAAATACTCGAGGAATTAAAATCTCGGTTCCAACGTTAGAGAAATACTTTTACATAATGAAAGAAGCTTTTCTTTTCTTTGACCTCAGAATTTTCTCGTACAAAGTTAAAGACCAATTACAATATCCCCGGAAACTTTACGCCATAGACCCGGGGCTTGCGAATTTTTCGGGCTTCCGATTTTCAGAAGATGCAGGTAGATTAATGGAAAACGTGGTTGCCGTGGAATTAATGAGAAGAAAAACGGTAAGTCCAGTGAGAGAGGTCTATTACTGGAAAGATAAACAACAGAGGGAAGTGGATTTTGTTTTGAAAGACGGTTCGAAAATAAAACAGCTCATTCAGGTAACTTACGCTTCAAGCAAGGAAGAGGTAGAGACGAGGGAAAAGAGAGCGTTGATAAAAGCGAGTGAAGAGCTGAAATGCGATGATACGCTCGTAATCACGTGGGATTATGAAGCGGAGGAGGAGTTTAAGGGTAAAAGGATAAAGATTATACCGCTATGGAAGTGGCTGTTTTGAAATCCTTTTTATCCTATCTATCTGATATTCTAATATTTTTCTACTCAAGGGATGGTCACGCTTTGTTTTTAGATGCGTTAACGAAACAACAAATACTTCCTTGTTCTCCTCGATTATAGAGCAAACTATTAAGTAACTCTTTTGTTCTTTCCATTGTAGTTGATTATCTTATCTTATCATATAGTACAATGTACAATTACAAATAAGGTGTCTTAGAAGAACATGACCGAAGAATACAAAGTGGAATGCATAAAATGCGGCGCACGCTTCTCTAAGGAGGACGTGGTATACACGTGCAGGAAATGCGGCGGTTTACTGGATATAAAATACGATTATTCAGAAATAGATGTGAAGCGAGTGGTTAAAGCGAAAGGAGAAGGCGTATGGAAATACCGTGTTTTATTGCCCTTCGCGGAAGAAACAAAACCTGTAACGATAAACGAAGGAAACACGCCTCTGTACAGGTGCGATAGACTCGCAAAATCCGGCGGTGTTGATGACCTATGGGTGAAACACGAAGGACTGAACCCTTCCGGGTCGTTTAAAGACCGTGGAATGACCGTTGGCGTAACGAAAGCGGTGGAACTGGATGTAAAAGGCGTAGCGTGTGCCTCTACGGGCAATACTTCTGCATCGCTTGCGATTTTTGCTGCAAAAGCCGGTATTCCTTGCTACGTTATGCTGCCAAAGGGAAAAGTAGCGTTAGGTAAAGTAGCACAGGCGATGATGCACGGTGCAAAAGTGTTCTCGCTACGCGGTAACTTTGACGATGCGTTGAGGATAGTGCGAGTGCTGTGCGAGGAAGAGAAACTTTATTTATTGAATTCCGTGAATCCCTATCGGTTGGAAGGGCAGAAGACAATCGCGTTTGAGGTTGCGGAAAAGCTCGGTTGGAAAGCTCCGGACCGTGTGATTCTGCCGGTGGGAAATGCAGGGAACATAAGTGCGATTTTTAAAGGGTTTCTGGAGTTGAAGACGCTGGGTATTACGGATTCCATTCCAAAGATGACGGGCATCCAGGCAGCGGGTGCGAGACCAATCGTGAATGCGTTTGAGGACGGTAAAGCGGAGATAACACCGGAAGACAAACCAGAAACCATTGCATCTGCGATAAGAATAGGCAATCCGGTGAACGCAGCAAAGGCACTGTTTGCCATAAGGGACTCGGATGGCGTTGCGGAATCGGTAACTGACGATGAGATAACGGAATCGCAGCTCGAATTGGCAAGGTTGGAAGGCATAGGCGTAGAACCAGCAAGTGCGGCTTCTATTGCCGGGCTGAAGAAATTAGTCACGCTGGGCGAAATAGACCGAGATGAGAAGATTGTATGCATCACGACCGGGCATTTATTGAAGGACCCGGAACGCGTGATAAAAATATGCGAAGCGCCGAAAGAGGTAGATGCAGATGTGGATGTAGTCAGGAAGATGATGAAAGGGCACGGTCTAAAAATGTAATGATTTATCACCGCCGAGAGCGCAGAGTACGCAGAGTTTTAAACCCGTTTCAATCATTAATACAAAAACATGAACTATGTCGATAAAAACACCGGTTAAAGTTAAAGTTGTGCCCAACTCGAAAAAGGCAAAGGTGGAACAAACGGAAGGAGGCGTTTTAAGGGTAAACGTTGATGCACCTGCGAAGGAAGGGAAGGCAAATAAAAGGCTTGTTGAAATACTGGCGAAATACTTCTCAAAGCCGAAATCATCAATCAGGATTGTTAAAGGTCGGACTTCTAAAAATAAGGTGGTCGAGATTGATTAAAATTATAGTCATTCCGAAAATTATTACTGGAATGACTATAATTCATCCAGCCATCCGGCAGTCGTATTCAGCTTTTTCTTAAACAATTTCCCGATATTATCGTAGTCTTTTGCCTGATGATATTTGAAATAGATGTAATCATCCATAATTCCTACAAGCTCTATCTTGCCGCTCAGATGCGACATGATGTACTTGAACCGTTTACTATGCCCGTTAAGCAGCTTCTTGGCGTCTTCCACGATTTCATAGCCTTTATACAGAGGAACCTGGAAATGTGTCTTTACTCGTTTTACCGGTCGGCACTGGAAGACGTAATAGGGATTGACACCGATACCGACCAGTTTATTCTGCAGTTCAGCCAGAGTTTCCGGATCATCGTTCACGCCATCCAGTAAAACGGTTTGATTATTCACTATCACGTCAGAACAAATGAGGGACTCAACTGCCGCCACAGAGTCCGGGGTGATTTCACGTGGGTGGTTAAATTGAGTTACCACATATACCCTTTTACTGTTCGCTGTGGTGTTCGCTAATAAAGTCAACAGCTCTTCGTCTTCCAGGATTCTATTCGGGAACGTCACGGGAATTCGAGTTCCGAATCGTATGAAGTCCAAATGCTGAAAAACCGAGAGCTTATCCAGTAATTGCCTGATTACCTTTGTGGACAATACAAACGGGTCACCGCCGGTTATAAGCACATTATTGATCTCTTTATGATTGCCGATATAGGTTACCGCATCGTTAAATCTACGCACGATCTCTGCGGTAGGAAGCCCCACCAGCCTTTTTCGGAAACAGTGCCTGCAATACATAGCACACCTATTCGTTGCTAATATCAAAGCAGTTTGCCGATACTTGTGCTGCAGACCGGGCATCTTTGTGTTTTCACGTTCGCCACTCGTGTCATAGCTGCCTATCGCATTCAACTCTTCTTTTGAAGGAACCGCCATCTTTCTAATGGGGTCATCGGGATTATTTATATCAATCAAGGACATGTAGTAGAGGGTAATGCTCATAGGGTGTATTCGCATAATTTCACGTAATTGCCCCTCCTCTTCGGGACTCAAATCCATGTGTTTTTTTAACTGCGCGATGGTGCAAATGTTCTCTCTAAGTTCTTCTTGCCAGGTCATAGATTGTAACTCCTCATTTAATTAATACATAAATCGTTTGTATAATAAAAAGGAATAAGTGTAACGGACGCGATGCTGTCCGAGCGGCAATAATCAATCAGGGGGAAAAGAAAAGAGTATGGAAGGAAAAGAGGAATATATATCATCAGCGGAAATGACAGCCATAGATGAGAACTGCAAATTCTTTGGGCTCTCGTCTGCACAGCTAATGGAAAATGCAGGCGCGGGAATTGCAAACGTGATTAAAAGGGAGTTTAAAGGAAAAGCGAAAAACGTAAAAGTCACGGTAATAGCGGGGAAAGGAAATAACGGCGGTGATGCTTTTGTCGCTGCGAGGCATTTACAGTTGAAAAATGGTGAGTTTAACGTGCGAATATTATTGGTCGGGAATTCAAAAGATTTAAGAACCGAAGAGAGCAGGAGGAACTGGCAAATTTTAAAGGCGTGTGGATATGACATGGAGGAGATAACGGATTCTTCAGAACTACGAGCACGAGAAACGCTCTTAAAGCGTTCGGACGTCATAATAGATGCCATTTTCGGCACGGGAGTGCGTGGAAAAATAAAAGAGCCAGAAGCAACGGCAATAGACTTGATAAATGAAGCAAACACTGCATTTGTTGTTTCCGGGGACATTCCTTCAGGGTTAGACCCCGATACGGGGGAATCGGAAAAAGCAGTTCGAGCAAATGTTACCGTTACGTTCCACCGTGCGAAAAAGGGCTTGTTAAAGGCGGACGCCAAGGAACACGTCGGGAAATTAGTAGTTACCGGGATAGGCATTCCCGAAGGAATAGAGAATTTAGCAGGTCCCGGAGATGTTCGGTTGGTAGTGAGGCAGCGAAAACCAAGCAGCCATAAAGGGGACAATGGACGTGTATTAATAGTGGGTGGTGGTCCTTTTTCTGGTGCGCCCACTTTAGCTGCTCTTGGTGCTTTACGTGCTGGTGCGGACTGGGTGACAATAGCGGCACCCAAAAGCGTTTCGTCTGTTATCTCCTCTTTATCGCCCAATCTGATTGTCCACCCTCTTTCTTCCGATATATTGGTAGAGAAAGACGTGCCAACGGTATTAAACTTGATAAGAGCACATGATGTAGTCGTGATAGGCATGGGTTTGGGTGCGGAAGAGGAGACGAAACGAGCAGCACGAATGATAATTGAAGACGAAGCGAGTAGAAGGGTGGTTGTGGATGCAGATGGATTCTACGGGTTGCATTTGCCGGTGGAAGTGAGAGAGGAAGATAAATTCGTTATCGTTACTCCTCATGCGGGGGAATTCATGAAGATGGAACTAAAAGGAAGAGGCGTAAAAGTGCCGCCTCCCGAAGATATGATAGAGGAAAGGATAAATTTTGTGAAGGATTTTTCCTCAGCAAACAGAGTTACTACTTTGATGAAAGGTCCGACAGATATTATTTCCGATGGCGTTCGTGTGAAGCAAAACAAAGCAGGAAATGCGGGAATGACGGTTGGCGGCACGGGCGATGTGCTTGCGGGCGTAACGGGTGCGTTCTTCGCAATTGCGGCAGATGAGCCGTTAAAGGCGGCAACTGCGGCTGCGTTTGTCAACGGTGCTGCAGGCGATATAGCATTTGAGAACAACGGGTTCGGGTTGCTTGCCACGGACGTGGTGGAAAATATTCCGGAGGTTATGAAGGGGATGCGATGGTGATTTTTAATAAATTACGTGCGGGAAGAGGTTATTGGCTTAATTTGAATTTTCTTCCGTGATTGGAGCGTGTCGATGAAAGGAAAACAAGAAGGAGATAAAGGAAGCGAGGAGGGAACACCTACAAAAATAAGAATCGTGTGTTTAGAGACTTCAATGGAGTGAAATAACGCATCAGGTATGATGACAGAAAATAGTATAATATATAAACCTTTGCTTTTTGTTCGGAAAATCCGAACGTTTTCGATAGTTTTATCAGGGGTTTGAACGATACGATTAGTGAGCGCCGAGGAGGGGCGCTAAAAAGAGGGGATGTGAAAAAGATGGGGGAAAAGAAAAAGATGGACTTAAAAAATTTAGGAGGTGATATGGAAAAAATGATGAAACAATGATATAAAAGGAAGGAAATACGAGTCGGGACGGTATTTTTAATATCGCTGCTGCTCATGGGATCTGTTTTAGTAGTAGGGGCTTCCGGGGATGATTATTCAGTTGAGAACTTCTATGTAGACGAAGATACAGCGTGGATGCATGCACATGTATATCTCACGCAATTTGTGGCAGATGACACTCCTGGTTTAGAGGACTGGGATAATGCAAAGGTGGAAAAGGAACCGGTGACTGTCTATGAT
>JAUWNY010000094.1 GCA_030612405.1 Candidatus Methanophagales archaeon | reverse complement strand
ATGGTATGATGATGACATGAACGATATAAAATACATTTGTGAAGTGCTCTTCGGTGGTGAATAAAAAATGAAATACATGAATAGGAAAGGAAAAAGAAGAGAAGAAGACGACGATGACCCGCTGTCGGGCGTTGCAAATCTGTTCGACGTGGCGATGGTGTTTGCGCTTGGGTTGATGGTGATGCTGCTATTGTATCTCAGCATACCGGAGGTTTTAACACAGACGGATATGACCATTGTCAAAAATCCCGGGCAGCAGAACATGGAAGTGATTGTTAAACGAGGAGAACGGATAGAAAAGCTGGATATGATGAATGAGACGGTGCAAACGGAAATCGTGGGTGAAATGGGAAGAATATATAAAACGAAAGGTGGAGGGATGGTATATGTGCCATCAAACATGACGGAGGGAGGAAAATAAAATGATAAAAATGAAGAATGAAGGAATGAAGAAATGGATAGCTATAAGTACAGCGCTAACAATCGTTTTGGCGGCTGTAATCGCTTTCTCCGCTTTACAAATACCGGTAAGCGCAGAAACACAGGGGTTCATAATAACCGACGACTTCGGTAGGAATGTAACCATTAAGGAGGTTTCGGAGAGAATTATCTCTTTATCACCAACTAATACGGAGATACTGTTCGCTATTGGCGCTGGCGATAGGGTTGTTGGCGTGACCGAATACTGCAATTATCCAGAAGACGCGAAAGAGAAGCCCGTGATTGGCGGTGTTTCTACAGTGAGCATAGAGAAAGTGGTGTCGTTGGATCCGGACCTTGTTCTTGGGGATGAGTTGAACGGGAAAGAAATATTTGAGAGGTTAGAAGAGCTCGATATAACCATCGTGGGACTAAATCCAGAAAACATCAGTGAAATAATGGACGACATAATGCTGGTGGGAAGAATAACGGGGGAAGAGACGAATGCCACTGCTTTAGTCGCAGATATGACTCAAAGAATGGAAGAGATTAAAAATAAAACGCGGGATGTAAAAAGACCAACGGTTGCTCATATTACCTGGCACGACCCCATCTGGGTTGCAGGCAGTGGCACCGTGCAAAATGAATTAATAGAAATAGCAGGGGGAGAGAATGTCTTTTCTGGCATAGATGATTGGAGTACAGTAAGTCTGGAGGTGTTTATAGACAAAAATCCCGATGTGATAATTGTCTCAGTGGGGCATGGTGTAGTGGGTATGCAATCTTATGACTACATATTAGGTGATGAGAGGCTGAAAGTGGTGAATGCCGTCAAAAATGACAGGGTTTACAGCATAGATGCGGATGTTATCTCCCGAGCAGGTCCGAGGATAGTGAACGCCACGGAAACGGTTTACAGGTATCTATCCGAATTTTTCGAAATTACAGAGGAGGAAGAAGCACCTTCTCCAACTATTACTCCTACTGCAAGTCAAACACCGACACCCACGCCTATAATAACGGCAACGCCGACTCCAACATCAACGCCTACTGTAACACCAACACCTCTATCCACTGCTACATCAGAACCACCAGGATTTGAAGCGGTATTAGCAGTTATTGGATTGCTGGCGGTAACGTATCTTTTGAGAAGAAACGGTTTAAAAAACAATTGAAACAAATGAAAGAAAAGAAGCGCGTTTTCTGTTCCTGGAGTGGAGGAAAGGACAGCAGTTTAGCATGTTACAAAGCAATGCTTGACGGGTTTGAGGTATCGCATCTCTTGAATTTGCTAGCTGAGGATGGAAAGAGGGAAAGAGCACATGGAACTCGCCCTTTTCTCCTGAAGCTTCAATCAGAAGCCATAGGAATACCAATGGTCCAGGTGAATGCTTCATGGGAGGGCTATGAGAGTAAATTCAAACATGCTGTGAAAGAATTAAAACTTGAGGGCGTGGAAGGAGGAGTTTTCGGCGATATTGACCTGATCGAGCACCGGGAATGGGTAGAGGGAGTTTGCAGCGACCTTGAAATATACTTTTGTAGTTGACGGACCGATATTCAAGAGAAGGATAAAGGTGAGTGAACTGGAAAATCCTAAGCTAAGCACGAAATCATCAAGAAAATAAATTGTTGACACGGATTAACGCAGATTGACACAGATGAAAAATTACAAACATGAAAGGATAACCGAGAAGATAATTGGGGGAGGGGGGGTACTCGTTTAAAGCAAGTGGTTTATATAAAGTAAAAGGCTACAGATATAATGGGTGATAAAAATGGCAGAGATATTTGCATTACCTGCAATTATTGAAAAGGAAATAAGAGCTTTGGTCAAATCTGGATATTATGGGAGCTTTGACGAGGCTGTAAAAGATGCTTTTAGAACGTTGCTAAATGTTAAACCTGACCTTAGAACAGTCGCCGCCGTTGAGCTTTACAAAGAGGAAGAGGTATCGCTGGGCAAAGCTGCAGAGATTGCAGGAGTAACGACAATCGAGTTCAAAGACATCTTAGCTGATAGGGGAATAAGAAGAGAAGTGGGTTCAAGGAGTGTGGAGGAATTGGAAAGAGGCGTGGAGCTGATCAAAAGGTTGAGGCGATGAATTTAGTCTTTGACACGGATATTCTCAGCACTTTCGGAAAGATAAGAAGGCTTGATTTATTAAGGGTGTTATTTCCTAATGCAAGGTTCTTTATTCCTCCTTCCGTTTACAATGAGCTTTTCAAAGCAAGGGATTGTGGATATGATTTCGTTGATTATGTCATGGAGAGCGGAATTCTCGAAGTAATTCCTTTAAACAAAGAAGAACTGGAGTTTTTAAGAAAAATAAGAGAAGAACGAAAATCTTTGGGTTCGGGTGAGTTGGAGGGAATATCTATCTGTAAACATAGGGACTGCATCCTTGTTACAAATGCAAATGTCCGAACGCAAAATTTTATAATCTATAAGCTGGTACTGAGAAAAGCAATTAGCGGTATCAGGAGCACGGCTATGAACATTTACCACATAAGCTACACAGAAAAATTCGTAGGTGAGAGAATGGCGATGCTGTCTTTCAAGGGCTGCAACTTCGACTGTATCGGCTGTATCAGGGAAAAAAACGAATACGACATCTATGCAGAAGACAGGAGATACATTGATTGGAACTTTGAGAACATACTAAAGGAATTAGAGGAGTTGAATCCGCACAGGATATATCTTGGCGGATACGAACCTACGCTCAACCCGGATTTAATTGATGCGGTTTCGAGAGCGATGAAGCACCTGTATGTGGTGTCCTATCACCCATTGTATTCAGAGATAAATGAGATACGGGAAACACCAAGGAAGGCGAAATTTATTGAAATTCTACCAGATTAAAAAAAAATAAATCGTTGACACAGATTAACGCAGATTAACACTGATGATAAAAATTAACAATGTCAAACTCAACTTAAATAAGTCCGCGTAAATCAGTGTAAATCCGTGTCTTAAATAGAAGGGGGGTTATACGTTATAAACAAGAACAATAATGGTAAAACCAAAAATCGCATATTTCGATAAGTTTATCCACTGGAAGATGGTGATGATTTACTTAGTTGTGATTTTATGCGTGACCATCGTGCTGACAACGGCAATTGGCAACGTTTATATACCGCCGTTGGAAATTGTTTCTTTATTTGGAAGCAAACTTCATCTCTGGGAGGCTTGTTCTATCCCGCATAAGTATGAAGTAATAATTTTCCAGATAAGACTGCCGCGCATATTTCTGGGATTATTAGTTGGTCTCGCACTGGCAACGGCGGGGACAACGCTGCAGGGACTATTTAAAAACCCGATGGCAGACCCGTACATAATAGGAATAGCTTCAGGAGCTGCTGTTGGTGCTGTTATTGCGATGTTTATATTTCCTGACTTCTTATCTGATTACACTAAACCATTCATGGCTTTCTCAGGCGCTATGTTAGCCACTTTTTTGGTGTATAACCTCGCAAGGGTGGGAGGAAGAATACCGGTAGACACTTTGTTACTTACAGGAGTAGCTGTTTCCTTATTCTTATCTGCTATTTTATCATTTATGATGTGGAGCAGCTCCGAAAGAGGTTTACGCGATATTTTTAATTGGCTTATGGGTGGATTACTCCCCTCTGCTGAATGGGCAGAAGTGGAAATAATAGTACTACCCATTCTCGCATGTTTTATCCTAATATTCTTCTTTGCACGAGACTTAAACGCAATGCTGCTCGGCGAAGAATCAGCACAAACACTGGGTATAAATGTGGAAAATGTGAAAAAAATCCTGCTGATTCTTACGGCGTTCATTACCGCTGCTGCGGTATGTTTCGTGGGAACAATTGGCTTCGTAGGTTTGATAATTCCACACATAACGAGGATATTAGTTGGACCTGACCATCGAATTCTTTTTCCCGCTTCCGCTTTGGTAGGGGCTATTTTCTTGGCTTGGATGGATGCCATAGTTCGTTTCTTAGATATGATGATGTTGTCCATAGGCGAAATGCCCGTAGGGATAATCACCGCTTTCTTTGGTGCTCCGTTCTTTATTTACCTATTAAGGAGAAAGAAGAAGGGATTATTTTGAAGGAGTGACTTCATACCAAGCGAAGAGTAGCAAGAATCTATACCTTGTGAGATAAGAAGGGGGAATAATAAAAATAAAAATGTAGCGACGATTGGAATCAACTTTCTTTACTCTGCTCTGTCATGAGCTGGACAAGGTAGCCACGAAAGCCCACTTCGTTCTCCCTTTTTAAAAAAGCGTTTGGAGAAAAAAATTCTTTTTCTTCACATTTTGGTGATAATTTTTATACTTCCAGCTATCAATATCGAAAACCTTTTTATTAACATCAACAAAATATTATCAAATATCATACTAAATAGAGGGAAAGATAAAAGGGGAGGGTAGGGAAATGGGAGTTAAAAGCATAAAAACGAAAAATACGTCCATTGCGTGGTTGGGAAAGGCGAAACGCAAAGAAGGGGGTTTGATAAAATGAGAAGCGAAGAAGAAAAAAGCGATAGGGATAAGGGTAAAAGTAAATGGAAAGGGAAAGAGGAAGCGAAGCACACATGGACTTTTTTCGTGGCGATGGCAGTGGTAATAGTATTGGGCACATTTGTAGGAATAGGAGTTATGCCTGCGGAGAATGGGAGCCAGAGGATGAACGCTTCAGAAGTTTCACAAAATGAGATGTATGCAGGGGGTGCTGTAGAAAGCGTTGGACCCTCTAAAATGGAAGACATATATATTAAACTTGATAACTACGGAGGGGACATCTATAAAATAGAAGTTACCGACATCTACAGAACATTATATGATAACACAAGCAAAGTAAGGTTTACAGGTCATATTAACTTGACATGGGGTTCTGGAGGAGGAATAGAAGCTGAAACACTAAAGCTTTGGAGTTGTCTTGTAGTAGATAATGGGTTAGATAATGGTTTTGATACTAACTTTACGCTTACTGTTAATGGTGGGGATCCCGGTTATAGTGGTATAACTAGCCATGTGTCAGCGGGTCAGTTATTTATGCGTTATTCTGGTATGAGTGTCGATGAAGCATTTTTGGAGACAGGGATTTTGGGGAATGAGCACTATGGAGGGGAAGCGCTTTTAAGATGGGATATGATAGAACACGGCACTAATTTTGAGAAGGATTTTGACTTCACAATTGGAGCGCAGGATGTTACAGGAATTCGCCGAATGTTTGGTGGTTTACAGATAACTACCAATCATTTTGAGAGCTTAGCCATAGCAAGCACTTTCATGACATATGCAAATGCATCATGATGGCTGTACAGGTTTGAGAAGAAGATGTCAGGAATAGGAAAAAGGGGAAAAAGAAAGAGGTAAAGCCACGAACACGAAACACACGAGGGCTTTTTCCGTGGCGATGCTCGTAGTAATAGTGCTAAACGTGTTTGTAGGGGTTTTACCTGCTTTGGAGTTTTCTCAAAATGAGACATATGCAGGTGGTAAAGCTGAAAGAAACTTTACGGGAACGGTGTCTCAGGGTAACGAGAGTGAGAGCGTGAATGCTTCGGGAGAGTCTTCTCAAAATAAGACAGGTATGGAAAGTAGTGCTGTGGATATTAACATGGCAAATGCATCCAGGGATGATGAAAGTCAGAGTGTAAATGTTTTGAATGCACTCCAAAGTGGGATGAGTGGAGGTGCTGTAGAAAGCGTTGGGCCCACTAAAATGGAAGATATGTTTATTAAATTTGGTAATAGTGGAGAGAACACCTATAAAGTAGAAGTTACCGACATCTACAGAACCTTATATGACACAAACAAAGTACGGTTTACAGGTCATATTAACTTCACATGGGGTCCTGGATTAGGGATGGAATGTGAAGACATAGTGCTTCGGAGTTGCCTCGTGGTAGATAATGGATTAGATAATGGTTATGGCACTAACTTTGAACTTACTGTTAATGGTGGCAATCCCGATTATAGTGGTATAACCGACGGCTATCAGAATGTGGGTGGGTTAATTATGTCGTATTCTGGTATGGGTGTCGAAACAGCATTTATGGAGACAGGGATTTTTGGGAATCTGCACTATGGAGGAGGGGAAGCGGTTTTAAGATGGAATAATATAGAACTCCTTACTAATTTTGAGAAGGATTTTGACTTCACAATTGAAGCACAAGATGTTACAGGAATTCGAATGTTTGGAGGGTTAAAGATAACTACCGGTCATTATGAGGGCATAGCCATGGCAAGCGCTATTCAAAACGTACAGCCCACGGTATATGCAAATGCACCGAGTTCTTATCTTACGATAATTATGGATGCTTTTATTGGACTTTTACAGACGATCGCAGATAAACAAGTGCGAGTAGGCAGTAATATCGCTTTCTGGATCCCCAACAGCGAGGCCACTGACCCCGATGCCGAAGATGGGTATTGGGATGTGAAGTATGAAGGTGATACAACATCGCCAAGCAATTTTACGCAATACCAACAAGGTAACTCTTCGGTTTATGTTTATGATCTTGGTGGTAATAAAATCCTCTCAATGTATGTAGAAGGAGACGGCTATGGGCACGATGATGAGGTAGGATATCGCAGTGATCCGCTTCTACCGCTAAATGGCCAAGGAGCGGTAGTAGAGTTTAGGGTAGTGACAGAACTTGGTAGTGATCAATCCTGTGCTTATGTAATTCTAGATAATCAGCAGAATTTTCGTGCTTACGTTATGATAAAAAACGATAAAGTAATTTTAGATGTTGTTGGTGGAGGAACCTATAGCACCACTATTAAGCCCTATCAGTTCCATGTATATCGACTTGTACAAAGTCCATTGAATGCTGAGTATAAGGTTAGATATGAGCTATATATTGATGGCGCTTTAAAATTGACATCTGGTTGGACATACAGCTTTTCTGGAAAGGCCTTGTTGATGTTTGGTTTATGGCAGGAGTATAGTGAAACTACTTCAGGATGGGCTGATTGGGATTTTCTCCATGCACACAAAAACTACGAGTTCACACCACCCGACCCAACGCCTGACAACACACCTCCGATGGTTAGTATAACTTCACCAGAGAATAACCAAACAATTAGTGGAGTTCATACCTGCACAGTATCTGCGTCAGATAGTGGTGGTAGTGGACTTACCGAGGTAGAATATTATGTTGATGGAAAGTTAGCAGGAACAAATTATAGTTCTCCATTTAGCTTTGATTTGAATACCACAAAATGGACAGCCGGTTCTCATACCCTAAAGGCAAAGGCTTACGATGGTGATGGGAATTGGAACTGGAGTCAGAATATAACCGTGGATGTTAAGGCGTTCCCAGAAGTCCCGGCTATCTCACCTCTTGTATTCATATTGGTTTTAATCTCCTTGTTTGTGTTTGGTGCGGCTACAATCAGAAAAACGTTTAAGTGAAGGTGAACTTCACTTATTTCTTTTTTTTCTTTTTTATCAGTTCCATAATTCTATCAAAGCGCATTTTTCCCTTGAACGTGAATACTCCTTTCTGGATTTGACCCTCTAACAAAACCTTCACTCTCTCATCTTCCAACGCTTTCTCACCATGCTTCACCCGTATGTGTTCTACAATCCCCACCTTCTCTGCTCCACAAATCGGACAAGTGTACGTTCCTGCCTTTTTAAATATATCCCCATAGGTAAATGCAAGCCATAATCCAAAAGGGAGGAAGTATTGGTTAATAATTTGTGTTGCATACATGATTTCTAATGCGTGTGGTACTACTTGATAGTATGCCAGAACCTGATATGCTCCATGGATGACATGTATCAATATCATCAAAGGCAAACCAGTTATCAACGCCTTTATTTTTGTTCTTTTTACAACTGATTGTGTGGCAAGAACAAGCGCAGTAAAAGTAATAAGGTTAAAAGTAGAGGGGTAAATCATTGTCGTTGGGTCTGGGAATAGTGATATGGGATAGCCCATGCAATGCAACAAAAATTCTGCTATGTAGGAGGTCATCAAAACGTATTCATTATCTAAATACACCCATATCAAAAATAGTATACTTGAAAAAGCTATGAATCGCGCAAAAAAAGTCAACGGCTTATTTTTGGTCGTAACCATTACCACAAGCTGCAGCCATGCCAAACATGCGGTGAAGACAAGAATTATGATTATTGCTTGCCAGAAATAGACATGAACATATTCAAACATATCGGGATACCACAGTCCCGCGAAAAAAACGACCACGAGACGCAATGTGTTCACAGCAAATAAACTCGGAATGCCAAAAAGAAGTCCAATAGCTTTGTTCTTCAGCGAGGTGGGATATGCCAGCACAAATGAGGAGAACAAGATGAGCACAAAAATAGCTGAGCACTCATCAATGATTCGAATACCGAAACCTCCCGCTGACACCAGGGCACCTTGCACCGTGGGCTGCATTCCCAGTATTTGCAGTAAAAACCCAAGCGTTGTAGCAGTGTAGTTGTTTAAAAAATCAAATGTAGCTGGGGTCCACCTTATTATGGCGTAGAATACGCTGCAGAAGAATACAAAAAGCACACCAAATTTTATTAGTGTGTGCCTTTGTGTGGATTTTTTGTTTTTCATCATCATAATATCTCACGATTTTATTTAATATTCCATTAAACATAACAAATGAAGGAAGAGAAATAAGCGTAGAAGGAAGGAAAGTAACAATGATATATGAGCATAATATAATAGGCATAGCCTCGGGAGCTGCCGTTGGAGCGGTCATGTCAATATCTCTACTCCCGCATTTCTTCTCGATTTACACCACTCCGTTCATGGCGTTCCTGGGTGCCGTGTTCGCCACTTTTTTGGTTTATACCATTGCGCAAACAGGAGGACGAATAGCCGTAGATACGTTATTACTCACAGGAATAGCGGTCTCATTATTCCTAAGCGCTGTTTTATCTTTCATGATGTATCGAGTCAGTCATGACTTAGCAGGTATTTTTTTCTGGTTGATGGGTGGATTCTGGCTCGCTAATTGGGCACAGGTAAAAATAGCAATTTTGCCAATATTTGTCTGTTTCTTTCTGATTTATATGTTTGCAAAGGACCTGAATGCAATGCTGCTCGGCGAAGAATCGGCGCAGACACTGGGTATAAATGTAGAAGCAGCGAAGAAAATCCTGCTGATTCTTTCGGCGTTCATCACTGCTGCTACGGTATCTTTTGTGGGAACAATTGGATTCGTGGGCTTGATAATCCCGCACATCACGAGAATCCTCGTTGGACCTGACCATCGGATTCTGTTTCCCGCTTCTGCATTGGTAGGCGGGATTTTCCTGGTGTGGACTGATGCGTTGGCACGAGTATTAGGCGAAATGCCCGTAGGGATAATCACTGCATTCTTCGGCGCTCCGTTCTTTATTTATCTGCTTAAGAAACGGAAAGGGGGGCATTATTAAGGGGTAGTAATCGCCTCACAAGAAAACAGAAAACAATACATTAGGGACGCAGATTAACGCAGATGATAAGAGTCAACACGGTTAAACTAAAATAAATCTGCGTAAATCCATGTAAATCCGCGTCCTAAATAGGTAGAAGTTATACTTTATATACAAAAAATAAACGGCAAAATGTCCTTAGAGATAGAAGAAGTGGATGCGCATTACGGGAGCACGAAAATACTGGATAGCATTAATTTTAGTGCATCTCACGGCGAACTCATGGGTATCATCGGTCCGAACGGCTCAGGAAAGACAACTTTGCTGCGAACAATCAGTCGCATTCTGAAACCCAAAGTAGGGACAATATTATTAGAGGGCAGGGACGTGCAGGGAATGAAAGACAAGGAATTTTCAAGAAATT
>JAUWNY010000011.1 GCA_030612405.1 Candidatus Methanophagales archaeon | reverse complement strand
AGTTAGGGTAGAGCATAATCTGGTATGTACCGCTCACAATTTGAAGGTAATCTGGGGTAAGTTGGAGAGGGATGTGCCAATCATCTGTATGATTCGGACGTTAGTAGCTAATTCGGTATCTAAAGTAGGGAACTTTTTACCTGTTCACGCAATAGTTAACTTTAGGTGTCAGTGTTGATGATTAATTGGGGGACAGCCTCTATAACAGCGAAAGTCAAGTTTAAAGAAGATTTAGTGCTTATAGATATAAATAACTAAATTCATGTGGGCTAAAATAGTATGGAAGCAGCAAAGGGTGAAAATAAGCGAGATTTAACATGTTTGCATCTGTGTCCCTCATATTATGCACGCATCGAAACGAAAGGTATGAAGACTTTGTAGAGGCAATAAATAGCTTGAACGCACAATCCTGTGAGAACGAGAAGCTGGAGATTGTCGTGGTTGTAGATGGAAACAGGGAGCGGTATGATAGGATTTTAAAAAGATATAAGACATTAAAAAATAAATATCTAAATAACTAAATGACCCGTACGTTGCAGAACAGGTATGTGGTGGTAACTGGCGATCTGAAGTCTTCGAGAAAGTTGAAGGACAGAGCGGAAGTTCAAGAAGAATTAAAAAATGCTTTGAGAATAGTCAACAGAAGATTTGACGAAGAAATACCCTCAAAATTCATGGTTGTAGGTGGGGATAGTTTTCAGGGGATGCTTTCCTCACCAAAATATCTGTTCGATATTTATTATGTATTTTTTGAAAACATCCGTCATCAATTCTATTTGGGAATTGGCGTTGGCGACATATCTACGGGATTAAGCGAAAATGTCGGAGAGATAGATGGCGAATCTTTTCATAAAGCATCTGACGCGTTAGAAAGGGCAAAGAAAGAAAATATATGGATTGTATTCAAAAGCGAGTGGGAAATTGAAGGGGTTGTTACGTGTTTATTGAATTTCATGGTAGATGTGATGTGGAGTTGGACTAAAAGGCAGAGAGAAATTGTAACATATTACAGAAAAGTGAAAAATGAGAAGAGCAGTGTCACATTGGAAGAGGTAGCGGAGGGTATAGGAATAAAAAAACAAACCCTTTCTAAGATATTA
Source organism: Candidatus Methanophagales archaeon (assembly GCA_030612405.1). Taxonomy (GTDB): domain Archaea; phylum Halobacteriota; class Syntropharchaeia; order Alkanophagales; family Methanospirareceae; genus QEXZ01. The sequence goes on along the minus strand of JAUWNY010000011.1, from coordinate 26,541 downwards.
AAAAGGAGTAAATATAAGTTATTGAAAGAAGCGGAGGATACTTTTGTTGATTTTATAAGCCAAAAATGGCTGACAGGGGGATATAAGCCAAAAATGGCTGACAGGGAGGTGATGGTGAAATGAGTTATGCTTTCAAAATCAAATCTATTGCAAGGTTCAATGAATTGAAAGATAGAAAAATGGCTGAGTACTATTTAATCGGGACACTTGCAAGCATAACCTTTGCATTACTTGTCGGCATCGTTGTCAGAGCATTTTTGATGGGAGGGATGTAAAGAAAAAAATGATTCCGATTGTAAAACCTGTAATAGGCAATGATGAAATCCAAGCAGTTGCAGAAGTCCTTAAGTCAGGAATGCTCGCACAAGGAAAAGTAGTTGAAGAATTTGAAAATGCTTTTGCCGAATATGTTGGTGTTAAAAATGCGGTAGCCGTTGCCAATGGTACAATATCTTTGGATATTACACTCAAGTCATTGGGCATAAAACAAGGAGATGAGGTTATTGTTCCTTCTTTTACGTTTATATCCACGGCAAACGCTGTTCTGTTCCAAGGAGCTAAACCTGTTTTTGCAGATGTGGATGAGAGAACATTCAATGTAAATCCAGAAGATGTCGTAGAGAAGATAACGGATAAAACAAAAGCAATTATAGCCGTGCATCTATTTGGTCATCCGTTTGATGTGAAAGAGATACAAGACATCTGTGAAGATTACAATGTATATTTAATCGAAGATTGTGCTCAAGCGCACGGTGCCGAATATGAAGGCAAGAAAGTGGGACGGTTTGGAGTTGCGGATTGTTTCTCTTTTTATGCTACAAAGAACATGACTACGGGAGAAGGAGGGATGATAACAACCGACAGTGACGAAATAGCAAAGGTGTGCGGGTTGCTCAGAAGTCATGGCGAAAATCAGAAGTATTATCATACGATGCTGGGATACAATTACCGAATGACGGATATACAGGCTGCGATTGGCGTTGCGCAATTAAAGAAATTGGGTAGATTTAACGAAAAGAGAATAAGAAATGCAGAATATCTTAATCAACACTTAAAGGTATCTGGACTCGAACTCCCGCATAGGAAAAAGGGAGTTAAGCACGTTTATCATCAGTATGCAGTTACAATAGAGATTGAGGGAGGATTTCCAATGTCAAGAGACGAGTTTATGGGGTATCTACAAAAGAAAGGTATTGGGTGTGCCATTCACTATCCACTACCAATACATAAACAACCGCTGTACCAACGACTGGGCTATACAGATGAAAACGCTAAGTGCCCTGTGGCCACAGCCTTATCTGACAAGATTTTAAGTTTACCCGTTCATCCGGCATTAACAGAAAAGGATTTAATGTATATTACGGAAACGATAAATAATGTGGAGAGGGAAAATAAAAAATGAAAGTCGGCGTTATCGGGACTGGAACCATGGGTAAGAACCATGTCCGAATCTATTCAGAACTTAAAGAGATTGAGGCGGTCTATGCCTTTGACGTTGATGGGGAGAAGGCGAAAAGATTGAAAGAGTATGGTGTTATTATTTGCAGTTCTCTGGAAGAGCTTTTGGAGCGAGTTGATGCGGTAAGTATTTGCGTTTCAACAAAATATCATCTTGAGGTCGCTAAAAGAGCGATTGAAAAAGATGTTCACAGCTTAATAGAAAAGCCAATTGCATTGAACGTTAGAGAAGGAGAGGAATTAGTAAATTTGTTGGAAGATAAGGGGTTAATTGTCGGCATTGGTCACATTGAGAGGTTTAATCCGATAGTGGAGGAGATCGAGAAAATAATCGAAAATCCACTTTATGTTGAGATCAAGAGGCACAATCCGGCATCTGCAAGAATAACAGACAGCACGATTGTAGAAGATTTGATGATTCATGACATTGATATTGTATTCAACGTTTTGTATAAGCTCGTAAGCGGGGACTATGAGCTGTACAGTGCCGGGAACAGCGACCTCTGCAAGGTGTTAATTAAATTTAATTCATCTATTGTGTCGCTGTCTGCGAGTAGAAAAGCGTCGAAAAAAATCAGGGCGATATACATTGAAGAGGAAGAGTTCACGATTGAAGGAGATTTCATGAACCAGGAGATTTATGTGTATAGGAAGCCGGGGAAATACGGCATAGAAAATGAGCGATATACACAGGAGAACATCATTGAGAAAGTTTTGGTTAACAAGGTGGAGCCATTAAAGGAGGAATTAAAAACTTTTATCGCGTGTGTAAAGAAAGGTGTGGAATTCCCAATCACACCTGTGCAAGCATTGAACAATTTGAGAATATGTGAGGAGATAAGGAAATTAAATGGCATTCTTTAAGCATCCGACAGCAGTAGTGGAAAGTGACAATATAGGGGATGAGACAAAAATATGGCACTTTGCGCACGTGCGGGAGAAAGCAAAGATAGGAAAAAATTGTATTATAGGGAAGAGCGTGTATATAGATGAGGAGGTGGAGATTGGAAACGGAGTAAAAATTCAGAATTTCGTTTCTGTATACAAGGGAGTGAAGATAGAGGATGATGTTTTAATTGGTCCTGCGGTAACTTTCACGAATGATTTGTATCCGAGGGCGTTTAGTTGGGGAGAAGATAAGATTGTCCCAACAGAGGTGAGGAAGGGAGCGAGCATTTGCGCGAATTCAACAATTGTCTGTGGTGTGACGATAGGAGAATATGCAATGGTGGGGGCGGGTTCGGTAGTAACAAAGGATGTGCCATCGTTTGGATTGGTGTACGGGAATCCTGCGGAATTAAAAGGTTTTGTATGTTATTGCGGGAGGAAACTGAGTGAAATTATTAGAGAAGACAACGAAAGAATAGTGTATAAATGTGAATGCGGAAAAGTAGTAGAGGTGAAGAGATAAGGTAGGTGATACAATGAGTTTCATAGAATCAGAAACACAAGAACTTAAGAAATCCACCGCACAGTTGGAGCGAGCACTGAAAGCAGTTTGTGGATTTTTAAATCATAAAGGTGGAATAATATACTTTGGAATAAATAACCACGGAGAGATTGAGGGACAAGATGTGTCTGATACTACATTAAAAAATAAAACAATAGCAAATAAGGAATATCAGGTATTGTTTGGGGTTTCAAGAAATACCGCCTCTAAGGATTTAAATGATTTGGTTGAAAAAAGGATAGTAAAGCGAGCAGGAGAGGGGAAGAGAAGTATAAGATATCTGCTCAATTAATGTGCAAAAAATGTGCAAAAAATGTGCAAAAAACCAAGAAGGAACAGAGTGAGAATTTAAGGAGATGACAAATAAGATAGCAGTAATTGGACTGGGTAAGGCGGGCTTGCCTATTGCAAGTGTCATAGCAGATAGCGGTTTTGAAGTTATTGGTGTGGACATAGACGAAAGAAAATGTGCGGACATTAACAGCGGCAAAAATCCAATTCCTGAGGAGATGGGTCTGGGCGAGCTAATCAAGAGGCATGGAGGAAAGGATTTAATTGCAACCACCAGGTATGACGATGCAAAAGAATGCGAGGTATTCATTATAATTGTGCCGCTGTTTACGGATGAAAACAACAATCCAGATTACCGTATCATAGAGAGTGCATTCAGGAACGTCGGCAGATTATTAAATAAGGGCGATTTGGTGGTTTTAGAGACGAGTGTACCCCCGAAGACTACGGAGGAACGTGCGAGGAAATGGCTGGAAGAAGAAAGCGGATTAGCACTGGGTGAATTCTATTTGGCGTATTCGCCGGAAAGGATAATGACGGGTTTTAGCATTTCACGTCTGGAGAAATTTCCTAAAGTCGTAGGAGGTGTAAATAAAGAAAGTGGGCAGAAAGCTTTTGTGACGTACCAGAAGTTCATTCCGAACCTGCATTTGGTCTCTTCTGCACGCGTTGCGGAATTCATAAAAATCGCAGAGGGGTGTTATCGAGACGTTAACATCGGTTTGGCGAACGAGCTGTTCAAGATTGCCGATGAGCTGGACGTGAATTTTTACGAGGCGAGAACGTATGCGAACCACGAATACTGCCACATTCATTTGCCTTCTACGGGTGTTGGTGGTCACTGTATTCCCGTGTACCCGTGGTTTTTAGTCAATGATATGGAGAAGAGGGGTAAGTTTGATTACGCAAAGTTGCTCAGAACCGCAAGGGAAATAAACGATGAGATGATTGAGTATTGGGCAGAGAAGATAGTTTTAGAATTAGAATGTATGGAGACAAACAGACCGTTGAACGAACTAAAAATCTGTGTAAAAGGGATTTCGTTTAGAGAAGGCGTGAAGGAATTGTATCACAGCAGGAATTTGGCTCTGGCTAAGCTTCTGATGGAGCGCGGATTGGACGTTTATGTTTATGACGAATTGTATTCGAGTGAAGAGGTGGGGGAAATGGGGTTAAGATGGATAGAACCAGAGGATGCGGATTTGGTGTTTGATAGTTTTAGGTTAACTTTAAAGGCGAGAGAATAGATAGGAGATATTAAAATTTATATACAATCGAAGTCAATATGATACCGTGATGTAAAATGGAAAAAATAGAAGAAGTGGAAATAGAAGAAGGATGCATAAAGCTTCCGGTAGAGTTTATCCAGAGATTAAAGCATGAAAACAAGGTTCTAGTGCGGTTAGAAAGGTTTGGATTGATAGTAAAACCAAAAATAGACCCCGTAGAGGACTTGATAGGTTGTGTTAAATCGGTGCCGAGGGATATTGAGAAGCAATTAGACGAGAGGGTGGAAGAGGATGATAGTGAGATTTACTGACAAGCTACCGAAAGCATTATATTTGGATTCATCTGTGATATTAAACGCTACGATGACAGGCGGTAGATTTCACGCCGAATGTGCATCATTCTTACGGAGAATTAGAGATGAGGGTATTAGATGTGCAACTGCTTCTCTCTCTTTAGATGAAATATGGTATATTCTTATCAAAAACAAAGTCGAGCATCTAACTGGACAATTCCTCGTTAAATCCTATAAATCAAATCCAAATTCTATTTTATCTGCGAGAGAAGATGTTGAGAGAATTACTTTTGATTTGTTGATGATTGGATTAGAAATTTTAACCGTTGACCTCGACGCTATGCTTGATGCGAAAGATTTTTTGTGGGATTGTAAGTTACTCCCTAGAGATAGTGTCCACCTTGCAGTCACGTTAAAGCATAGATTTAAAGCAATCGCAACCACGAATCCCGATTTTAGGAGCGTTTCTGATCTGGTTGACGTATATACATGTAACCCAAAGATGTTAAGATGACAGATATAGGGCGGGGTGTTTTTTAAAGAGAGGGGGGAAATGGAGATAGCATCAATAGTAGGAGAAGATCAAATTTCGTACAGTGCGCCTGTTCATCTGCACTCTTTTGTTGAAGGAATATAAATTTATAAAAAATATGTTTTTAGAGGTGAGAGCGATCGTTATGCCAGACAAATATCGGGAAGACAAAGGAAAAATGAGCAAGGATTTATCGGAATTGGTTAAAAAAGGAGAATCAGAAGAAGTAGAATTTAAAAAATCTACCGCTCAATTAGATAGGGCTTTAAAATCGGTTTGTGGTTTCTTGAATCACAAAGGAGGAAAAGTTTATTTTGGAATAAGTAAAGGGAAAATTGATGGGCAGGAGGTCTCGGAACAAACCTTAAAATCAATATCACAGAAAATCAGGCAGAGAATAAAACCTGAAACAAGTCCGGGAATTAAAGTTTTAGAGATTGGAGATAAGAGAATTATTGAGGTTATAATCAGTGAAGGAGGAAATAAACCCTACTTCTTGGATGGTGTCTGCTATAAAAGAGTTGGAACAGAGAACATAATAATTTCTCCAGAGGAACTTGAGAGAATCATAATAAGTAAACATGAACAAGAGTTTGATTCTAAAATTTGTAAAGGAGCTAGTTATGAGGATATTGATCTAAAGGCTGTCAAATGGTTTAAGAGAAAATATAAAGAGTTTTCGGGTAAAGAATTGCAGGGTAGCAATATAGATATATTGAAATCGTTAGATTGTGTTAGTATTATTGACGATAAACTCAAACTAACAAATGCAGGAATTCTGTTATTTGGTAAGTATCCCAAGAAAATCTTCCCAAGATACTATATCAGTATTGCAAGATATCCTGGAAAAGATATAGGCATCTCTTATTTAGAAATAATGGATATTGAAGGTAACTTATTTGAACTAATTGACAAAGCTGACAATTATATCAGACAACACATAGAGACCCTTTACCTTCTTAAGGAAGGGCAAATTGCAAGAGAACCTGTTTCGCAATATCCTGATTTTGTGATTAGGGAATTAATTGTTAATGCTGTCGCCCACAGGGATTATAGTATTAAGGGTTCTAAAATTTTGATAAAAATGTTTAAGGATAGAATAGAATTTGACTCTCCGGGGGGTTTTCCAGGAAATGTCAATGAGAAGAACATATTAGAAGAGCAATTTTCAAGAAATCCACTCATAGTCAAGGCTTTGAACAGAGTTAAATATATAGAAGAGATGGGTGAAGGATGGAATAGAATATTTAGAGAAGTCCAAAATTATCCTTTGAAATTTGGTAGATTACCCGAAATAAAAGGCAATAGTAGGGTTGTGGCAACTGTTTCCAGTCCAGAACTGGAAGAGAAATCCTTCAAGGAGAAAGCTATGAAAGGTTTATGGCACGATTATGGCACGATTATGGCACGATTCAACAAGAGCCAAATTTCATCCATAGAATATGTAATAAAAAATAAGAAGATAACACGTTTGGAGTACGAAAAAAATTACGGAATTTCAAAGAGAACGGCTGTTAGAGAATTAAAAAAGATTGTTAATTCTGGCATTTTTAAAGTGGTGGGCAAAGGACCAGGGACTTATTATACTCTGGCGAGATAAAAAATTACGCAAAAAGAGGGGTGAGAAATGAGAATACTCTTAGTTTCAACACAGGATTATATACACCATCCAATTCCTTCGAGACACCATTACATATTCGAGGAGCTTGCGAAGCGGCATGAAGTTCACGTGCCGCATTTTCACGTTAGCAAGGGCAAAGAAAGAGAGACGAGATTGATTGTTCACGAGGCGACAATGTCTCCCGTTAGGGAGCCAATATTGCACTATACCTTGAATGCGCCTTTTCAGTACGCAGTATTCAAGAAAATCATAAAAGAGGAGGGGATAGACATTGTTGTTGCGGCGCATATCTTCGCTGGTGCGGCGGTTATTCACGCGGCGAAGAAGTAGGGTGTTCCTGTCGTGTTCGACCTTAAAGATTGGTTTCCGGATTCGGCTGCGGCGTATTATAAAAACAAAGTGATGAAATGGATTTTGAGGGAAGGCGTGTGGAGGATTACGAAACATAATCTTGATAGGAGCGATAAGATAACAACGGTTTCGCCTTCGCTTGTGGAGAAGTTAAAAAAATACGGGTACGATGCGAAGTTAATTACAAACGGTGTGGATACAGATATTTTCAAGCCGATGGATTCGAGAGCGGGGAAAAGGATGCTTGGATTGGACGAGGATTGTTTTGTGATTGGGTATGTAGGGTCAATAGAAAAATGGTACGCTCTGGATGAGGTGATAAAAACATTCTCAGAAATCGTGAATGGGAAATATCGTCAAAATGCGCGATTATTGATAGTTGGCGGCTCGCTGTTCACCGATTACGAAGAACAACTTAAGAGATTAGTAAGCGAAGTGGGAGTTGACGATAAGGTAGTATTTATCGGGTCGGTCGAATATAAGAACCTTCCGGAATACATTGCGGCAATGGATGTATGCCTTATACCTCTTTCCCCTCCTGCTTGGATCAACATAGCTATGCCAAACAAGTTCTTTGAGTATAGCGCGTGTGGAAAGCCGATTTTATCTACGCCTATTCCGGGTATTATAAAAATAGGTGGGGAGAATCTTTTTATTTACCGGAGTAAAGATGAGTTCGTTGAAGAGATAAAAAGAGTTATGGATAACCCAAGAACGTATAGGATAGAAATGGAGGAGTATAGTTGGAAGAGCAAAGCAAGGGAGTTTGAAGATTTGTTAGAAGAGGTTGTTATACGTGGAGCAAAAAATTATTGAATAATAACGTATGGATATTAAATTAAAATGAACGAGCTGCGAGAATTAATATCAGGTGGAGAAAATGAAGGATTGGAGTTTAAAGAATCTCCACGACTTAAAGAAGATATTTTATCGTTAATTCCTGAGCCATGGAAGATCAATTTGGATAAATTGGGATTAAATGAGATGCAGATAAAAGCATTAGGGCTGATGGTTAATGAAGGTAAGGTATTCACCAATAAAGAATACCGGGAACATTTCGGTGTGAGCAATTGGACATGTGTAGACGATATGAAATTATTGGAAAAACATGGTTTTGTCATTGTAGAAGGTAAAGGAAAATCTACGGTTTATAGAGCATCAGAATCACCTCACGAAAGTAAGAAAAAACTCACGAAAAAACTCATGGTGGGCGAAAAAAGATTGGAAAAGCGAGGTTGACAAAGTACCGATTGAATCCGGAAATATCCGGAAATTAAAAGAGAAACTCTGAAAAGATGATAGAACTGGTGAAGGGGACAAAAAGACATTGCAGAATGAGATGAAGGGAATTGGCATAGTGTATCAAGATAAATATGCAGTGGAAGAGGCATTTCAACTGCTGAAAATACCGTGGGAGTGGTATGACTCTTCAGAGGATTATGATATTGTAATTGGAAGGGAAGAGGATTTGAATTTTAAGGATGTTAATCTGATTGACCTTTCAGAAGTTTATATTTAAATTTAAAGATGATATAACTAACAAAGTATAGTATGAGCGAGAAGTTATCGGAATTGGTTAAAAGAGGAGAATCAGAAGAAGTAGAGTTTAAAAAATCTACCGCTCAATTAGATAGGGCTTTAAAATCGGTTTGTAGTTTCTTGAATCACAAAGGAGGAAAAGTTTATTTTGGAATAAATAAAGGAATAATGGTTGGGCAGGAGGTTTCTGAACAAACCTTAAAATCAATATCACAGAAAATCAGGCAGAGAATAAAACCTGAAATAAGTCCGGGAATTAAAGTTTTAGAAGTTGAAGAGAAGAGAATTATAGAGGTTATGATCAGTGAAGGGAAGGATAAACCCCACTTTTTGGATGGCATCTGTTATAAACGAGTTGGGACTGAGAACATAATAATTTCTCCAGAGGAATTGGAAAGAATTATTTTAGAGAAAAGGAAAAGGTATTTTGATTCCGAGATTTGCGAAAGAGCAGGCTTGGAAGATATTGATGAGGGGCAGGTAAAATGGTTCCTAAAAGTTGCTAAAGTGGGAAGAGATTATCCACTTGACGAAAATATTTCAGTTAGAGATGCCTTAACACATTTGGAACTTTTGAAAGAGGGAAAACTAACAAATGTTGCCGTGGTTTTGTTTGGCAAAAATCCACAGAAGTTCTTTTTACAATCAGAAGTCAAATGTTTACATTTTCATGGAACGGAAGTTGAAAAACCATTTGAAACATATCATATTTATGGGAACACTCTTTTTGATCAAATGGATAATTCATTGGGTTTTGTTCTTGATAGATTGAGAAGATATGTTATTCCAGAACCAGGCAAGTCAACAACCAGAAGACCTTACGAAATTCCTGAGTTTGTTATCCGGGAGGCAATTGTAAACGCAGTTGCACATAGGGACTATTATTCTAACGCAGGAATCCAGATAATGGTTTTTGTTGATAGAATAGAAATTTGGAATCCCGGAGAATTGCCAAAGCAGTTAAAAATAGAGGATTTAAGAAAACCGCATCCATCTCTACCGAGAAATCCTGTTATAGCAAATTTGTTGTATTTGACCAAATATATTGAAAAGGCAGGTAGTGGAACAATTGAGATGATTAATCAATGTAAAAAAGAAAACTTACCAGAACCTTTATTTGAGCAGAAAATGGGCTCCTTTGTTGTCACAATCTGGAGGAATATTTACAGTGAGGTTTATCTTAACAGATTTAGTTTGAACGAAAGGCAGAAAAAAGCAATAAAATATGTTAAAGAAAAGGGTAGTATCTCAAATAAGGAGTATTGTAACTTGTTAAAGGTTTCTAGAAAAACTGCCACTACGGATTTAATTGATTTGGTTGATAAAGAGATTTTCTCTCCATTTGGAACTAGTAAGAGAGTTCTTAGATATGAATTCAAATTACGCAAAAATTACGCAAAAAGAGGAGTGAGAAATGAGAATACTCTTAGTTTCGACACAGGACTACATACACCATCCAATTCCTTCGAGGCACCATTACATATTCGAGGAGCTGGCGAAGAGGCATGAAGTGCACGTGCCGCATTTTCACGTTAGCAGAGGCAAAGAAAGAGAGACGAGATTGATTGTTCACGAGGCGACAATGTTTCCCGTTAGGGAGCCAATATTGCACTATACGTTAAATGCACCTTTTCAGTATGCGGTATTCAAGAGAATCATAAAAGAAGCGGAGATAGACGTTGTTGTTGCGGCGCATATATTTGCCGGGGCGGCGGTGATAAAAGCGGCGAAGAAATACGGTGTTCCCGTGGTGTTTGATTTGAAGGATTGGTTTCCGGATTCTGCAGCGGCGTATTATAAAAACAAAGTGATGAAATGGATTTTGAGGGAAGGCGTGTGGAGGATTACAAAGCATAATCTTGACAGGAGCGATAAGATAACCACAGTTTCGCCTTCGCTCGTGGAGAAGTTAAAAAAATACGGGTACGATGCGAAGTTAATTACAAATGGTGTAGATACAGATATTTTTAAGCCGATGGATTCGAGAGAAGGGAAGAGAATGCTTGGATTGGATGAGGATTGTTTTGTGATTGGGTATGAAGGTAGTATAGAAAGGTGGTTTGCACTTGATGAAGTTATAACAGTATTTCCAGAGCTGTTAAGATATAAAGAGAACTTGAGATTATTAATTGTAGGAGGGTCTTTGTTTACAGATTACGAGAAGAAGTTAAAGGACTTGGCGGGACGACTTGGAATCGCGAAAAAGGTAATTTTTACTGGTTTAGTTGAATATAAGGAACTGCCAAAATACATCTCTGCGATGGATATCTGCCTCATACCTATTTCCTTATCTACATGGACGAAGATCTCTCTTTCTAATAAATTCTTTGAATACTCGGCATGTGGGAAGCCCATCTTGACTAAGCCAGCTCCGAGTATGGTAGAGATAGGAGGCGAAAATCTTTTTACATATCAAAATAGAGAGGAGTTTGTAACACAAATAAAATATATAATCGAAAATCCAAAAACATATAATATAAATATGGAAAATTATAGCTGGAAGAACAAGGCAGAAGAATTCGAGGAGGTGTTAAATAATGTTATCGACAGGAGGTAGGGTTTAGGGGATGTTCTCAAAAATATTGATAATCGCCCCACATACGGATGATGGCGAGTTAGGCTGTGGAGGCACGATAGCGAGATTCGTAGAAGAGGGAAAAGAAGTTTACTATGCGGCATTTTCAGTAGCAGAGAAATCCGTTCCTGAGGGCTTTCCAAAAAATGAATTGGAAATAGAAGTAAAAGGAGCAATGAAGGTTCTCGGAGTTCCTGAGAATAATTTACTCATACACCGGTACGAGGTCAGGACATTCTCATATCATCGTCAAGATATTTTGGAAGACCTTGTCAAGTTAAAAAAAGAATTAGAGCCTACGTTGATCTTCATTCCTTCTTTAAATGACCTTCATCAAGACCACAAGACGATAGCGGAAGAAGGGTGCAGAGTGTTTAAGATGGCGACACTATTGGGATATGAAGAACCCTGGAACAACATCAGCTTTAATACGGCATCTTTTGTACCACTTGAAGAGCGACATATAAGGAAGAAAATAGATGCGTTGAAGGAATACAAGACGCAGAGGTATCGGAATTATCTGAATGAAGATTTTATACGGGGTCTTGCGAAGACGAGGGGAACGCAGATAAACAAAGAATATGCAGAGGCATTTGAGGTGATAAGATGGATAATATAACCGTGCTTATCACGGGTGCTGGAGCTCCTGGTGCACCGGGGATTATAAAAAGTCTAAGGATAGTTACAGAAAGGAAAATAAGAATTATCGGCGTTGATATGGTTTCAGAATCTTCTGGTTTCGCAATGGTTGATAGATGGTATATAGGAGAAAAAGCGGAATCAAAAGATTTTATACCAAGAATATTGGAGATATGCAGAAAAGAGAATGTGGACGTTGTGATACCGCTGGTAACTAACGAATTGATGAAGTTTGCAAAAAGTGTATCAGAATTTGAAGAAATCGGCACGAAGGTGGTTATATCAAGCCCAGAAGGGTTGGGGATAGCAAATAACAAGTACCTTTTGATGCAAATTTGTGAAGAAAATGACATACCCACACCGCATTTTTATAAGGTGCGATCATGGAGTGATTTTGAGGGAGCTGTTTACGAACAGGGGTATCCTGAACTACCAGTCTGTTTTAAACCACCTGTATCACGTGGGTTGAGAGGGTTTAGAATATTGAAAGGAGATGTTGACCGTTTAGATTTGTTGATGAACTACAAGCCAACTGATGTCTTTACCACATTAGAAGATGTAAATAAGGTTCTTAAGGATGCGAACCCATTTCCAGAACTGCTGGTCATGGAATATCTTCCGGGTAAGGAGTATTCAGTGGATGTGCTAGCGAATAAAGGGGAGGCATTGGTTGTGATTCCGAGGTTGAGGGAAAAGATAAAGATGGGTATAAGTTTTGTTGGCACTACCGAGAATAATGAGGCGATTATCGAATATTCAAAGAAAGTAGTGAATTTGCTCGGCTTAGATGGAAACATAGGATTGCAGTTCAAGCTGGATGGGAAGGGGGTACCAAAGATAATCGAATCAAATCCAAGAGTACAAGGGACAATTGTGTTGTGCACGGCAGCAGGGATTAACATGGTGTATGATGCGGTTAAATTGGCATTAAATGAAGAAGTAAAGGAGTGCCAAGAAGATGTAAAATGGGGTGTAAAGATGATAAGATATTGGGATGAAGTTTATGTAAAAAATGGCGAGTATTTCACCTTATAAGAACTGGAAGAAGTATGAGAAGTATTTAATAAGTGGGCAATGGCACGTGCATACAAATTACGTTGATGGAGAAAATACGGTGGATGAATATTGCAAGAGAACGGTTAAGCTAAGGATACCGCTTATTGCGTTTACAGAGCACGTGAGAAAAAAGCTCACATATAGGTATCATGACTTAGTAGGGGAGATTCTAACGGCGAGGGAGGATTATCCTGAATTAATAATACTCACGGGTTGCGAGGCGAAAGTGTTAGAGGATGGTAGTTTAGATGTTTCGGAGGATGTATTAAGGCAGAGTGAGATTGTGCTTATGGCTTTTCATTCTTTTCCCGCAGATAAGGATAAGTATGTAGAAGCATTAAAAACGGCTCTTTCTAATCCTAAGGTTGATATATGGGCGCATCCAGGATTGTTCTTAAGAAATAAAAATTTCAGTTTACGCGATGAAGAAGTGGAGGATATTTTAGAAAAAGCAAGCCGAGAGAATGTATTGATAGAATTTAACGAGAAATACCAGTTACCTGTTAGGAGTTGGGTGGAGATAGGGAAAAAGAAAGGGATAAAATTTGTGAGGGGGAGTGATGTTCATAAAATAAGGGATTTAAAATAACTTGATAGATATTTTTCAATGATTGGCATTTGGTATATCAAGATGAAGAGGGAAGTTGGTTTTTCGGGTATATGATTTATAATAGGCAAAGCTTATAATTGATTACATGAGAATTTGTATATTGACAACGGTTCACACTCCTTATGATACAAGGATATTCCACAAAGAAGCGAAGAGCCTTGCAAAGGTGCATGAGGTTGTATTAATTGCGCCGGATGAAGAAAGGAGAGATAAAGAGGTAGATAGCGTGAGGATTATCACGGTTAAAAAACCAAGAAGTAAGGTTCTTCATCCGATAACGATGTGGCGTGTTTTAAAAGCGGGGTTGAAGCAGGATTGTGATGTTTATCATTGCCATGAGCCGAGTTCTCTTTTTGTAAGTGCGGTTCTAAAAATTTTAAAACGGAAAAAATTGATTTATGATGCACATGAACATTATCCTTCTTTAATTGCTGAAAATACATTGTTTCCCGATTTTATTAGACCTCTTGTAAGATTTCTGGCAGAGATTGAAGAGAGGTTGCTTGTAAGGTTTGCGGATATTGTAATTACGGTAGATAAAATTTTAGCTGCAAAATATAGGGAATATCATGATAATGTAGTGAAATTATCGAATTATCCAAAACTAACTTTATTTGGAGAGAACAGATGGTCTGACGATTTAGAAAGTAGGTACGGGAAGAGCAAGGTATTGCTGTATGCAGGAGGTTTAACAAAGGATCGAGGTACTCTTGAATCTATACAAGCTTTACAGGAAATAATTAAGAATGCCCCAGAGGCAAAATTGGCATTTCTCGGTGAGTTTATGGGGGGTAGTGGTGAATACAAAGAGGAGGTACATGCATATATCAAAAAAACCAATTTAGAGCGATATGTTGACTTTTTAGGTTATGTACCGCATGAGAAAGTAGTAGAATATATGAATATAGCAAAGGTTGGTACAGTTTTTCACCAACCGCTTCCACGATATATTAGTGGTGTATCCATAAAACTCTTTGAGTACATGGCGTGTGGGTTACCCGTAGTTGCAAGCAATTTCCCGGGGCTAAGAAAAGTAGTCAAAGAAGCGAATTGTGGCATTTTAGTTGACCCGACAAATATAGATGAGATTGCGAAAGCTATAACTTATCTGTTGGAACACTCGGAAGAGGCGAAGAGAATGGGCGAGAACGGAAGAAGAGCAGTGGAAGAGAAATATAATTGGGAGCGGATGGAAGTGAAGTTGTTGGAGGTGTACGAGGGATTGTAAAAATGCCTGCAATATTAAGAATAGAGGTAGACAAACCTTTTCTTGTGAAGAAAAGCTTTACCAAAAGAACTTGTTTGTCTTATTCGCTTGGGTATCTTGAATCTTGCAAAGAGGTGGTAAAAGATTTGGATGAGCGAGGAATAAAAGCATCGCTCTTCTTTCAGCAGAGGGGTTGCACCACTTCTAACCCTGCATCAACAACCCTCTTAGAAAAAGCGTTGACGGAAAATGCTTCGCTTGCTCGATTCACCCGACTAAACTCACGCCTTATTAAGGCAAGAGGGCAGAATAAAGATTTTGCTCAGGAATTACTAAAACGAGGGCAAGCATTGGATCCCATGCGATTCACGCAAATGATTTTAAAGGATTTTTTGGAAAATACAAGGAGTAATTGAATGTTATCTAAGCAGCCGGAAAAAACGAGAAAAAGAGAATACAGTATAAAAGTTGCATTTGTATATTATTCCTTCTCATCATTTGTTAAAAGTGATTATGAGATATTATCAAAGCACTTTGATGTTAATAAAATTAATTATAGAAAAATTTGGGATGCTTTTAGGATAATGATAGCAGTTCTAAAATCCGATATTTCTTTTTCATGGTTTGCGGGTGGGCATGCATTCTTGATGGTGTTGTTCTCTAAAATTTTTAGAAAAAAGTCTATTGTAATTGCTGGAGGCGGGGATGTTGCAGCAGTACCAGAGATTGGTTATGGGGGAATGAGAAAGAATAAACGGAGCAGATTTTTTGCAAAATCCGTATTAAAACATGCCGATGTTGTTTTAGCTGTTTCCAAGTTTACAAAGAGGGAAGTTTTAAAGCATACAAAGCCAAAAATTTTAAGAGTTATTTATAATGGTATAGATGTTGAGAGATTTAAACCAAGTGGTGAAAAAAAAGAGGTGGTTATAACAGTCGGCAGCATATCTGATGACGTTGTTAAAAGAAAAGGATTTGAAACATTTGTAAAATCTGCTGAATATTTACCCGCTGTAAAGTTTGTGCTAGTTGGC
The DNA here is from genome assembly GCA_030612405.1 of Candidatus Methanophagales archaeon. GTDB lineage: Archaea > Halobacteriota > Syntropharchaeia > Alkanophagales > Methanospirareceae > QEXZ01. The sequence goes on along the minus strand of JAUWNY010000011.1, from coordinate 10,656 downwards.
AAACATATTGATGGCTCTATTGAATATCTTAGATCAATAGCTCCTTCAAATGTCGATTTTACTGATTTTGTCTCAGATGAAGAGCTGCTTAAATATTACCAAAGAGCAAAAATTTATTGTCAACTTTCACTTTATGAATCTTTTGGGATGGCACTTGCCGAGGCTATGTCTTGTGGATGTATCCCAATTGTAACAGATAGAGGAGCTTTGCCTGAAGTAGTTGGAGATACGGGCTTTTATGTTTCTTATGGCGATCCAAAGGCAACCGCGGAAGCGATAAGAAAAGCTTTAAATTCAAATAGCGGGGAAGAAGCAAGAGAAAGAATTAAAAATATGTTTTCGATTGAGAGAAGAGAAAAAGATTTGATAGAAATAATTGAAGGGGTGTTTGAATGAGTGAAGAGATAAAAAAATATGAATGTGTTGCAAAGGATTTTTCACATGATCAGTTGCTTGAGAGTTATCATCATCTTAGAAGATTGGAAATGGTTTTATATTTTTTAGGGAATTTTGGACGGAAAAATTTACTTATTCTTGATGCTGGATGTGGAGACGGAGTTCAGGCAGGGAGAATAGCTGAAGCGTATAAAGTTGAGGGAGTTGATCTTTCACCAACAAGAACAAAAAGAGCGAAAAAGAGAGTCATTAATGGTAAGTTCATAGTTGGAGACCTTTACAATCTACCTTTTAAAAGCAATACTTTCGACGTTGTTGTTTTAGGTGAAATAATAGAGCACTTGCATGAGCCAGAAAAGGCATTATTAGAGATCAATCAATCATTAAAACCAAATGGGTATTTGATTGTAGATACTGTCTCAAGGTCAAATGCAATAGATGTCTTTTTGCTTTTTTTAATGAAAATAAACCATTTAAAAACTTTTTTAAAAACCAAAAATGTTAAGGGGATGAATCTATATGATAAACTTATTAATTGGGGGCTATACATTGATAGAACTCATGTTATGTTTTATGACATGAAAGCACTCAAAGAACTTTTAAACCAGTCTAATTTCAACGTAATCGATATTCGTGGAGCCCCATGCTTAAGATATGATTTCCCATCATTAATAAAGCCAACAATCCTTAAAATCGCTGATAAAATATTATCAAATATTCCATATCTTAAAAAATATGGTGCAATACAAGTATTTCTATGTAAGAAAACGGGTGGTAATAAATAGCTAAGGAACTAAAAAATAGAGGTAATACATAATAGACTTGTTGCTAATTAACAGTTATCTCTACTGAGAGGGTTTTAATCAGGTATAACATGTATTATCAAGTATGGTAACCGTTAATCGTGCTTTAAAAAGCGATAGACTAATAAGAGCCACGACAGGGCTATCTGCACTAGAATTTAATCAACTGGTGCAGAGTTTCGGCCAAGAACTTCAAAAGGAGGGGGTGGATTAGATATGAGATAGGCGTGAAGCGGGGAGATAGAGAAAGGAAACCAGGAGGCGGCAGAACGGGAAATTTGAGAACTTTTACAGAAAAATTGTTTTTCGTTCTCTTTTATTTCAAGTGTTATCCCCCTCTTGACGTCTTAGGGCCCCTATTTGATTTTGATAGGCCAAATGCGTTCCGCAATGTCCAGAAATTAACACCTATCCTGGAGAAAGTGCTCGATAAAAAGATGGTAGTGCCAAAGAGGAAAATTAACACCTTGGAGGAGTTATTTGAGATATTCCCCGATGTTAAGGACTTATTCATAGGTGGGACTGAGAGGCCGATCCAAAGACCCAAAGACAGCGAGAAGCAAAAGGAAAACTACTCGGGCAAGAAGAAGGCGCATACTCGCAAGAATATAGTCATCACCGATAAAAATAGACGAATTGGTTATCTGAGCCCACCAGAGGCGGGTAAAAAGCACGATTATGGAATGTTTAAAGAGCCATTCCCGCCGGGCCTATTCCCAAAAAGCATAACTTTATGGCTGGATCTGGGCTTCACTGGCGTTGAAAAGGGCTATCCAGAAGCGACTGTTAGGATGCCACGGAAGAAGCCGAAAGGAAAAGAATTGACAGATGAGGAGAAGGCGCAGAATAAGGTTATCGGTGGCTTTAGAGTCCTGGTAGAGCACGCTATCGGCGGAACTAAGCGATTTAGGATAACGAGCGACAAATTTCGAAACAAAAAAGATGAATTTGATGATGTGGCTATGTTGATATCGTGTGGATTGTGGAATTATCATTTGAAGTGCTGTTGAATCAGAAGTGAGGACTGGAATAGGAGGAACTCATTCTTTCGCGGGATATTATTTTGCAACAAGTCTATTATTTTATGAACTATTTTATATCCAATAGGTCATATAGAAAGAGTGACCCTTACCCACCTTCGCCGGAGATGAGGGGAGAGGATGTAATGTATGTAATTTGGGATATAAAGAAATTGCTGGAGGATGTATCGAAATGATAAATAAGAAGGATAAATTTTTGAAAGCCGACGACCTTGAAGTTATATTCGCTCATACGCATTTAGCTAAAATTTTACAGGGTGAGGTTGGTGCATTTCCAATTACATACATATTTCTGAACCATTTTATCAACGAACTTGAAAATACTCAGACGTTGATAAAACCACAGATAAAACCACACACTGTTGGCTTTCAGAATATCCCTTATTATCTTAAAAGAGTGGTGTTTTACGCTAAACAAATGCTTAAGAAAAACGAGAAGAACTCCTTGGATGTCTTATTAATTTCAAGGGACCGATTTCCTGTTATAAAAACTGAAACGGGAGATATAAAGTCGGATTATATTTTCTATAGCGTTATCCAGTGTTTCCATAAATATTATAAAAATTACAAAATTGGATTAATGATCATAGGCACAACTAATATTCCTCCAAATGACATTAATATAAATAATATTTATAGTGAAGACCAATATCTTAATCCTGTCTCCTTCCTGAAATCAATAGTGTTTGCCACAAAAAGAACATTAGCATGGAAATACTATAAAAACAATGTTTTAAAATACTTACAGGAAAACAATTTCGGATCAATAATCCCAATAATTAATTCTTTTTTTGGTTTCAAAAAACTTCTTTTTTATTCCATGAAGAGTTATTCCATTCAAAATGCCTTAAATAACTTAAAACCTAAAGTAGTAGTATCAAATGACGATGTTATGTATTTAAAGCCCGATTTTTCTTCGGGAAAAAATATATTTATTGCCGTTCAATCGGGAAACATTTACGAAAAAAGTGAGTATTGTAGAAATGCAGCCATTCAGATATTTGGATGGGGTAAGATAGCACCAGATTACTATATAACTTCTGGTTTCTATTGTAAAAAACAAAAGAATGGGGCAGCAAAGAAGGTGATAGTAACAGGACTACCAAGATATGATATTTTTTATCATGCAGATAAGATATATTCAAAAGAGAGATTTAAGAATATATACAGTATTGCCGAAAATAAAAAAATTATTCTGTGGACTACACACTTTTGTCATGGCATGGACGATAATGAAATTAGAAAAAGTTTAGATATTATTTTTAAAACTTCACGCGAGATATCTGAAGCTGTCTTAGTAATAAAACAACACCCGGGAGAAGGAGAAGAACATACAAACATGATCAATGAGTATCTAAATAAGTATAACATTGATGCAATAATGGCTTCAAAAGATTCTGATACCTACGAATTATTATTTGTCTGCGATTTAATGATAACAAAAAGCTCGGCAACAGCAATGGAAGCAGTAGCGCTGGATAAGCCGGTTGTCATTTTAAATCTTAGTGGAGATTCGGATATAGTTGATTATGTGGGGCAGGGTGTGGCTTTGGGCGTTTACAAAGAAGATGATTTGAGACCTGCAGTTATGAAACTATTAAAGGATGACACGGAATTGGCAGAGAATAGAGAGAAATATGTGGAAAGGTATTTGTATAAGGTCGATGGAAATGCAACAGAGCGAGTTGTTGAGTTGATATCTAAAATGATAGAAAAGACTAATGGTAGTAAACGGAAAGAGTATAGGAATAAAAGTGAGAGAAGGATATTATGAAAAAGGTAAAAGTATTAGGGGAAATGTGTCTGAGCAAGGCAAGCAAAAACTTGCCTATGAGCCCATTATTGCACGAGGTGGAAATCCGCAGAGCTACAAGGGACCCCCGCACAAGATTGCGGAAGGGACTGAGCGGTAAAAATGAATAGCTATTTATAACCATACTCTTTATAATTTTTACAATGATATTTTAAAAATGAAAACGACAAAGACGAGAAGAAACGGAAATTGGAAACGCCTGAATCCTTTAGAACGAGCACTTTTCAGGGCTTCGCCAGGATATGCGAAACATCGCTGTGCTATAGTTAATGCGGCGCTTACGCACAAACATTTTTCATCTGGAGAATATGCCTATTGGTGGTTAGGAGAACGGCGAATAGGAAAAAAAATTGCGGACAGAGGAATAAGCATGTCGAAAGATATGAATATGCTCAAATATTGTAAAGGTAAAGATGTTTTGGATGCTGCATATGGTGGGGTTTATGAAAAATATATTATGGAAATAATAAGAAAAGACAGAAAAGTATTAGGACGTGCATAGATAATGAAACTTGATTCTGAACAAAAGGGATTGCAAAAATCATTAATAATTATTGCCGGGCCATGCGTGATTGAAAGTGAAGAACATACAATAAAAATGGCCAAGGCACTTAAAGAAATGGCCAAAACTTATGAATTAGATCTTATATTTAAATCATCTTTTGATAAGGCAAATAGATCATCTATATCGTCATACCGGGGCCCTGGAATTGAAAAAGGATTGGGGATATTACAAAAAGTGAAGGATGAAACGAATTTAAAAATGATTTCTGATGTGCATGAGACATATCAAGTTAAAATAGCCGCGAACGTTCTGGATGTTTTACAAGTTCCTGCACTTTTATGTCGACAGACTGATTTACTCTTGGAATGTGGAAGAAGTGGGAAGCCTATCAATGTCAAAAAAGGACAATTTCTTTCCCCCGGAGATATGAAACATGTGGTTGAAAAAATAATGAGTACCGGGAATGAAAATATAATGCTTACAGAACGTGGAACAACATTTGGGTATAACAATTTAGTTGTTGACTTCAGATCACTAATTATAATGAGAAATTTCGCCCCAGTTATATTTGATTGTACACACAGTGTTCAATTACCTGGAGCAATGAGAACTTGTTCTTCTGGAGAAAAGGAATACGTGTTCCCCTTGCTCAGGGCTGCACTAGCGGTTGGTGTGGATGGAATATTTATGGAAGTACACGATGATCCTCAAAAGGCATTATGCGACGGCCCAAACATGTTAAATTTAGACGAAGCTAGGGAAATTTTTGAATATATTAAGAAGTTCGAAGATTGGAGTAGAGCCTATGGACAAAATTATTGAAACAGGAAAAGAAGTTCTTAAAGAAGAATCAAAGGCAATATTGGATATCATTCCGTGCATTAGTGGGGAATTTAAGTCTGCTGTCGAACTAATATATTCGACTTATGGAATGGTAATTGTAATTGGTGTGGGTAAATCGGGTTATGTTGGTAGAAAGATATCTGCGACTCTCACAAGTACTGGAACTCGAAGCATTTTTCTTCATCCTGAAGAAGGGATACATGGCGATTTAGGAATTATATCTGACGATGATGTTTGTCTGATGATCTCACATAGTGGAAATACTGAAGAGATAACTCGATTAATTCCTTTCATTAAAAGAACCGGAGCAAAGATAATAGCAATTGCATCTGATGAATATTCAAAAATTGCTAAGGAAGCAGATATTTTTTTGAATACTCATGTAACACGTGAGGCATGTCCTTTGAATCTTGTACCTACAACCAGTTCAACAGTTACACTTGCACTTGGCGACGCCATTGCAATAGCATTACTCAAAATGAGAGATTTCAATAAAAAAGATTTTGCTCGTTTCCATCCAGGTGGAATTTTAGGCAAAAAACTTTTCTTAAGAGTCGAAGATATTATGTTTGATAAAAATCAAATAGTCATCGCGCAAGCCGATACAGATATTAAGGCTATCTTGTTTGGAATGACTGGAAAGAAATCAGGATTTGCAGCAATCGTGGATGATAAACAATATATTTTGGGTATAATAACAGATGGCGACATACGAAGAACAGCATTAAAGGATTCAAGCCTATTTAATACTAAATGTGGTGAGATAATGAATCCTAACCCAATTTCAATCAAAAAAGAAATGCTCGCAGTAGATGCTCTAAGATTAATGAAAGAAAAACAAATTTCGTGTCTATTGGTCGAAGAAGAAAAAAGAATTATTGGTGCAATAGATGTCCAAGAAATAGCAAGGAGGGGGATAAAAGAATGAACAAATTTAAAAAAATAAAATTGATAGTCTCTGATTTTGACGGTGTGATGACTGATAACAGGGTGTTGGTGGATGAAGATGGTGTTGAATCCGTTTTTTGTAACCGATCAGACGGACTGGCTGTGGAACTGCTTAGAAAGAAAGGAGTGGATGTGGTTGTTATCTCAAAAGAAACGAACAAAGTGGTAGAAGCACGGTGCAAAAAACTTGGAATAGAGGTATACCATGGGATAGACAACAAACTTGAGTTATTCGAAAGAGTGATGAAAGAAAGAAAAATCGCTAAGAATGCAGTTTGCTATGTTGGAAACGAAATAAATGATCTTGAATGTATGAAAGAAGCGGAGCTTTCAGTCGCGCCCGCCGACTCCCATAAGAGCGTCCTTGAGATAGCATCTTTTGTAACAAAAGCAAAAGGTGGTGAGGGAGTGATTAGGGAAATTTCAAATCTGATACTATGAAAGTAATAGCATTCGTACCAATTAAGCTGGAAAGCCAAAGACTGCCAGGGAAAAATTTATTGCCATTAATGGGGAAGCCGATGTGCTATCATATTTTTGAAACTCTCCTGAAATCAAAGTATACCTATAACACATACGTCTATTGTAGTGATGAGTCTATTAAAGAATATATACCACAAAAAGTTGAGTTTCTGAAAAGGCCTAAAAGGTTAGATAAAGATGAAGTTAAAGGGCTAGAGATATATCAGGAGTTTATAAAGGAAGTCAAGGCGGATGTTTACGTTCTTGCACATGCAACATCACCATTCTTGAAAACTAAAAGCATAGACAATGCTATCGAAAAAGTTCTTAGTGGAAGTTATGACTCGGCGTTCAGTGCACAAAAAATTCAAACATTTTCATGGTACAATGGAAAACCAATAAACTATACCTTGGGTGACATACCAAAAACTCAGGATATAAAACCGGTTCTGGTTGAAACCTCAGGATTTTATATTTTTAGGGAAAACATTATAGAAGGTGGAAGAAGAACTGGGGAAAAACATTGGATAGAAATTGTCAGTAATATTGAGGCAATTGATATAGACGAAAAAGAAGACTATGAAATTGCATTGAAAATTAGCGGATGATAACAATGATGAGCGGTTATCAAACCAATTCTCAAATTTAGTTGTAAATGATGTGATAGACGCCTCATGGGTAAGAGGTGCTAAGCATTTTTTGTGGAGAGACGTTATAAGATCATTGACTTGTACGTAGTATCGGGTACACCACATGCAGAAATTCAGTTAATCGTCAAAAGACGGAATATGGGAAAATATTTCAAAGGTGTGTTTGGGTCTCCAGAAACCAAAGGTTCAATTGCTCGAAGAATAATTTCTGAAAGAGGATATGACCCTGAAAAAGTTCTCTTTATTGGTGACTCTTTAACAGATTACCGAGGAGCTAAAGAAGCGCATCTAAAATTCTTGGGTAGAGTGCCTAAAGGAACGGAATCAATTTTTCCAGAAGATGTTATTATTATCACTGATTTTTTTTATGGATTCATAAAAAACATCTGAATTTATCCTGCGATATTCTAAAAAATTCAATCTCTTTTTTAAAAAAAAACGCCCCAATACTATCAAACCACCAAAATATGATATAGCATCAAGAGCAATCGTGAGTAAGCGGCCGTAACTCCGCCGGTTATTATTGACTGCAAAACGGTATTTATATGCTGGGTCCATTAAGGGTAGAGAAGCTGACTTATCCCGGTATTGGAAAAGGTAACCCATTTTAGATACAAATTACTGCTGAAATCTTAACATATTTCCTAAAAACCCATATTCTTCCTTCGTAAACCCCCGCAGCAATACCAAAACACCAAAATATATCAGAACTGCAATCCCAACCGAGACCAAAATATCAACAGCCCCATAAGGATCTATTTTCCAGACAACAATAGCCATAGGAACTGATGCAATAAAACTTTTCAAAATAAATTTAATGTCAATTTCAAAAGGTAATTCCTTGTAACTTAAGATACCAAGAATCATAGTACAGGCAAAAAAAGTCAAAAACGTAGAGATTGCGGCACCTATTATTCCTATTTTTGGGACTAAGATGATATTTAATACTAAGTTGAACAAAGCAACAATACCATACGTCAGCCCAATTACCTTCGTCCTTTTTAGTAGCATCATGATATTCAAAAAAACCGCCCGGCAATTAAATAATATCACACCCAAAGCAACGATTGGAACAACCAAATAGGCAGAAAGGAACTCAGAAGTTGTTAATGTAGCCAGCAACGACTTTGATAAAACAACAAGTCCAAAAAACGAAGGTATAGCAAACAAGAGATAAAATTTGAGCGAATACTTCAGGTGCGTCTTTAGCTCTTGCATTCTGTTATTCTCATACAGGTTAGAGATCGTAGGAAATAGATTTAAGCCAATAGGGGTCATAAATATGCTGAGAACACTTCCGATGTTGTATGCCGCAGAATAGATGCCAACGGATGTCATCCCAAGAAAATATCCGATTACATACCGATCACTGAGATTTATAACCCAATATGCGATGCCCGCGGGAAGCAAAGGCAGCCCGAAGCGTAAGTAGGGTTTTAATACCGATACATTTAGACTTGGCATTCCAAGTCCTATTTGCGAACGTATAAATAAGAAACCTAATAAAAGCAAAAAAGCTCTAACTACAATAAGCGATAGCAATGCACCAAATAGGCTGTAACCAGATAGAACAGCGTACGAAATGAATATTATTTCAAGGATTTGCTGTAATATTGAAAGTCCTGCATACTTCTTCATCTGCTGAAACGCCCTGAAAAATTCGATGTATAAAATATCCACAGTAGTTAGAATTATAATGAGTGAAAGCAATCTTACAAATGTGATTGAGCCACTACCACCGAAAAATGCAATTGCGAGTGGCTCGGAAAAGGCAAAAAAGATGGATGCCAGTAAAACGCTAAATAGCGTGATTAGTGTAAATACCGCATAAAAGTCTCTTTTTATCTTGTTTTTATCTTTTTCACCGGCAAAGAACCGAATCATTGCAGTGTTTAGATTTAATAAACCAATAGGCAATAGTAAAGAGATAGTAACAAGTATCTGAGTCCAAACGCCGTATAATTCCGTTCCCAGCGTTTTTGTAAGTATTGGTAGCAGTATTAACCCTCTAAGGCTTACGATGATGTTTACAATCCCCACGAGTCCAACGCGCTGTGCGAATAGTTTGTATTCGGTCATGTTCTGTATCTTATTTATGCGTTATAAGAGATACTTCTCTTTTTCGTAATCTTCTTATTTAAAATCAAAATCTCAAAAAGAATCTCTAACATCCTTTAAGGCTTCCAAACCCTTAACCATTCCCCCCTTTCTTAGCACAGGTTCTTTCTCGTAGAAAGAAAGTGTTTGGTCGCTATGTTTGTTATTCCATATCTTTTCATCGTGGCGACATGTAAAGCATCATTTGACAATAGGAAGTACCCACTTATGTATTCCACGAGTTCCTTACACTTATATTCTATTGGGAGAATTTTCACTCTTAGATTCTCGAAAAGTTTGGTTACAGCATCAAAATTCACAAGTCTAATCAGGTTGTGATCTCGTTTTATCTCTCGCACTACCTTATGTGGTTTTATTCCCCTCAGCATCTCACTCACCGCTTTCCGTAGTCTCTATTATCTCCTCAATTATCTCGTCATTCAACCTCGATACTGCATACGTCATCTCAACCGTCGAGAGCGGGACTTCAATCTCCACTTCTTCTCCTTCTTTTAATTCCAGCTTCTCCAAAGGTTTCAACATTTCATTCTCATACCTCGCCCTTATTCTTATCGCCATATCTATTCACCAAGATTAAGTTGAATTTAATAATATAAAAGTATTAGCCTACCTGTATCTGTCCAGCCCATTACAAAACCCGCGATAACAGCAAAAAGCTGTAATCACTTGCCCTCAATCGTGCAATTATCAATCTTGAGCCTTAGCCAAATGCTCTGCCTATTAGGGTTCCAGTGAAACCTTTTTGATCAAACTTATTCTAAAAGTTTGCTTTCGCTATTATCTTAGATAGCGTATGTGTGAACATTAACAGCAGGATTATTTCGTTCAGGCCCAGTAGTAGATTTACAATCCCCGCAACTCCAACGCGCTGTGCGAAAAGTTTATATTCGGTCATGTTTTGTTTACGGCAACCATGCATAGAATAAACAAATATTTATTGTAACTACTCACCTACACAACCAACCGATGGAACAAACGGATTCCCTCTAAGCGCATCCTGAATCGCATCGAGCACATGATACCCGTTCTTCCGCGCTGTGGATATATACCCGCGAATGTTGCAAAATATATCTGCCCC
>JAUWNY010000100.1 GCA_030612405.1 Candidatus Methanophagales archaeon | reverse complement strand
GTTCAAGCTCAATGGGTGTGTGTCCTTGTTCTCTTAGGTTATTAAAAACAGCGATAGCACCCGTTGCACCCATAGAAATTTTTTCTAAAAAACTTACATCCGATTTAAACGTTCGGCGATTTACCATTTTAGTTCCTCCTTTGATTATAAACCAATTCGATAGAATCTTCACCAATCATAGTTAGATACTCTTTTAATTTTTCTAAATGCTCTTGATTAATAACAATTTGAATTGCTTGATTCCCTTCAACAAACTCATTACTTAAAGTTAGCATCTTCCATCTAACTATTTCACCGTTTGGCCATACTATTTCTTTATCCACAACATTACTTAGTGAATCTTTTACATTATCTAATGACAAATTCAATTTGTATAAGAGAGCATGATGATGATGGCAAAGAGATAGATAATTCCCTGGGTGATCATGGCCTTGGTCTTTTGCTACTTCTTTTATATGATGTGCCTCCATGAGGGATTTTCTGTTTTCTTCTTGACCAGCGTAGGATTTATTATAAGTGAGTATTTCTGGATTCTCTCTTGATAAGCAAATTTGACAATGATAACTATAGCTCACCTTTACCAAATTAGCAAGTTTTGAGTTTCTAATTTGTCTTTCGGTTATTACTGTTCCCGTTTCACGAATTGGAGTTTCAGGAAGAGATGTTTTTTTTGGTGGGGTTTCAGGAGAAGGTGTTTCTTCGCCATATATCTTCTCTTTTTGTACATCTCCTTTGAGTACTTGTTCCTTAGATATTTCCTCTTTCACACCAAGGTCTATAGACTTATTTTTCTCCTTGTGTTGGTGTTCCTCAAAATCAATTTCGGCTTCTTCACACCCCCTCTCAGATTGCGATCCGCTTACTTTTTCGGTACCCAATGGCTCTTGACCTTGAGCATTTTCTTCATTCTCTGCTGCTTTTTCCTCTAAAACCTCGTTCTCTACCGAGATATGACTTTTTATTCCAAGCCAATTTTGCTCTTCTTCAGGCAACTCTTGAATGTTTTTAGCTCTTAGCAGATTCTCAATTTCATCATCGGTCCTTTTACTAAACAACGAAATCAGGAAATCGTCTAATCCTCTTAATTCACCAAAGAGTTTAGAAAGTTCCACTGCTATATAGTCAACGTCTTCTAAGTGGTCTTTTTGAATATACAGGTTACCGTTGTATAGATGAGCTTTTGGTGGTTGTTCAAGTGAAGCAGGTTGCCCTTTAAGTTTATACTTGACTTGAAGGCTTTCGACACTATAACATGCCAGATTTTTCAATTGTGTCAGGGCACCTTCGTCTTTATCGTCTTTAAGCGTCTTATATCTCTCGTATTCAAATTTGTAAAGGTATTGTAAGATATAAGGAGTTAACTTCTGAATCTGGTCAGTCAAATCTTGTTCTGATACCTTTCCCGCATCATCAATTAGTGATATATCCACCTCTTTAGAAAGATATAAAATACCCGCTGCTTCGATAAAATACTTAATTTTTGGATAATAATTCTTGGGTAACTTAAGGAAAGCTATAGAGTCGTGATCCTTAAACAAATCGTAAAGTTCCGGATTATCATTTATGAAAATATCTCCATCATTGCGCCTGAATCCTTTATTCTCCGTGAAGAAAATAGATTTTTTTATGAATCCACTCCACCAATCTCCTTTAGATATTAGCTTCTCGACATTATCAGGGTTTAGATTACGATTTAACTCTTTATAGATTTTTAATATTATCTGTTCATCCTCTCTTGTAATTTCTTTTTTCAGAGATAAATCCTCCAGCACTTTAGCATAATCCTTCGGCAACGGCTTCTCGCTTACCCCAAGTTTTTCTACGAAGAAAGATTTAAGATCAGGATAATGTCCCTCTAAATATCCGCGATTCTCTCCGAAAATATCCCTTACCTCATCTTCCCATAGAACCTCATCTTTGTTGAAAAACTTCTCACGGGTATCAGGAATATAAATCAGGGCATTAGCAGAGAAAGTTTGTTTAAACCAAACACTATCCTCATCGAAATAATGTCCATTCAGGAATTCGTATAACCTGTCGAATTTAGTTTTGTCATCACATCCTTGCTCAACTAACACCTTAAGAGAGTTTAACACACTTTTAACATTGGCTTTCGAATTAATTCCCAACGCATCTATGAACTCTTCATTTTTGATGTCAATTTTCAGATACGAAACGCTATCACCTAAGAGTTCTTTGATTTGAGGATTGTTCAAAAAGACTTCAGAAGGTTTGGCAAATGTGCCTTTTGTAGTGGGTAGCCAACTTATATTTATTAATGAGTACTTAAAGTGACAATCTTTTCTATCCACCTCCCACTTGTAACTGCTTCGTAAATACCTGTGCCTATACACTAATTGTTTTGAGAAGTCCTCTTTGTAACGGCTCCAATTTCTCTCCAGAATGCGTAGAAACAATATCCTTTGTTTTAGATTCAAGCGCTGGACATCTAATTCTAATTTATAATCCGTTATCTCCTCAAATGCTTTATAAGAGGTCTTAAAATAGTCTTCTTGCAGATACGATTTATATCGGAGTTTTGAGTCATAATAACCATAATTCTGAGCCAATGATGGATATGGGTCCTTAATTTTAGCACTCGTATAAACGACCTTTGGAATTTCATTCACCCTCAATTCAATAAAAAAATCTCGCCACTCTTTAATTTTATCATCTCGTTGCAGTTCCGATTCATTAGATTCGTTTGGAACATCCTCAATATAGCAAGGATGCACAAAGTTCACATCAATTCCCTCAAATAATGTTTCTAAATCATTTTTATTCCCGTATATTTTTGGAAGGTATATGTCCTCAGGAAGTTTATAGTCAATTGTTCCTTCTGCTGATTTGCCTACGCGGATAAGAAGCCAATCTTTAGGAGTATATTCGTAGTGATCCGTATATGCTTTTATATTCTCCTTAATATATTTAACACATCCCAACAGTGTAGCAGGGTCTTTCTGCTTCCATCCATCATTTTCGTAAATACGCCACCATATATGCGACTCAATTATTTCATAGGGGACAGGTTCCAGAACACCAAAGTTTTTAAGAAATTCTTTTATTTTTAGATCCTCTTCCTGCCCTTCACGCCCTGAAATAATGTCGAAGATCTCTCTCTTAATAATTCTCAATTCATTTTCAAAACCATATCCCTTACCTTTTTCGTTGAGGGGAAAGAAGATAGCCAAGATAGCCTCATCCTTTACTGATGTTAACTCTTCATTCTCTAATCTTATGATATCCAATCCTTTTAACTGCTTTAATTGGTCGTTGAATAACTCTCGCTTGCTGAGATATTCGTAAAGAAAGGCAAACCACTCATCGCTTTGTTTCTTAACCCACTCGGTATTTTCTAAACATTTAATTAGTTTTTCAATGGAGAAATCCTCAACACCTAATTTGCGAAGAATTATTTTTTTTGCTTTTATTTCAGTTGATAGATATTCCTTGCCAAAGAAATTCTTTAAATCTTCATTTGATACCAACTTTCTTATTTCTTTGTCACCTATTAAAACATCTGAAGGCTTTTTCCATTGATTTGTTTCGGTTAAGATACATTCAATGTTTTGGAGTTCTTTGTATATCTGTTCCACTACTGGTAAAAAGAAATCGTCTTTAACTTCGTCAAAAGAGAGGTAATTATAAAAGGTATATCTTAGCTTTTTATCAACTTTAAATTCATTAATAGCATCTAAGAAAACCGTGGTGATAGAGTTTCTAAGCCATTTGTTCCATTCATTATCTTTTATTATGTCTTCGCGGTTTACAATCAATAGAAAGTCTGCCTGGATAATAAACTTGAAGCCATACCTCTTAACAGGAAGAAAAGCAAAAACAGATTGTTCATTAGAAGTGTCAGCACTGCCATCTTCATTAAGAGGGAACGCTAATATTAGGTCAGTTTCAGGAAATATTATTTTTTCGTCATGAATGCCCCTCAGCCTCTCCTCTTTTATTTGTTCAGGTATCTCCGTCTCACTGAACGTTTTTTTAATTGCTCTCCAATAACTTTTCTTTTCGCCATGCTCAATCACAATTAGTCCATTATGGTCGTATCGTTTTATTTTTCTATTTTCATGCATATACGGAATTTTAATAGAATCCTCAATCTCAATTATCTTCAACTTTTTAAGGAATAGCAAAAGAGACGGATGGATTTGATCAATATATTGTTTTATCTCACTTTTTTCTTCTGGTTTGAAGGGAAGCACAATATTTGTTTGCTTAGTGTCAACATTTAAATGGTGGATTGTATTGACCCAATGAGGGATTATAATGCTTTCAGGTTTTTCTTTTTCCCGCTTGAACTGGAATCGAAAGCCGTTTGAATATATGTGAGGTTCATCGCTTATCATGAAAACAGATTTAAAGCCGATGCCTTTTTCACCTATGTATCCTAATGTCCTATTTCTCTTTGTACTGCCACCTACTCGGCATAAAGCCTCAACATGTTCCTTCTCAAACCCTTTCTCGTTGTTTTGGATTATTAACTTGTTAGAGTTGATAATAAACTTAATCTTAGGTGTTTCACTTTGTTCATAGTCGTTATCTTCGGCATTCTGAATCAATTCAAAAATAAAGTGAGGTTTTCTTGTATTAATCTCGCTGGCAAGTTGTGCTGCATCTTTTATAACCTCTTCTTTATCTCGTAATGCCGCTTTTTGGTCATCAGATAAATCTTTGGTATCAAGACCTATTTGAAACCTGATTTTCCGAATATTTTCGATGACTTCTTTAGGAGATGGCATTTTTCTTCCTCCATTTCATTTTTCCTATATATACTTTAAGAAGGGGATTAAATGCTTTGCATTTTTTATGAGATTCCATATCTTTCTGAGAGTGAGTTCGGGAGGTTTGCCATATATTTCAAGTTCTATTAATTTTTGACCTTCTGATGTTAGTTTGTATTTCCCTTTAACTTCTGTGACTTTTCCCTTTTGCTCTAAATATTCCATCAGATCTAATGGATCTCTTTCTGCTTTTTTAGGAGTGATGTCTGGTAATAACCCTGAAGGGGAAGGGAAATGCCCAAGTGATTTTCCCTTTACTATAAAATTTCCAAGCATTTCGGGTTCGATTTCCGCGTACTTATGGGTAGCATATAACGAATAATCCAAAATAGACGGATTTAGGAACCTAGGAATACCTAATTCTATTCCGTAGCCTATCAATTCTCTTTTATTTTCAGGAATGCCCGGGGATAAAATATACATCCTCAAAGCATCCCTAAGCTTTATATCAATTCTTGGAATACCATACGATTCAAACATATTCTTGATGTTGATACCATAAATACCCTCTTTTTCCATTGATTTTTGTAAATCGTCTTTAGTGGGAGTGATGCCTTTATCCTGTAGGGTAACTTTGATGAACTCAAGAAAATTTATATTTGCTAGCTCTCCAAAATTTGTAATCCCATAAAAAGCCATAATTGTCGGTTTTTCTTGAGCATTCATTTATATATCTATGTATTTGAAAAAGTCTAATGTTAGAAATGGTAAAAATGCATTATATGATTGATTTGCTGGAATACCAAAAGCTTCTAAGAAACACGGGAATAGAGCAGGCATAAATATGACCTGTCTATCCTTGTCATGTAGATAAAAAGGAACTATATATTCACCCGAAAGCCCTTTCACTACGTAATTTGTCTTAAAATCTAAATTTAAGGTGTTTAGAAGATTTGCTACTCCAATCTGTGATTTTTCTAAAAGTTGAATTGGGGTGTAAAACTCATCTATTAGTTCGCTAAGATCCATTCTAAGACCGAAACTTTCCTTTCCACTCTCAATTCTAAAGCTGAATTTTGGAGATTCGTTTCTCAATCTATTAAGTTCTTTTTGTTTTTGCTCTTCACATTCTTGGAATATCTTTTCAAGCCAATCCTCTCCATCTCCAAAGACTCCCCCGCTCATCTTTTTTTATCACCCACCCTTAGTCACTTCACACATCTTTTACTTATGATAAATTGCAATATAAATACATCGGCAAAAAACAGAAATGCCACCAAATATTCACCACATTTAAAAAGATTTAAGATACAATTAAATACGCCCCGATTAAAATCGTAACGACTGCAAATCCCTTGATAATAACCCCCTTTCTCTCTATACTCTCCTTTAGCAACTCATGATAAAAAACACTGAGTATTATGGCAATAACAAAAACCAAAAATGGCTGCGTTGAGGGTATCGCACTCACGAGCGAGACATACGTCAAAGAAACCGCATTGAAGTATAAAACATAACCTATGCAAGCGAGGGAACTGTTGATAAAGCAAAGCAAACATATTCTCGATGAAAGCGGTTTCATATCTGCAATGAATTTTCCCTTGATGCCCGGGATGAATAAGAGAAGAGGTCTTCCTGCAATATTACCGAGTATGAACCAGAACAGGTATGACCAATAGTCCATATAAGAGAAGAAGAATTTTGCGAGGACGTCTTTGCCCGCCATGATTAAATCCAGAAACAAAATCATCAACAATGCGGGTGAGATAGATAGGGATATGAACCGGGATCTGGATTTGTGTTCAACTCTTTTTAAAGAGACGGAAATCGCACTGAAAACCAGGAGTCCTATGCCCAGATACCTTTTCATTGATAAGCTTTCACCAAGGAATAAAGATGCGAAAAGGAGGACGAAAAGAGGCGATAGGTAAAATAGCGGCGTTACTCGCGATACTTCTTCTATCAGAAGCGCTTTATTGTAAAGAACGAAAAACAAACCCAAAATCATCCCGATTACGAAAATCGTGAGATAAAACGAGAGATAGAGATAATTCTGTAAATGGAAATTGGAAGAAGAGAAAATAAAAAGAACCGAAACGGCGGGTATCAGTGTAACTGTCAGGAAAATCTGGTAGGAAAAAGCATCTTTGATATGATGTGTGAGAACGAACTTGTCCACTATCACTACCACAGCCCATAAGGTTGAAGCCAAAAAAGCGAGGATAAACCATTGCATACGAATATCTATGTGATGCACTAAGAATAATAAGATAGTGATGGAGTATTTTTATTCATAGCATCCGTGGGCTTTTGAAATACCCTTTCTCTTTCTTAGGTGCATTCCGCAACACTTCCGACTGGCTTAAACCCTCCTTCGGTTCGTCTTTCCTTACCACGTCTTTTATGCCAATTACGTTATATGTGGGCGCTACATCTTCAGTGTCTAATTCATCCAGCACGGCGAAATAATCTAATATCGAGCTCAATTGCTTCTCAAATAGTTCCTTCTCCGCTTCACTCAACTCTATCCTTGCCAACCATCCTATATGCTCTATTTCCTCTTTTCGTAGCATAAACTTTTTTGCTCCGCAAAAACCTTTACTAAACACTTTCTTTCTAAAGAAAGAACCTGTGCTAAGAAAGTATAGTTCTTTTGGTAAAGCTTTTCTTCTTAAGAAAAGGTTTGTACTAAAAGAAAAAACTATTTAATTGTTTCTTTTCTTGCTTGACATTTCTCTTTGGATTTGGAAATTGGGATTTATTCCAACTCTCCTGCTTTTCCTATGTATGTCCCATCCAGCAAATACACTTCCATATCCTCTAATCGAAGAAGCTTCGAAGCTATGGGTCCCAGAAGCCTTTTGGTCGGTGCATTAAACGTGATGCCACCGCATATCTCGTTAAACGCAGGCATTATTATCACCCATGGGTCCTCCCAGCCGCTCTTCCTTAGCTCCGGGTAGTGCTCCTTTACCGCGTCGTAATCGCATCTGGCACGTATCCATACGCTCCGCGTGCTTCTATAGCGTGATTGTGAACTCGCTAATTTTATCCTTGGATGGTTGTGCCCAATCAGCACATATTTTGCAGAGAACAAGTCTTGTAAGGGCCATGAATGCCCATGTGTGTATCCTACGCCGTCAAACACGAAACCTCTCGTGCTTTTAATACATATCTCGTGCTTTGGCTTGCATTCTGGCTCTGACTCTGTCGCTTTTGGCAGCAGTCTGTTTAAATGACCATCGTGGTTCCCTTTAACCACGTATACCGGTGCATACTCAGCCAGCTCGGCTAAGAAAAGCGGCACTTCTTTTCTGTCCATCCACGATATTTTCGGCACTGCGTGCTTCACGTCGCCCAGCAACAGTATCACATCGGGTTCAACCGCTTTTACACACGTTATCGCTCTTTCTAACAATTTCTCCGTTTGACTGCCGATATTTATCCCTTTTTCTCTTAGTTCTGCCTCTATGCCTAAATGCAGGTCGGCAATCACCAACGTTTTAAATTCGTTCTCCACAACCATCGCGGGTTCGTCTATCAATGGTTTTAGTGTTATGCCCATTTTTTATAACCACAAGATTACACAGATTATCACAAGAAAATATAAGTTTCTTTGGTCAAGCTTTCTTTATTAAAGAAAGGTTGTTGATGAAGATACTAAAAAAGAAGATAAAGGATAAAAGAGCAGATAGGAAAACAGGTGAAGTTTCTCTAATTCCTGAATCGTTAGACGACTTATGGCACCTCAAGCACATAATAGAAGCAGGGGACCTCGTTTATTCGCTTACGTATAGACGGTTGGAGGGGGTGACCGATAAGATAAGACCGGATAAAACAGAAAAGAAACCGCTTAGATTGGGCATAAGAACGGAAAGTGTCGAGTTTCACAAGTTCTCCCACAGATTACGTATAAAAGGTGTGATTGAGAAAGGGCTGGATACGGAACTGGGCTCTTATCATACTTTTAACATCGAACCCGGTACGGAGCTTTCCATCGTCAAGGCATGGAAAGAACACCAGCTAAAGCGGCTAAAAGAAGCGGAAAAAGCCGTGGCTTCGCCTGATGTGATCGTAGTCACCATAGAGGACGGAGAAGCAGTTGCTGGTGTGGTGAGACAGTATGGTGTGGATGAGCTTTTTTCGATACGATACAGTTCGGGAAAAGGCATGGGCCGGGGAGATGAAAGTAAAAGCGACTTTTTTTATGACGTGCTAAAGCAATTAAAAAACTCCTTTGTTTCGTTGGCTGCGGAATCGGTAATCATTGCAGGTCCGGGTTTCGTAAAAAACGATTTCTTTGCTTTCTTAAAGGAGAAGGATACGGAATTAGCGAAGAGAGCGAGGACGGAGCAGAGTTCTAGCATCGGCACGGCGGGATTTATAGAAGTTTTGAAAAGAGGAGCTGTGGAACGGTTAAAAAGAGAGGAGAGACTGACACGTGAAGTCAAGCTGCTTGATAAGCTAATGGAAGAGATAAGCAAGGAAGAGGAGGGGGGGAAGGCGGTATATGGAAAAGAAGAGGTGATAAATGCGCTGCAGTACGGCGCGATAGAAACGCTGCTGATTAGCGATGAAAAGCTCATGGCATCGAGGGTAGGAGAGGAGGAGGAAAAGGAAATAGAAAGCTTGCTTAGAGATGTGGAAAGAAAAAGGGGAAAAATAGTGGTGTTCAGCACGGAGTTCGAGCCAGGCAAGAGGTTAAACGGATTGGGGGGAATTGCAGCGCTATTGAGGTTCAAGATATGACTTTTTTTTATTGTGTATAAAGTATAGCTTCCTTCTATTTAAGACACAGATTTACACTGATTTACACAGATTTATTTTAGTTAAATTTAACCGTGTTGATCCTTATCATCTGTGTTAATTAAGCCCTTTCAGGGCTTGCGGTGAGCGTGCCTCGTAACCTAATCAGCCAGAGGGTTAAAATCCCTCCTGTGCTGTTTACCCGTATCGGTGCAGAAGCCGACAGTGGCAGGGTGTCCCTCGCG
>JAUWNY010000130.1 GCA_030612405.1 Candidatus Methanophagales archaeon | reverse complement strand
CGTAGCGATAGCAATGGGGTATCATTGGCAGGGTGGCATAACCACCATAGCTCTTGCGATTGCGATAGGGATCATAGGGGGAATATCATCCATTTCTTTGGGTTTGCTGGTAGCTGCATTTTCAAAGAGTGAGAAGCATGCAGAGAATTTAGGCATGCTCGTAGCAGTGCCAATGAGTTTCATAGCCGGAGCATTTTTCACACTGCCAAGAGCTGTGATTGGCGATTTTTGGGGGAAGACATTTCAAGCATACGATGTTTTGCCGTGGGCGCATACAGCGAATGCGCTGAGGTCTGTACTCACGTTCGGGGGCAGTTTTGGAGACGTTGTATATGATATAACAATGATGATTATTCTAACGGTAATATTATTTGTTTTGGGAGTTATATGTTTTTCAAAGACAAGACTGAGGGCTGAGTAGTAGAATGAAACTTCAGTTCACCCCTTCCAAAACGCAGGTGTCAGCAGAACCAAAACGGTAAATAACTCCAGCCGCCCCGCCCACATGCAAAAAGACAAAATGAGTTTTCCCAGGATAGGAACAGATGCATAATTAGCCGATACAAGACCAAAACCGGGTCCAACGTTTCCCAGTGTCGCCGCTACCGAAGATGTTGCGCTTATCATATCAAATCCGGGGGCTACCGCAGTCATTGCAATCGAGCAGACCACAAATATCAGAATATACGAGATAAAAAAGGCGATAATCCCCTGTATGATGTCATCAGAAATGGGCTTCTTTCCCGTCTTCAGCACAAAAACCGCATGCGGATACAGAATTTTACGAATCCGCTGCCCGAAATATTTTAGCAAAACGTATATCCTGATGACTTTAATACTTCCTCCGGTTGACCCACCACATGCTCCAATGAACATCAGGCTGAAAAGAATGATTTTGGATAAATGACTCCAGGCATCGAAGTCGGCGGTTGTGAATCCAGAGGTGGTCATGAAGGAAATAGCCTGGAATCCTCCGTAACGGAATGCTTCCTGTATAGAACCGGACGACCCGAACTGATAAAGGTGAATATACAAATCAGCAGTTATTATGGAGATAGCCGCTAAAAGAAGTAAGCAGTATACCTGAAACTCCTTGTTTGCTATTACCTTTCCGGGTTTTCGTAGTAGCGAATAGTGCAAAATGAAGTTCATGCCCGCGAGAAACATGAACACGGCTATAATTAACTCGGCTATTGGGTTTGCGTAACCTGCGATATTATTCGTCAGTGGCGAGAACCCGCCGGTGGGCATCGTGCAGAACGCGGTGCAAAAGGCGTGATACAGGGGCATTTTCGCAGCATAAAAAAGCGCTAAAATCTCTGCGCCGGTCAAAATCACGTAGATAGACCACAGCATTCTCGCGGTTACCTGAACTCTTGGTCTAATCCTTTCGGACATCGGTCCCGGGAACTCACGGTCAAACAACTGACTGCCCGCAATGCCGAAAGTTGGCAGTATCGCAATAAAAAGCAAAATCACGCCCATTCCGCCTATCCACTGCGTGAAACTCCTCCATAGCAGTATGCTGCGGTCAACCTGCTCTAAATTCAGCATCACGGTGGAGCCCGTGGTTGTGAAGCCGGACATGGACTCAAAAAAGGCATCCATCGGACCTAACGTCGCGGAGAAGACGTAAGG
Organism: Candidatus Methanophagales archaeon; assembly: GCA_030612405.1. GTDB lineage: Archaea > Halobacteriota > Syntropharchaeia > Alkanophagales > Methanospirareceae > QEXZ01. Next base: position 5,478 of record JAUWNY010000130.1, on the reverse strand, counting down.
AAGCGAGCCGAAAAGTGCAACCGCGAGCCATCCTAAAGCAACAATGACAAATCCTTCTCTCCTTTTTATCACTCCTTTTGCGCCCATCTTTTGTTCTAAAATCACTCCGAAGGAAGTGGTTATTACAAGCGGGACCAGCCAGGTTTTAATAATAAAAAGGGATAATATTCTCTCTTCGTACCAAGCCGCTGCTAACGGAACGATCATTAAAATACCAACGTATTTCAAGATGCTTCCGATGCTACCGAAAATGATTTTTTTGTCCATACACTTTTTCTTTTTTTACAAAAAAGAAAACCTGTGCTAAAAGAAAAAAACACAAGTTTCTTTGTTGGTAAAGGTTTTCTTCCTAAGAAAAGGTTTGTGCTAAAACTTTTTTGCACGCAAAAACCTTTACTAAAAAATATAATTTAAGTTTAGTCAGAGTGAGGGGCGGATGAGAAAGTGTTTTCAAACCTGAAAACGGTGCTAAAAGAGCTTGGCAGTATTTTGGTTATACTTGGAGTGCTCATGTTTTCATTGCTCGTGGTCGCTTATGTCTTTGAAGAGCTTTACGTGATAAAACCTTTAGTATTCACCGCCATTGCAGCCTTAGCCCTTGGATTAGCACTTAGATTTTCTTTTAAAAACGCAAAAGAGCCAGAGTTTAAACATGCGATGGTATGTGCGGCATTAGCATGGCTGGTCGTTCCCGCACTCAGTTCACTCCTTTTCATTATGATAGAAGGTATGAGTCCGTTGGATTCGTTCTTTGAAGCGATGTCCGGCTGGACAGGAACTGGTCTGACGATGATTGCACATCCCTCCTCGCTTACACACACAGCGCAGTTCTGGAGAAGTCTGATGCAGTGGGTGGGCGGCGTAGGTGTGATTGTTTTGATGCTCTCCATCCTGGCACGTCCCGGGACGGGGGCATTCTCATTGTATAAAGCAGAAGCACGAGAGGAGAGAATAAAACCAAGCATTATATCCACAGTGAGGATAACATGGTGGATTTACCTCATTTTAACCTCTTTTGGCATACTTTTATTCTTCTTTTCAACTTATATCCGGACTGACGTGCACGGGGTTCCAGACAACAGGTGTGCATGGGTGGTCGGGGACCGGGCTGATTATCATGTGTATGAGCATGATAATAGGGGGTGGTGCGGGATCTACGGCAGGAGGAGTGAAATTAATAAGAGCGGTAATAGCCTACAAGTGGATAAGATGGTCATTACGGAGAAATTTTTTGCCACCCAGAGCAATAATATCTGTCAGACTCGGAGATAGGCTATTGGAAAGGGAAGAAATAGTTAAAATAGTGTCAGAGAGTAGTTTGATTATTATCCTCTGGCTTCTGTTCTTGTTTACAGGGATATGCGTGTTATCCTCTGTGGTGGGTCCTCAATTTCAGTTGGGTGAGGTCATGTTTGAGGTCGCTTCTGCACAGGGGAATGTGGGATTATCTACCGGGATAACAAATGCGGGGATGTCATGCATTGGGAAAGTAATGTTGATATTAAACATGTGGATAGGTCGTTTGGAGATAATCCCTGTTTTAATGCTTTTTCGAGTTCTTGTTAAAGGATTTGAGCCGATTTAGATTTGGAATTTTTCAATGTGCGGGCACGCTCTCGGTCGACACTTTCGCTACCAGCCAGACCCCCCAAAGTCTTCCCCCGCACCGCTACCCTCCAAGCGCCAACCGTCCACAGTAAGTCCACTCCCTTCCAGGAAAAAATCAAGAAATCTAATGCAGGGGCTTTTTAGAGTTAAACGAAAATGCCTGTTTCATTTGTTCTTGATATTATCCCACCAATAACCAGACTCTTAACCACATCCCTTGTCTTTTTATCCGTTATCGTGTCTAAGGTAGCATTGATAGCTTGGAACACAGAATCCACGATATTCTGGACTGCATTCACCTTCTCCTCATTCATTTCTTTCGGGATTTTCACTTTCTCCATCCCCATGAATGCCAGTATCCCACAATACACAGCTTGCTTTTTATCGTCAAAAAGTACCCTTTCCTTTCCATCTGTCAGTTGCCAGCCCGTCAGGGTCTTCTCAATCTTTGCCTCTTTTCTGAACCTCGGTAAAATCCGCTCCTCGTATTCGCCCATACTATCAAAAAAGTTTTTAATGATATCCTTGCCCCCTAAAGAATCCAGCGTTCTCTTAACAAGCAAATCAACTTCCGAATACTTCTTCTTGTTCTTGTTGCCCCTCGAAACGCTTTTCGCCTTCTCTATCCTTGATTTGACCAAATCCACAACCGCTTTGTAAACTTCTAACTGCTCTTCTTCTGTTAAGCCCAGAATTTCAAATACCACCTTGTCAAGCTCTCTTCTATCTGGCTTGACTTTGTCGAGAGAGACCTCATCGGGAGACGAAGCGTTGAGTTCGGAGAAAGTATCCTCAAGGAAATTATCTGCAAAAATCTCAAATTTTTCAGACATCCTTTTTCTTTGTTCATTCGATATCTTGGATGGTATTAAAAATGGAAACTTTTCGATATCAGTCCCTTCAGCCTTTAGCGGACCACTGCCCCCACCATAAGAGCGACCATAAAATTCTTTGGTTAGCATTGTAATTGTAGACGAGAGAAAGGTGGCAATCAAAATTGAATTTTTTTCATCGGCAAGTATCTCGAATAAATTATGGTCTGGGTAAACTTTGAAAGGGTTATAGAAGACAATATGCCAATAAGCCTGAATCATTGCGAAGAGGATTGTTCCTGGTTCTCTTTCTCCCAAATCATACCATCTCTTTCTCGATTTACAAGTTGGTCTTTCATGAAATCCCTTGCTCTCGCCGTATTCAATATACCGCAGGACATTCGTGCCTTCCAATTCCTTCTTATCCTTATGAATCATCAACACCCTATATTTCAAATCTTCAGGATTCACGACAACCCCTTTGCACTCCCTCGGCGATTTAATCACATAGTTTGGCACCCACTCCCCGCCCTCTCTGTGACACCAGAACTCCTCTTCAATTTCCCATGCCTTTATTTCCTCCTCCGTGAGATAGAAAAACTCATTTGCTCCTGTTTTAATTCCAAATCGAACATCTGCAACCTCTTTCAGCGGAACAAACAAATCCTTACCTCTCTCCATAATCTTGAAAAATATCTCCGGTGCGCGAATATATTTACCCCACTTAGCGCCAGTATATTTCTGTGGATCCCCATCGTAACCCTCTTTCCACAAATCCGCTTGAATCTTTGGATATATCTTTATCTCCTCATTTTCGTAATAATCCGAATGTGCTAAAATCAACTTCACCAGCTTGTCAATCTCCTGCAGTCTTTTAACTTCCTTATCCCAGTCCTTTTCCGCTTTTGGGATAAAATGCCTTAAGGGTTTCTTTAACTGCACAAACCTGACAACGTTTTCGTCTCTTTCCTCCGCTTTATCGCTTCTTTCCAGAATCACTATGCAGGTATTTACATCCGCATCAACAAACCATCGCTCTACCTTCGATTCAATAATCGCCATAATCCTGTAATGCGTTAAAAAGAACTCCTGCAAGCCACTTCCCCAATCCACGTCCAGCCACGAATTTGATACCACGAATCCGAACCGCCCACCATCCTTCAAAAATTTATACCCGTGAACGAAGAAATAAGCGTGAATGCCCGCTCTTTTACTGAGTTCTGTAAGTTTCGCTTCTTTCTTAAATCTCTTCTTTACCTTCTCGAGAATTTTTTGTTTATAATCTTCTCTCAACTCGTCTTCTAATTCATCATACTTTAGCTTAAGCTCTCCGAAGTATTCGTCCTTTATCGCTCGGGCATCCGTTGTTCCAAAGTGGGTATGCAGAATTTTATTATACTCTCCCTCATGCTCTTTCTTCAGCTCCTCTACCTTCTTGCTTAACTCGTGCTTTATCCTGACTACTTCATCTACCAGATTTAGCGTGAGTGCTTTTGCTATAAGTCCGTCTTTATAACCTCCAGCAGATAAGTCACCTATCTCTTCCTGCCTCGTGTAAGGTGGATTTCCTACAATACAATCGAATCTCGGAGCCTTTTCCACCTCCCTTTCGACATAGCCAGTAATCTTGTCTATCTTCTTGGGCTTTTCAAAATATAACTTGTCGGGAGAGAGGTCAAAAAAATCCGAATGTATTGTTCGCGGATAATTCTCCAAAACCGCCAGATTCCTAATCGCCAGATTTATCGTTGTTAGATGCGATGCGAATTTTGAGATGTCTATGCCCCACAACGTTGATAGTAGATAATCATGCGCAAGCAGCTTATTCTTTGTCTGTTTATGTGTGTATGCCCTGACGAGGAATGTCCCGGCACCACAACCGGGGTCTAAAATAAAATCCCTTTCCGTTTTCATACAGAACTTTAAAATAAAATCAACTACATCCGAACTTGTAAAGTATTGTCCCAGCTTATGCCTCTCTCCTTCGGGAATCAAATCCTCGAACAACCTTCCCAGAAAATCATAGCCAATTGTTGAAATCCGATGTTTATTAATCTCAACAATCAAATCCCTTATGGACTCAACCGCCCTATTATCCTCTGGAAATGCTATCTCATCTATAAATTCTGTCGTGAAGACCGTCTCGTAATCTATCTTCAAAATCCGACCGAAATATAATTTGAGCATCCCCTCTAAAAAATCGCCTGTCTTCAGATTTTGCGGGACTTCCAAAGGGTTCAGGTCGAATTTCTCCTGCATCGCCGTATAAAACAAGACCTTGTTAATCAGAAGATAAGCAGCCTGCCGTGCTATCTTTGTGTAATCCTCCTTAGACCCACTAAATGACCATACCTGCTCATTAAACCACTCTGCTATTTTCTTCTTAAAAAGCATGTTCTTTGCTGCTTCTTCTGTTATTGTCTCTCGATAGGTGTTTGTCAATGCATCCACCGTTAAACGCAGATGATTTACAAAATATTCATCAATCGGTATCTTAGGGGCTACCTTCTTACCTTCATAGAGAAGCACTAACTCTTCCAGAAACTTCTCCAAAAAGACCTTTATCTTTACCTTATGCTCTGTTTCCCCGATATCCTTTAACTCTGATACATGTGCCACTTCATAAATCTGAATTATCCCTTCCCGTAACGACCTCGTTTTATCGAATTCCGAGGTGTTGAAGAATACCAATTTATTGATATTCCATGTAGCAAAATAAGGCGTTTTTATTCTATCCGCCTTAAAGAAAGTCTCTTTAACCAGATTTATTGTGAGTGGGTCCCATGAAGGGGGTTTTATCTCTATTACGCACACGGGCTTCTTCGGCTCCTGAAATATCAGAATATCGGGTCTTTTTCTTTCGACCGCTCTTTCAATATGCGCATAATACCTGAGGCCTTTAGCTTTGCATACGTTATCAATCCATTCCTTCAATTCTCCTGATGCCCACCACTCGGTATATTTCAGTTCGGGCGCATCGTAGGGTGTAGATGTTTTCTTCGCCATTTTCAGATGATATGATAATCCTTCAATACCTGCCTTACAATTCTGCTCGATA
>JAUWNY010000119.1 GCA_030612405.1 Candidatus Methanophagales archaeon | reverse complement strand
AAGGTAGTAACAGGTGTTGGAGGGAGATGAGGTAGCTTATATGTGGGATAGAACTGTGAGATATGCCACGGTATGTCCACGCCTACACTTTTGATGAACTCCGCAATCTCTCTGAACTCTTCCTCAGTATCGTTCAACGTTGGTATAACCAGCGTGGTTACTTCAACCCAAACGCCCAAACTCTTGTAGCGCTTTATCGCATCCATAACGGGTTGCCGGTGCCCACCGCAAATTTTTCGATACAGGTCCTCGGAACCCTTCAGGTCTACATTTACCGCATCTAAATAAGGGGCGAGAGTGCGTATCGCTTCCTCCGTAATATATCCATTTGAAACAAAGACATTGCATATCCCTTCTTTATGTGCCAGTATGGCGGTATCATAAGCAAACTCGAAAAAGATGGTCGGCTCGGTGTAAGTGTACGCGATGGTTCTACAACCATATTGCTTGGCTGCCGCAACAATCTCTTCAGGAGATATATCTTCACCCACTATCCGTTTCTCGCCTTCTTTTGGCATCTGAGAAATATGGAAGTTCTGGCAGTTCTTGCATCTGAAGTTACAACCAACCGTAGCAATCGAGTATGCCTCAGAGCCGGGATGGAAATGGAAGAGCGGTTTCTTCTCTATTGGGTCAATCCCTTGCGAAACTACCTTACCGTAGACCAGGCTGTAGAGGATTCCAGCCCTGTTTTCTCTAACTCCACATATCCCCCTCCTCGATTCGTTTATCTTACAATGATGTGCGCATAGGTGACATCTAACCGCGTTCTCTTCCAGTTTCTCATAGAACATCGCCTCTTTCATTTTAACCTTCTCTTCTTTCCTTTCGATTTATGTAACGGGGTTTGTGGAACTATTTTATTGTAGATAAAGTATAACTTCTACCTATTTAGGACGCAGATTTACATGGATTTACGCAGATTTATTTTAGTTTAGCCGTGTTGATTCTTATCATTAAGCCCTTTCAGGGCTTGCGGGAATGTGGGCAGAGCCCACAAGCGTTAATCTGCGTCCCTAATTTATTTTCTGTTTTCTTGTTACCAGAGTTTTGTAGGTTGCGAAATCATCGCTTTAAACTGCCCTTTTTTATGTCTTACCGTGCGTAAATTCTTCTCCTTTTCTGTTATCTTGTTTATTATTTCCGTCCTCTGTGCATCTTCCGTTACGCCCTTCAATTCATTCGTCAGCTCGCCTATCTCCTTTATCAATGCCCCTATTTCCTCATCCTTTTCCTTTATCAATTCATCAGATACGACACCCATTTTATCACCTCTTTTGTTTATGCCTCTGTTATGATATACGTTTAAAGATTCTAATATTTATATCTTTCTATTTTTATCTATCCCTTCAACACGATTTCTATATGAACGTCTTTGGGTATGGGTATGCGCATGAGTTGTCGCAATGCTCGTTCATCTGCCTCCAGATCTATCAATCGCTTGTGTATACGCATTTCCCAATGGTCCCATGTAGGCGAACCTTCACCATCAGGGCTTTTTCTACAGGGCACGAGAAGTTTCTTCGTGGGAAGGGGGATGGGTCCCGACATTCTGACTCCCGTTGTATCTGCTATCTGCCTCACCTGCTGGCATATCCCATCCAGTTGTTTATGGTCCGTGCTCGACAGCTTTATCCGCGCTTTCTGGTCCATTTCCCCTTTCCTTTTAGCTCCTCTGCTTACCTTATCCTACTCCGGCTTTACGTCCATTACCATACCCGCTCTAAACCGCTAAACCGCTAAGCCTCTATCCTACCTCGGCTTTACGTCTATTACCATACCCGCAGCAACCGTCTGCCCCATGTCACGGATTGCAAACCTGCCTAACTGTGGTATCTCCTTTACACGCTCGATAACCAGCGGTCGTGTGGGTTTTATCGTTATGATAGCGGCATCGCCGGATTTTATGAAGTCGGGATTTTCTTCTACTACTGCGCCGGTCTTCGGGTCCAACTTCTTAGAAATTTCCGTTATCGTAGCTGCAACCTGAGCGGTATGGCAATGGAAAACCGGGGTATAGCCCACCGTAATTGCACTTGGATGCTGAAGGACAACTATCTGTGCTGTGAACTCGTCCGCAACCGTTGGTGGGGTATCAGGATGACCGCAAACGTCTCCCCGCCTTATATCATTCCTGCTTATTCCTCGTACATTCCAGCCGATATTGTCACCTGGAACTGCTTCCGGGATCTCTTCATGGTGCATCTCTATTGTTTTCACCTCACCCGTTTTAGCCGCGGGTTCAAAGATGATCTTATCGCCCTTCTTTAGCTTTCCTGTCTCCACCCGTCCAACGGGAACGGTGCCAACGCCCGTTATTGTATACACGTCTTGAACAGGTATTCTGAGCGGAAGCTTAATCGGCTTTTCCGGCACTTTCATGAGGTCCATCGCGTCTAACAGGGTAGGTCCATCGAACCACTTCAGTTTATCGCCACGCTTCGTTACGTTCTCGCCCTCAATAGCAGAAACAGGCAAAAACGTGACATGCTCTTCTTTATAGCCCACAGTCTTCAGAAGTGCCAAAATCTCTTTCTTCAACTCTTCGTATCGCTTCTGGTCGTAATTCACCCGGTCCATCTTGTTTACTGCGATAATCAGCTGAGTTACGCCTAATGTTCGGGATAAGAATACGTGCTCTTTTGTTTGCGCCATTATCCCGTCTTTAGCATCCACCACCAGTACCGCCGCATCTGCCTGCGACGTTCCTGTAATCATGTTCTTCACGAAATCCCTGTGACCGGGGCAATCTACAATGGTATAATAATACTTGTTAGTATCAAACCTCTGATGTGCAACGTCTATGGTAATGCCCCTCTCCCTTTCATCCTTCAACGTATCCATCACCCAAGCATACTCGAACGTCGCTTTTCCTATCGCCTCTGCCTTTTTCCTGTACTCCTCTATTACATGAGGGTCTATCGCTCCTGCTTCCGTCAGCAACCTTCCCAGCAGCGTTGACTTGCCATGGTCTATATGGCCAATCATTGCCAGATTCATGTGTTCTTTCTCTACCATTTCTCTTCTTCTCCTATTTTTCTTCTAATCTACATCCTATTCTTTTGTTATCTATAATGTTTCATTCTTTTTCCATATATAAATATATAAATAAATAAATACCACAAATGAAACCGAAATCCGACTGTATCGCCTGTCTGGTAGAACGAACGAAATACGAGTGCGATATAGCTTTTAACGACGACAGTGAAAAAATCCGTGCAATGGAGGAATTTATCGCTTTTCTCATGGCGCATCTCGATGAGGAAGGGAAAGCACCCGCTTTTTTTGGCACTGAAAGGGAAAGGATAATAAAAAGGCGAAGCGGAGTGAAAGACCCCCACAGAGAAATAAAAAGGAGAAGCAACGAAGTTGCGAAGGGGTTACTTTCCGAAGTGTCCGACTTTTACGATGCGGCTGTCGCGAAGAGCGGGAATAAACTGGAAGCGCTGGTACGAATAGCAGCAGCGGCGAACTCAATGGAATACGGAGTAAAGGGGTATTTTTACGATGACGATGCTTTTAAAGATGATTTCGTGCACACATTAAGCGAGAACCTTAATTGGGATAAGGACGTGATAACATCGGCAATAAAGGAGCGAAACAAGATTTTGTATTTGACCGATAATGCCGGCGAGGTATTTTTTGATGCGTTTGTGATACGGAAATTGATAGAACTGGGTAAGGAGGTAGTTGTGTCGCCGAAGAGCGCGCCTGTTATAAACGATGCTACAACAGAAGACGTGAAGGAAGCGATTGAAAAGGTGGGTATTTCGGATCCAGGGTTGGTGAAGATAGTTCCAAGTGGCTCGTGCATAGGTGTTTTGATAGAAGAAGCGGAAGTGGAATTTATGGATGTATTCTGTGATGACCGCTATCTGGTGATAGCAAAGGGAATGGGGAATTACGAGACGATTTCGGAGTTTGAAGCCAGAGCCGAGTTGAGGTTAAGCGGAAGGTTGATATATGTCTTCAGGGCGAAATGTGAGCCAATAGCAAGTGATATAGGAGTAAAAAAAGGGGAGCTTGTGGCTAAGCTCGTGTGACTTGTCCGTTCAATTAGCGGTTTAGCATGTTAGCGGTTTAGTGGTTTAGCGGTTTGGCTATTCGCTAAAAAGTCAAGCTAAGACTTTAATCCGCTTGAAAGCCCTGACACCTGGAACCTAAAACCTGACACCTGTTTGGTCTGCGTTAATCGGTGTCAACAATTTATTTTCTTGAGAGTCAAGTCGGTTCACCTGTACACCGACTTTGGCTTTTTTTCGTCTTTTCCGGTGTATTTCAATCTTCCACCGCGGAGATCGAACTCGGGGGGGTTCCTCTCGGCATCTATCAGCTCTCGTGTTCTACCTGCAATTTGTGCTTCAGGATTCACTGCCTCTGCCCTCGCCGCACTCCTTGCTACGTGTAAATCGTCTATTTTCATCATTCCTGTTGCCGCTTCGGTAGCCGAGATAAACGCCTGCAACTTCACGCTTAAAGGGTCTATTATCCCCTCTTTCATTACGTCTTTCACGCAGCACTTATCGCTGCCCGATATACCGGCATTCTTATCACCTGCGAAATGATCTGCCCTGAGTTTCGTAAGTGCATCTATCTGGTTCATCCCATTATTCTTCGCTAACGCCTTTGGTATAGACTCCAGCGCGTCAGCAAAAGCATCCATTGCCAGCTGCTCCTTACTCGGTATCTTCTTTGCGAATTTCCTCACGCGATACGCACATTCCATTTCCACCGCACCACCGCCGGGTACCACGCGGTTGTCCTCAAACAGTTGTGCAACGGCGTGCAGGGCGCTTTTTATCTCGCCTACGAGCCCCTCTAAAACCCTGGTTGATGCGCCTCGTATAAACATCGTTGCGGATTTCTTATGCGAGCACTGCTCAAAAAAGACGTAGTTATCACCGCTTATCTCTCGCTGGACCACTCTTCCCGCAGCGCCAAATTTGTCTTCACTGAGGTCACTTACGTCTTTCACTATCTTTCCTCCCGTAGACCGCTCCAATCGTTTCATGTCCGTTAATTTTACCCTTTTTATCAGCATTATCCCTGCTCGGCGGAACTTGCCCAGTGCATCGTCATCCACACCCCACCGGCAACAAATCACGTTTGCACCTGATTTCACTACCGGGTCCACGACCGCATCAAAAATCTTTGCTCTTGCCTCCCGGAACTCCTTGAACTGCGAAGGTTTTGAGAGTTTCACGTGAATGTCGAGTGCTCCGAGCGTTTCGCCTGCTTTACTGCGTTCTCGTGCTCCCGTACCGGTTTTGAGTTCTCGTCTCCCCTTCATCTTTGGCTCCTTATGTTCAAGCGGGAAATCAAGCAAAGCTATTCTCGCAGGCGTCATCTCCGTTGGAAGTGCCGCTAAAACCTCTCGGTCCACCACGACTCCTTCGGCAAAACCCGTCTCCTGCATTCTGCCCCCGCTCTTTGTTTCTATCGCGATGTCATCCACGTCTATTGGCTTATTCCCCGCACCACCGCCATCACTATCGTCATCGCTTATTCGTTTTATGCTTTGTACTACCGCATCCGCCAATTTATCTTCCGCATAATAATCGCCTTTCTTTAACGCAGTCTTTGCCACGCAGCGCAAGAGTTCATCGCCTCCTGCACCTCTCACGTCCACCTCAGCCGCTATGTCAGCTAAAATTTCTTTTACGCGCTCAAGAGCGAGCTCGTAACCCTTCACCACGATATTTTGATGCACACCCTCGTTTTTCAGCTCAAATCCACGCCTCACCAGCTCGCCCGTCAGAATCATCACCGTAGCTACGCCATCTCCCACTCTCTCCCCCTGTGTTAACCCTGCATTTATCAGTATGTCCGCGGTAGGGTGCATATGTTTCATTTCCTTTATCAGGCTGTATGCGTTGCCCGAAACGAGGTCAGCGGCTTCTATTTTAGTCGCTCCCTGTGTTATCAACATCTTTGACCCAAAAGGACCGATAATCGGTTTAAACATATCAGAAAAAGTAGCGGAAACCAGCACATTCGCTTCTTGTATCTCTTCCGGCGATACGGCTCCCGGTGGCAATTCCTCCTTTATTGTCATTTTTTTCCCCTCTCTCCTTCTCCTACATTTTCACTGTAATGCGAATAATAATAAATACATCTCTATACTAAAAATAGCTTTTAGTTCCGTAACGAATTTACACAAAAGAGAGAGAAATGGATAAGAGCGAAAAAGACAAACTTAGGAACGCACTCAGAAAATACTTTGGAGAAATTTACGAGATTTATGCTGGCGGTAATTACAGTGAAGGCAGCTTCTACGATTGCTTGAAGCACTTTATCAAAGATTCAGGACGGATTTTAGGATATTCAACGTTCCCGTTTGTTCTGCCAAAGAGGACTGAAGTGGGCATACCCGACTTTTTCGTCAGAAAGAACGGGGAGATTATCGGGCATATCGAAGCGAAAGGGGTGGATAAGAACCTGGAGAATTTTGAGAACACGGAACAGTTAAAAAGATACCGTGAATTTCTTCCTAATCTCATTCTGACGAATTTTATGGAGTTTCGGTTGTATCGAGATGGAACGCTGGTGGACAGGGTGGAAGTAGGCAGGCAGTTGGATTTACAGAATTTGAAAGCGCCTTCGCCACAGAACTTAGAAGCGTTCTATGGATTGCTTGAGACGTTCTTCGCGTTCTCCACGCCGGAGATAAGGAACTCAAATGACCTTTCGATAGCGCTTGCGAAGAGGACGAGACTGCTTGAGGGCGTATTGAACGAGGAGCTTTTGGCGGGGCAGGAAGCAGTGATGAATTTCTACACGGCGTTTCGAGAAAACCTTATTGAAACGCTGACGAAAGACAAGTTTGCGGATTTGTATGCACAGACAATCGCCTACGGTCTTTTTGCGGCGTGGATGCGGATGCACAAGCAGGGCGAGCGGAATTTAAAGGCAGGTGCATGGAAGTATATTCCTGAGAGCGTGCCGCTGCTGCGTGAAATTTTCTATTCGTTTGTCGGACCTGATTTTCCTGCTTCGCTAACGTGGATTATTGACGACATAGCGGAGATGCTTGAGAAAGCGGATGTCGCTTCGATTTGCGATGAGTTCAAGCTAACGAAATGGGAAGAAGACCCGGTAATTCATTTCTACGAAACTTTTCTCGCTACTTACAACCCGGAAGAAAGGCAGAGATTGGGCGTTTACTACACCCCGCTGCCTGTGGTTTCTTATATTGTGCGAAGCATTCACAAGATTTTGAAGGCGGATTTTGGTAAGGAAGAGGGATTTGCATCGCGAGACGTAACGCTGCTCGACCCTGCGGCGGGAACGTTAACTTTCGTTATTCAAGCGATAAAACAGGTAAAGGAAGAGTTAGAAGTGAGAAGAAAAGGCGGGCTTGTCAGGTCTTATTTAGAAGAACACGTAGTACGTGATTTTCATGCTTTTGAACTTCTCGTCGCTCCTTACGTTATCGGGCATTTTCGCGTGGCGATGCTTTTGGAAGAACTTGGCTACGAGCTCAAGGATGAGAAGCGGTTCAAGTTTTTCCTCACGAACACATTGGAGCTGAAGGAGCCAGAGCAGAGAGCGCTTCCGCTGACAAACCTTATTAAAGAAGCAGAGGAAGCGAAAGAGGTAAAGGAGAATGTTCCTATTCGGGTTGTGCTCGGTAATCCGCCGTATTCGGTGAGTTCGGAGAACAAGTCGGATTTCATCGAGAAGCTGATGGAAGATTACAAGGAAGATGTGAGAAAAGAGCGGAACATTCAGCCTTTGTCTGATGATTACATAAAGTTCATCAGGTTTGCACACTGGAAGTTAGACCGTGCAGGCAAG